>JBEKPK010000191.1:0-10671 GCA_049520795.1 Bryobacteraceae bacterium
GGCGTAGACCCGCCCCAGGGCGCGCAGCGATTCTTCGATCTCCTCGAAGGTGTGCTGGCGCACTCCCGCCCAGGGTTGCTCGAAAGGCAGGCCGGAAGCGCGCAGCAGCTCTCGCAGATAGCCTTCCGATACCGGCGCCAGCAGCGCCAGCAGCTCCTTCCACACGGCCTCCGTGATGGCGGCTGGCCGGCGCTCGTCGAGGTACTCGGCGAGGCGCCGTTTCACCGGCTTACCGGCGGCGCCGGCGGCGGTATTGGGCGGTGGCTTCTTCATGCGCGGCGATATTGTCCGAAAACTGGTGCTCTCCCGAACCGTCCGGGCGCAGCACGAAATAGAGCGCATCCGACGGCTGCGGGCTCAGAACGGCCTGGATGGACGCCAGCCCGGGATTGGAGATGGGCCCCGGCGGCAGGCCCGCCCGGCGGTAGGTGTTGTAAGGGTTGCCGCTCGCCAGGTCGGATTTGTGAATCGTCCCGCGGTACCGGTCGTCGAGCAGCGCGGCGTAAATCGTGGTGGGATCGCAATCGAGCTTCATGCCGATGCGCAGCCGGTTTTGGAACACCGCCGCGATGCGGGACCGCTCCCCGGCGACTTTGCTCTCCTTTTCCACGAGCGAAGCCAGCGTGACGGTCTCGTGCGCGCCGGCCTGGGGGCGCAGATCCCGCCACACCTCCCGGAAGCGCGCGGTCATGATTCGGCAAAGCTGTTCCGGCGTGGTGTGGCGGCTGAGTTTGTACGTGTCGGGAAACAGATATCCTTCGAGCGTGGGGGCGCGCGGGTCGAGATCGCGTATCATCGCCGCATCGCGCGCGGCCTCAAGGAAGCGGTCCGCCGGGAAAAGCCCAAGTTTCTCCGCCGCGGCCGCGATGTCGAACATGTTCCAGCCCTCCGGCGCCACCAGATCGTAGTAGAAGGCGTCGCCGCGCGCGATCCGCCCGAAGACCGCCAGCGCCGATGCCGGGCGCGTGAAGCGGTACTCGCCCGCCTGCAGCTTGCGCCCGCGCCGGACCGCCCGGGCGAGCAGGAAATCCCACCGGCTGCGCACCACGCCGGCCTCCGCCAGCATGCCGGCGATGGCGCCGGTGGAAGCGCCGCGTGGTATGTCCACGAACGTCTCGCCTTTGAAGCCGCGGTAGGGGACCGTGAGGCGAAAGAAGGCGAATCCCCCCGCCAGAGCGGCCAGAACCGCCCACATCGCCACCCGCCGCGCGATCGTCATAGGCTGGCGCCTCGACCCGGCCCGCAGCCTTGAGGAAGAAATCATACGGTCGGAGACCTGTTCGGACCGGCCTCCCGGCCCAGCGAATCCAGGTAGCTCTGCAGCAGAATGACGGCCGAGAGCCGGTCCACCGCGGCCGCCCGCTTCTCAATGCTGACGCCGCTCGCGCGCAGCACCCGGCCCGCTTCCACGCTGGTGAGGCGCTCGTCCCAGTACCGCACCGGCAACCCGGCGCGCCGCCCCAGCGCCTCGCCGAACTCGCGCACCCAGCCGGATTGGCGGCCTTCCAATCCGCCCATGTTGACGGGGTTGCCCATCAGGATCAGGCTCGCCTCGCGCTCGCGGGCCAGGCGCTCGATCGCCTCCAGGTCGGAACGCTTGTTCACGCGCACCAAATTGGGCAGCCCCTGCGCCGTGATGCCCAGGGGATCGCTGATGGCCAGGCCGATGCGCCGCTTACCCAGGTCGAGGGCTAAAATGCGGGTCTTCGCGAGGGTCAAATCAATTTCATTATAGACGCCGGCATGCTACATTCGAGACAAGGTTGCACGCGCCGTGGCGCCGATAACCAAGCCTCCGAGCGGCACAGCCAAAGCAGTCGAGGATGCCCGGCATCTTTCCGTGCCGGTGGTGGCGATGGGAGTCGTTATCGCCATCCTTTACTACGGGCGCGCGCTGTTCATCACCTCCATCGTCGCGGTGACCATCGCGTTCATTCTGGAGCCGTTCGTCCTGCTGCTCATGCGCATTCGCCTGCCGCGCGGGGTGGCCAGCTTCCTGGTTTGCGCCACGGCGCTGCTGGGCCTGTGGGTGATTGGGATGGGCGCCTACGCGCAGCTCTCCAGTCTGTACGACGAGTTTCCGAAATACGGCCAGCGCATCGGCGACATCGTGGACAGCGTCCGCCTGAGGGTCCAGAATTCCGAGGACAACGCCTACCGCATGGTTCTGCCCGCGCGGCTGCGGGACTTGGAGGAGCGCCAGCGCGCCCAGGAAGCCGCCGCCAGGAAAAGGGGAAAAAAAGGAGAGACAGCCCCGGCTATCACGCAAGGCCCCGCCGCGCCCGAACCGGCGCGGCTGCCCGGCGCGCCGGTCGGCGATTTCATCTACGCGCGCCTGGGCTCGTTCTCCGAAATCCTGCTCATGGCGTCGTTCGTGCCCTTCCTGGTGTACTTCATGCTGAGCTGGCGCGATCACATCAACCGCAGCTTCCTCCAGTTCTTCCGCGGCGAAGGCCGCCTGGTAGCCGCGCGGAGCCTGGCGGGCATCGCCGAGATGGTGCGCGCATTCGTGGTGGGCAACTTCCTCCTGGGCCTTCTGCTGTCGGTCCTCAGCGCGTTGGGGTTCTGGCTTGTCCGCCTTCCCTACCCGCTGCTGGTGGGGTCGTTGAGCGGCTGTCTGAGCCTGTTTCCGTACGTGGGTCTCCCGCTCGCCCTGCTTCCCCCGCTTTTCGCCGCGCTCAACCAGAACCAGGTGCAAGTATACGCGCTGGCTGTGGCCATCACGGCGGCTTTGCACCTGATAGCCCTCAACCTGCTCTATCCCAAGGTGGTGGGATCGCGCGTGCACCTGAACCCCCTGGTGGTGACGTTTTCCCTCATGTTCTGGGGGTTTCTGTGGGGCGCGGCCGGGCTCCTGCTGGCCATCCCGCTGACCGCCGCCATCAAGGCCGTGTGCGACAACGTGAAGGATTTACGGGCCTTCGGGAAGTTCCTGGGCGATTAGCCGCAATGCTGCCCTTCCGGCTGGTTTACCACGAGCACTACGACCTGCGCCTGGGCGACCACGTGTTTCCGTCCAAGAAATACAAGTGGCTGCACGACCGGCTGCTGCGGACCCGTTTCGCGTCCCCCGCCGATTTCATCGAGCCGGAGCCCGCCTCCGACGAAGATCTGCTGCTGGCGCACGACGAGGCCTGGATATCCAAGCTCACTTCCGGCGGCCTGACTTACCAGGACATTCTGACGCTGGAGATCCCTTACTCGCGCCAGATGGTGGAGGCCTTCCGGCTGGCCGCGGGCGGGACCACGCTGGCAGCGCGACTGGCGCTTGAATCGGGCGTGGGCTTCAACCTTGGCGGCGGTTTCCATCACGGCTTCGCCGATCACGGAGAGGGTTTCTGCGCCATCAACGATATCGCCGTCGCGGTGCGCCGCATGGAGCGCGACGGCGCCATCCGGCGGGCCATGGTTGTCGATTGCGATGTGCACCAAGGCAATGGCACGGCGGCCATCTTCACCGGCGACCCAAACGTCTTTACGCTCTCCATCCACCAGTTCAACAACTACCCCAGCGCCAAACCGCCTTCCAGCCTGGACATCCATCTGGCTGACGGGGTGGGAGACTCCGAATACAATCACCGCCTGCGCAACGGATACCACGCCGCCCTTGAGATGTTCCAACCCGACCTGGTGCTCTATGTGGCCGGAGCGGACCCCTATTTCGAGGACCAGCTCGGCGGGCTCTCCCTGACATTCGACGGCCTGAAGGAGCGCGATCACATGGTTATCCAGACCGCCCTTCGGCACGGGATTCCGGTGGCCATCGTACTGGCCGGCGGCTATGCCCTGAACGTGGAAAACACGGTCACGATCCATGCCAACACGGCCGAAGCCGCGCGCGACGTAGTGGAACAACTGCCTCCGTTCCGCCCGCGGAATTCACGTCCTTCGGCGCCGCGGCCGTGATTGCGCCATGTTCGGGATTCTTCCGTCCGGGTGCTCCAGCGCTGTAGTGGCCTGGTCAAGAACGAACAGACGGTACATGCGTCCGACACGCTGCAATTGAAGATGGCGCCCTCGGGCGGCATGGTGGCGCTCTTCTCGCCCGCCAAGTGAGACGGCGCCCGTGGGGCATGCCCCTTTTCGCCCGAATGGAAAGCGAGGGGCCGAACATGCCCCATAAGCGCTAACTTATATAACGTGACCCGCTCAATTCCGTCACCACTCATATTGACTGAGCGGCCAACTGGTTTGGCCAGTCCGCTCTTAACTTAGCGCTTATGCGTCATGCCAGCCCCCGCATGTCAAGCTACCACTTAAACGCGATCGTCAGATTCATGCACGGAAGGCCGCCGTATTGAGTCGAGGTCGCCTCGCCGCCGACGCTGGTGGTGCCGAAACTCTTGGAGTTCGACACGCTGTTGATGGCGAGAGTCGTGTTCGGATTGGCCAAATTGTACCACTTGAAGGGGTTCTGGAAGTCCCACCGTATCTGCAACCGCAGTCGTTCCCAGATCTGGACTTCCTTGGAAGCCGACACACTCGCCGCAATGGCCCGCTGCGCGGTAAACACGTTCACGCCGTTAGTCCCGTTGGTGAACGAGGGCATGGCGGCAAAGCAGGAGTTCCCCCAGCCTACCTGAAAGCTCCCGTCGAACCCACAGTTGATCATCGAGTTCTGGGAGTTCTGGTTAAAGCGGTTTGTGCCCAGGTCCTGCCAGTTGTTCCTGAGCATCGGGTTCTGCAACAGCATCACGTTGCCGTAGGTTGACATATAGCCTGGGTACTGGATCGAGCTGGAACCCGAAATGCCAATGCCGGTCGGGTTGCCGCTGGTGATGGTGTAGGTCCACACCAGGTTGTAGCCGCCGAGGAGGGTGTTTAGCACGCCGCCGCGGTTCAAGAACTTGCGGCCCTTGCCGACCGGGAGCTCATAGGTCATCGAGCCGGTGAAGTTCATTTGCTGGTCGTAGCCCGGGCGGCCTTTGTTCAGGTCCCAGTTCAGGTACGGGCTGGAAAGGGCGTTGTCCGTGAGGGTCCTCTGGTAGGTATAGAAAGTCAGGAAGTTCAGACCCTTCGAGTAGCGCTTCTCCAGCTTCACGGTGCCTTCGTGGTGCGTCATCCGACCGTCGTTGCCGTTCATCGGAACGCTGCCGTAGCCGGGATAGAAACGCGAATACTGGGCCGTGCTCAACCAAGAGTTGCGGAAGGCCGCGTTGGCGGGGTCGTTGAGGTTCAACCAGCCCGACCCGTTCGGGTTGGGGATCATGCCAAAGGGCAGTTGGTCGGTGTCGTAGGAGCCCGTCCCGGCCACCTCCTTTTGGCCTACGTACCGCACCTCCACCATGTAGTCTTTCCTGACCTGGTACTGGACGTTGGCGTTCCAGCCAATGGTGTAAGGCGCGTGCAGGTTCTGCTCGATGATATTGGCGCTGTTCGAGCCGGGGCTGCCCACGAACGGCACCGAATTGTCCGCCCGGAGCGCCGGGTAGACGATCGCTGGCGGGCCTTGGTAGATATAGAACAACGGCATGGGATTCCCGACCGCCTGCGACTGGCTGGTGGCTTGGGTAATCAGTTCGTTGGTATACAGGTAGCCGAGTCCCAGGTCCAGGTGGGTCACGGAGAAGCCGCTTCGGACAACCCATTTCGGCGCCGGATGCCAGGCCAGACCGATGCGCGGATCGAAGCGGTTGTGTTGCATGTTATACGGATACCCGCTGGTGGGATGCTCCCAAGCGCCGAGGAACGAGCCGCAGCCGCCCGCCGGGCAACTGGTGTAGGTCGAAGTGTCCGGAGCGTAAGGATTGAAGACGCTGAACCGCCCGAGCTTCTGCACGGGCGGCGTCTCAAGCTCGTACCGGACGCCGATGTTCAGCGTCAGCTTCGGGTCGATCTTCCAGTCGTCCTGGGCATAGAAGCTGTGCTCCCAATTGCGCGGCAGGCTGGCCATCAGGTTATAGTTGAAGCTGTCGGAATTGACTCCGCCTATAAGGAAATTGGCGAAGCTGTTCCCCGTGTTGGGTATGGCGGTCCCATTGCTCTGCAGACCGCTGGTACCGGTGTAGTTGAAACTCCCGTCCGGGTTGCCCGGGCTGTTGTTGTCCTGCCGGTTCCGCAGCAATTCGTAGCCCCACTTGAAGGCGTGCTGGCCGTAGATCTTGGTCGTGTCGTCCCTGAAAGTCAGGTTCTCGCTGACCGAAGTGCTCGGCCCGCCGATGTTTATGTTTTCCGTAAACCCGGAAGGTCCGACGCCCTGCGGAGCGTAGGCCGGCGACAGGCCGGGAATCCCATATATGCTGGCGAAATTCTGATTCTGGGCGATGTCGATGGTATGGCTGTACGCCCGGTATATGCCCCCCCGTATGTCGGTGATGAAGCTCGGCGATATGACCCAGACAAGACCCGTCGAGGCGATTTGGTTCACGGGGTAGCCGAGGTTCTGACTGGAATCGAAGATGCTGTCCGCGGCGATGGTCCAGGGCTTCTGCCGTATCCAATCCGTTTGGCGGGTCCAGCTTCCGTAGGCTTTCAGGTTCGGCGTGAACTCCTGGTCGATGCGCAGCGTCCAGTTGTCCTCCCGGTACAACTTCCACGGATTGGAATACTCGTTGTTCTGCGGTCCCGTGGACGTCAGCGAGCCGGGCGCGTTGGGCAGTACGTAAGGTTTCAGCGCCAGGATGTTCTGCGCCACGCGGCTCCATTCCGAGGGGGGAATAACGTTGTTCGGAAAAGGGGTCGAGGTCCATGTGCCATTGGCGAGCTGGGCGAACGAATGCGGATCGTAGACCGGCTGCCCAATCCCGCCGAAACTGAAATCCCCGCCCAGCTCGGCCACGCTCGGCACCGTGCTTACCTGCTGCTTGGGCTGCTTCTCGATTTGCCACTGCCAGCCGAACATGAAGAAAGTCTTGTTCCGGCCGTCGTAAACCTTGGGAATGTACACCGGCCCGCTGATGTTGGCGTCCGGCTGAAAGAAGAGCAGCCCCTCCGCGGCGCCGTAACCGGGCACTACCTGCGAGGTGCGGTACTCGTCGAAGAACTTGCGATGCTGCATGCGGCGCGTGCGGCCGTACATGGAGGCGATCCCGTGCAGATCGTTGGTCCCGGTCTTTTTCACCACGGTGACGGCCCCGCCGGCGGAGTGACCGTATTCGGCGGGTATCGTGGAGGTCAGCAACTTGACCTCCTCGACCCCGTTCATGACGTTGCCGCTGGCCCCGATACTGTTTAGCTGGCCGTCCTCATAGGTTCCGGTTACGCCAAACGGGTTGCCGGCCACGTGCATTCCTCCATAGCCGCCGTCGCTCGAGGGGCCGCCGGTGTATGTCACGCCCGGCTCGTAGAACAGCGATTTATACACCTCGCGCTTGTAGTTGGGCAATTCGTAGAGGTACGCGCCTTGCACCAGCGCGCCAGTGGCCGAGATTTCGGTGTCCAAAAGCGGCAAGGTGTCGGCCACGTCGACCGACTCGGTGACTGCGCCAACCTCGAGCGCAAGGTTGAGCTCCATGACATCGCCTACGCGAAGATTCATGCCTTCCCGCACAAAACGCTTGAATCCTGGCGCCGTGACGGTGACTCGATAAGGACCCGGCCGCAGGGACTGGGCCCGGTACAAGCCCTCCTCGTTGGTTTGAGATAAGGTCTCGAAGTTCGTATCCGTTTGGACTATGCTGATCTGCGCGTTTGCGACCACCGCGCCGGTCGCGTCGCTGACCCGGCCCGCGATGGTTCCTGTATCGAGCTGCGCCCACGCGGACACAGCGAAAACCAACAGCAGGGCGAACATCGCGCCCTTGTGCTTAAGAGGATTCACCTGCCACCACCTTTCAGTTTGTGTCTTTCGCGGAGCAATTTACCCCAATCAATTATGGAGTTGAAGTGCGGGGAAGGCTTAGACCATTGAGAGGACGTCGCGAACCCCCGTGTGCCGGATCTCTCCCCGGCGTCGCCGACTTCCGGCCCATGCGCCACACCCCCGCCCTTGGCTGCCGGGCTTCACCCGATCCAGCCGGAAACTGAAACCAACGTGATAGGAGGTATGATCGGCGAGAAAATCTTGGGCGGTCAAGTTCTCGCACCGTGCGGCGTGTATACCGAAGGGAAGCAGCGCATTAGGACTCCGGCCCGCACCGTGAGACAGCGTCCAAGAACGGTTTGCAACCCGACGGATGGCCTTTTCCGAGGATTCGGAGCGCGAGGAATCCTGGCGCCGCGCACAGGTCCGAGAACCGTTCGGAGAGACTTCGGAGAGACTTCATCTCAGGCGGATGCCCAATGTGGTACAATTTTTCCCCAGCAGATGGGACATTCGGACGGCAGCCGCCGGCAGGACGCCGACATTACCGTGGCCGAGAGGCGGGACACTCTTGAAGCGGTCCTTGGCAGCCGGACCTTTGCGCGCTCCGATCGGTTGAGAAAGCTCCTGCGATTCCTTTCTGAGGCTGAGATGGAGGGGCGCGGGAATGAACTGAACGAATACAGAATAGGCGTGGAGGCGCTGGACCGGCCTGAAGGCTATTCCACTTCCGAGGATTCCTCGGTACGCAGCCGCATCTATGAGCTGCGCCAGAAGCTCGACCGGTTCTATTCCGAGGAAGCGCCCCATGCCGAGCTACGCATCGAGTTGAACAAAGGCACGCATAGCGTCCGGTTTGTCCGCGGCAGGCCGCGCGCCGGAGCGCGGTTGGTTGGCGACCGGCGCGTCTTCAAGATGGTCGGCGCCGGGGTCCTGGCCGGCGTGTTGATCGCATTCGCCGTGTTGTCATTGGGCCTGCGCTGGCGTCCCCTTCCAGCACAACCAGGCTGGACGCCCGAAATGGAAGCCATTTGGAGACCCTTCCTCGACCGCGGCACGCCCATAATGATCTCATTCGAAACGCGGCTCTTTGTCCAACTCGCCGAAGGGGTCTATGCACGCGACGGCGAAGTGAACGAAATGGGCCAGGTTGAATCTTCCCAAGCGCTGATGAAGATGCAGCGGCTGTTCGCTACGCCGAAGCTGTATGAGAATCGGTACTACAACGATTTCGGCTCCACCCAGGCGGTATTCCTGATCGCCCGGCAATTGAGCGCAAGAAAGCCGGAGATCCACCTGGCTCTGTCCGTCGATCTGACTTGGAACGACATCCACGGCAATCACCTGATACTTCTGGGCAAGGCGGACACGGACCCACAAATCCGGCACTTCCTGGCCGGAACCGAGTTCCGCCAGGAAGGCCAAAGAATCCGAGTGGTTCACCCGCGGCAGGGAGAGCCCTCCGAATATACTGTAAGCACGGAGCCCCTCGGATCGCCAAACTGGGTCGAAAAGTACGCGGTGATTACGGTGGTCCCGGGGCCCGATCCCTCGAAGCGAGTCCTGATTCTCACCGCAACTGGCTCGGAGATACCGTGGGCAGCGGCATCCTACCTCACCACTCCAGCTTCCGCCAAGAATCTGGTCGATCATCTGCGGTTACCCTCGGGCAGATTGCCGGACTTCTACCAGGTGCTCGTGCGAGCGGAGTTTAGAGGCAGACAGCCCACCAGGACCGCATACGTCACGCGCAGGGTACTTTCGCCCGGCGCCGCCGGGAAATAGTCGCTTGTCCGGCGCCATCCGCGACTGCGCTGCCTCCGTTGGCGCGCAATTCGGCTTCCTATGCTTACTTCCAGTGGCATCCGGGCCTCGGCCGCCGCGGTCGACAGCGTCCCCTGACTCAGCCAACAGGCCGGCGGCCGTCGGTTGTGGAGAAGCGTCGCGTGAATGCCCGAACGGGCTTGACGTTGAAACTGGCTCCGGGCGGCGGTGGCGCCATCCGGCTCATCCCGGTTTGCTGAACCGGACCAAACTGAGGCGAGGCCGGCCGCGATGTCCCTTCGCGGCCCGTCCGGCTCCAGGAGAACGCAAATGAAGAGATTTATCCTGCATCCACTAGTTCTTTTCTGTGTGTCGCTCCCCACGATGGCGGACGTGACGGTAGCCAGCCCGGATGGCAAAGTGCGGTTTGTGTTGGCGCCGGGCGCCCAGGGCCATCTTGAATATACAATCACGTTCAACTCGAAGAACATCATCGACCCATCCCCGCTGGGCATCGTTGTCGATGGCGTGGATCTCGCCGGCGGGGCGCAGATCGGGAATGCGGAGACTTATAAGGTCAATGAGACCTACCCTTGGTACGGTCCGCACTCCACCGCGGTGAACAACTGCAACGGCGCCAAAGTGGCCCTGACGAATCCGAAGACGGGAACGTCCTATACGCTCGAAATCCGGGCCTACAACGACGGCGTGGCCTTCCGTCACCTCGTGCCCGGCCAGGGCGCACGGACGCCCGACGAAGCCACCGTGTTCCGCGTTCCGGCGGGGAGCGTGATCGCGCCGCAGAATTACGTATCGGGCTACGAAGGGCTCTATCCGTGGCGCACCACCACCAATACGATCGAGGGCATGATGGACGGCGAGTGGACCAACCCTCCGTTCACCTTCGTGCTGCGCGACAAGAGCGCGTACGCCGCCATAACCGAGGGCGCGCTGGTCAATTACAGCGGGATGGTGTTCCAGGCGGATGCCACGCAAGCGCTGCACGCCAGGCTAGGCCACGCCGAGCCGGCGAGCTTCGGGTTCCGCTCGCGATACGGCAAGGACACCGAGCGCCTGAGCCATCCGGCGGTGATCAACGGTCCTATCACGACGCCGTGGAGAGTCATCATGATCGGCGCGGACATGAACGCCCTGGTCAACTGCGA
>JBEKPK010000192.1:0-10617 GCA_049520795.1 Bryobacteraceae bacterium
GGAAAAAGCGAGCCGTGACCGGCGGGAACGCGATCGTGTGCTCCGCCGCTCCGCCGGCGGGAATCGTAGCCACTGTCCGGAACTGCTGGCCGTCGTCGCCGGCTTCCAGGGCCTCGCTGGCGCCGCCGCCGCGGCCACCCCGGCCGCCTCCGGTGACGATGGTAAGCGCTTGAACGGCCTGCGGTTTGGGGAATTCGATCTGTATCCACGCCTTCCCGCCCGCCGGCGCGGCGGGGAGCGTGGTGGACTTCACCAGGTCGCCATCGGTCAGCGCTGCCAGGTCGAAGGATCCGCCGCTGGAGGTCACCTTGGGCTGCAATTCCGCCAGCGGCGCATCGTTCGCCGGCGCGCGATAGGCCACCACGGCGGCATCGGCGTAATACTCGGCCGTGGCGCCGGCGCGGGGGATGTTCTGAAACGGTCCGGTGGCCGAGGGCGGCTTAGGCAGCGCGCTGGTGAACGGACGCCCGCCTTCCACGCGCGTCTCGCTCCACACGAGTTTCTTCATGGCCTGGGAAGGTGGCACCCATGGGCCGCCGCTCTCGCTCCAGCCGGGCGAGCCGGCAATGGCCATTTCCAGCCCCAACTGGTCGGCCAGGGTGGCGGCGTAGCGGAAGGCGTCCTTCCACTCCGGGGTCATGTAAACCAGCCGCTTCTCCACAATCTGCGGCGTGCTGAGCGAGGCGTCGAAATTCTGCATGCCGGCGATGCCCACCCGCTTCATCCACTCCAGGTCCAGCTTGATGCCCTCTTTGGTGATATTGCCGTTCATCCAGTGCCACCAGACGCGCGGCTTGGCGCTGTCCGGCGGGTTGGCGAAACCGCGCTCCAGAGCATCGCCCGAGTTCTGTCCGGAAACGATCCATACCCCCGCCAGCGCAAGCGCCGTGGCGGCGCAGACAAGTTTCTTCGATCCGATAAGCGCTTTCATGGTGGCGCTCCTTCGCTCCACATTCTAAGTGGTATCGGCGCCGGTCTCAATGCGGGGCTTTGAAATCGGAACCCGGGTGTAGCTACAATGTAGTGCGTGGCCGAAAGGCAGAACTGCTTCGAATGGGACGATGCCAACCGGGGCCACATCGCGCGGCATGGCGTAGCGCCGGAGGAGGCGGCATACCCGGTGAGGAAAAACAAGAGGGGGCTTTATTCATGGCCAGTTTGAAGATGCGAAAGCTTTGGGACAAGTTGGGGCTCTACGACAAAGGCGACGGCACCGTCGGGATTCGCAACGTGCCCAAATTCCGCGACGAAGCTGAAGAGGCCCGCTGGTGGGAGCAGATTAGCGACGCCACGTTTGACTTCGCCCTGGAGCACGGTCTGAAGGGCAAGCGCCCGGCGCCCGGGGTGGCGCGGCCGACGTCCATACGGCTGCCGCCGGACGATATCGAGCGGGCGCGGAAGCTCGCGGCGCGCCGCGGCCTGGGGTATCAGACGTACCTGAAAATGCTGATCCACGAAGCGCTCGATAAAGAGGAGCGCGCGGTGGCGTAGTGGGGCGGGCCTCCTGGCCTGCCTTGGTGGAAATGGAAACTCCAGAGGCAGGCCAGGAGGCCTGCCCCACCAAGAAAGCTACCGCACCACCAGCTTGGCCCGCGGAAACGCGAACTTGCGCCCTACCTCATCCACCACGTTGATCTGGCACATGTACTCGCCGCGCGCGATGTCCTGCAGCGGCACCTCGACCTGCACGGGCACGGCCTCGGGACGCGTGGGCGAGAGTTGCGTGGCGTCGATTGGACCTACCTCGAACGTCTTCACGTTCTTCTCGTTGAACAGGCTCATGGAAACCTTCACGCGACGCCTTCGCGTGTTGGCGGGATCGGGCAGAGCGTCGTACACATCGAAGTTCACGAACATGCTCCCGGTCCGCCGGAAGACGTGGGTGATGTTGGGGATCACCTTCTGATCACCCACGATCAAGGGATTGGCGACGATCTCTCTCCTGGCAAACCGCTGGGCCGAGCCCACGGCTGCCGTCACCGGCTCCCGCTGGCTGCTCCATACGATGGTGCTCAGCTTCAGTCCCGATGTGTCCGCGCTCAGGTCGGGCACCGTGAAGCGCGTGTCGAACGTCCCCATCTTGCCGCTGACGTTCTCGCGCACCACGAACTTCATGCGATACTGGCCCGGCTCGAGCGTGAAGCCGGCGTCGTACTGGTAGTTCTTTCGCCCGGCGGCAGCCGCGCCGGCCTGGTCGAGCTTGACCTGGATATTGTCGCGGACGTTGCCCACCACGGCGTGCCGCTCGTCCTGAACCTGGCCCACGAAATCGAGCTGTGTGACGCTGGCGCCGCCCTTGGCGGCCAGGGCCACCACCGAACCCGGCACTTTGATGGATACCGGGACGAAGTAGGCGGTGGATGAGATGCGGAACGCATTCACCTGAAGAGCCAGTGGCAAATCGGTCACGGGATCGCCGGCCGAAAGCGCCTCGGTAAGCTGCTGCTCCTTGTCCTGCGCGTTCAGCTTGCCCCAGGTCTTCTCGGCGTAGTAGCCTTCCCGGTGCTCCAGCTTGGCCACCAGCTTGGAGGAGTTACTCAGCTTCACGTCTATCTTCCGGTACTTGCCGTCCATGGCATTGTTGGAGCTGTAGTAACCCAGCAGATAGTAACTGCCCATGGACTCCTGGGTTTTGACGATGCCCAGCCCGATATCGTTGTTGTCGAAGAAAGTCTTGCCGCCGGTCTCGGCGGCCAGCGTGTAGAGGGTGTCCTGCGAAGCCAGCACGCCGGACCGCTGGGAGTTGAAGACCGACCCGTTGAAGATTCCCGATCCGCGCGACCCCGCTTTACTCGCGCCGCCGCCCGGCGGATCGCCCATCAGCCCACGGGCGTCGATGGCGTAAAAGGACACGTTCGCCCTGCCGGCCGCGTTGATGGTGGCCTGCAATTGGGCCTCGTTGTCCAGGCCCGTACGGGTAACGCCGCTCGAGAAATAGATCAGCGCTTTCTTTTCGGGGAAGGGCTTCAGCATCCGCGCGGCTTGCTCCAGGGCAAACAGCTTCTGGTCGGTGTTGAATATGTTGAACTCGGTCTCGTCGGCCACAAACGCCGCCTGCGTATCCTCGCCGTTGTCGTCGCCCGTATCGGCCAATCCGGCCAATTCGCTGGCTTCGCCTATGGGAAGGGTTCGGATGACCCGGGTCAGCACGTCGCGGTCGTCGGTGAAGTCGCTCAAAACCTGAACCGTGCTGGCGTAAAACAGAATCGCCACCACGTCGTCCTTGGTGACGTGCTTATTGAGGTAATCGAGCGCTCCGTCCTGCGCTCTCAATTGCTCGGGAATCGCCATCGACGAAAAGTCGAAGAAGAACACCATCAGCCGCTTGTCGTGGTACTGGATCTTGCCCGGCGTCGCCGCGGTGATGGTGGTCTTAGGCGCCTCCGGCAACTGGAGCTGCTCCTCCAGCTTGATCTCCTGGGGAGGCTCCGGCGTGGTGGAAATGCGCTGGTACTCGAACACCGCGATCTTCTGCGGCTTGCCGTCCTCGAGCACGGTGAAGTCCTCCTGGCGCAGTCCCTCGACGGAATTGCCGGCCTTATCCTTGGCGGTGACGTCGACAATGACCAAATTGGCATTGGCCTGGAAGGTGGCGGCGCCGGCCATCACCGGCGGTTGGGCCGGAGTCTTCTGCGCCGCCGGCGGTTGGGCCGCGGGCCGCTGCGCCGCCGGCTGCTGCGCCAGCGCCGCTGCCAGCGCCAGCGCCACCATGGCTGTGGATTGGATGCTCTTATTTGGCATAGGAGTTAGAAAGCGAACCGCATGGCAAGTTGCACGGAGCGGGGCGAGGTGGCGGCGGTAGGTACGCCGTAAGTCTGCGAGTTCACCGTCGTTCCGAAACCGGTGATAGCGAAGTGGTTGAGTACGTTGGTGGTGTTGATAGTGACAGTCAGGGTGCGCCGGCTCTCGCCGAAGCGGAAGGCGCGGTTCATGTTGGCATTCAATGATGTTACGAACGGGCCCGGAATGGTGTCGCGGCCGGCGTTTCCGAACTGGCCCGAGGGCGGCGTGGTAAACGCCGCCAGATTGAAGAACCCGTAACCGGGCGCTTCGATCGGCAGGCCGGTCGCCTCGGCGCGAATGTTTCCTCCTCCCGACGCGAGGCCGCCGGTATTGGCCAGGTTGCCGGACACGTACGCCGTGAGCGGCGAGCCGTTGCCGGCGCTGAACGTAGCCGCCAGGTTCCAGTTCTTGAGCGCCTGGGTCCTCCAGCCGGAACTTCGCATGAATCCTCGAACCCCCACGGGAGACGAAAACTGGAAGCTGCCCGAGAGCTTATTCCGCTGGTCGAAGGTGGAGAGGCCGCGCTCCAGGCGCAGGTTGTTTAGGAACTCCACCGAGGTGCCGCCCGTGCCGCTGAAGCTCGACGCATCGTCGATGGATTTCGAACGCACGTACAGCGTGGTAAACGAGACGCTGCGGGAAAGCCGCTTGGTGAGCTGCACCTGCCCCGCGTTGTAGAGGGAGTTCGCTCCGTCCGTCTGATACGTGAAACTGGTGGCGTTGGCGATTTGAAGCTGTTGATTGGAGATGGAACCGGTCGGACGGTTGGGATTCTCCAGAACTCCCAGGTGCGTGCCCTTGGTCCATATGTAGTCCGTAAACAGGACAAACCCGTGCGGCAGCGTGTGCTGGAGAGTGAAATTCGCGATCTGCGCGTACGCGATCTTGAAGTTGGGATCGATGGCGTAGGTGTTGGTGAGTACGTTGGGATACGACGGAAATCCGTTTTGCAGGGTGAGCGGCGCCGCTACCGAGGTGGTGAGCGAAACCGAGGTCGTGAACGGCGGCTGGGTGTCCATCTGGCCGGCGATCTGGGCGTAGGAAGAGCCGCTGTAGAAAATGCTATAGCCGGTGCGCACAATGGTGTTCAACCGCTTGAACGGCCGCCAGGCCACGCCGATGCGCGGCGAGAAATCCCTGGGCATGGGCCGCACGATGCTGCTCGGCAGGCTCCCCGAATACGGTCCGTTCTCCCCGGAAGTCACCACCGCGACCGCCGTGAAGCCGGGGCTCACATCGAGGTTCGCCAGATGTCCCCGCAACTCCGTGTAAGGCGCCCAGAACTCGTAGCGGAGACCCAGGTTGATGGTAAGCCCGGCGGCGACGCGGTAATCGTCCTGCGCGTAAGCGCTGGTCGACCAGCCGCGGGGATAGAGGCTGGTTCCGAATCGCAACGAGGTGCTCTGCGGGTATCCCAGCAGGAAGTCGGCGAAATCGTAGCCCGTCCCCTTCACCGGATTCCCCGTGGCGTCCAACTCGCTGGTGAGCAGGCCGCTGAAGCTGAACGAGCCGCGCGCGTTCGAGTAGTTGAGGCTGTTCGTCTCCAGGCGATTGTAAGTGTAGCCAAAGGTGAAGTTATGTTTCCTTTGGAACACCCAAATAAACGACTCGCCGGCTGTGGTGGTCCGGTTGTGGCTCTCGGTCGAGGAGCCGTCGCTCAGGCCCGAGAAGTTGGTGAACGAGAGGCTCGGCGGTCCATAGGTAAGCGGGATCTGCTCGGTTCCCGTGATGCCCAGTTGGGACGCGATGTCCGCGCCGTTGGCGAAGAAGGGAGTGCCCACGGAGGAGGAGCGGCTGGTGGAAAAGGTGGCGGTGCTGTTGAGACGCGGCGCGAAACTGTGGCTCCAACTGGTGGAGAAGCTGAAATTCGCGCTGTTACTGCTGTCGAGGAAACCAAATAGCGTGTGGGACTTGGAATCGCTGGTTTGCCTCTGGAAATTGAAGCTCAGCCGGTCCTTGTTATTGAGCGGCGCATTGAACCGCACGCCCAGGCTGCGGCTGGCGCTTGGGTTGGTGATGACGAAGCCGTAATTCTGCACGATTCCGGGATACATGGGGCTCGGAAAATACTGCAGCAGCGCGGCCGAGGCGGAGTTGATGCGCGCTGTGGGAATGGCGTTGTTGGGGAACGGCGCGCCGCTCAGCGGATCGTATATCACCGGCGGGGTGGCGCCGGCCTGCGAGAAATCTCCGCCGCGTTCAGCCGCCGTGGGAACCGAGCCCACATTGCTGCTGCCGCTGCGGTTGAGCGAGCCGGAAAAGCTCACGGTGAACTGGGCGCGCTGCCAGTTCACAATCTTGGGGATGTTGAAAGGTCCGCCAATATTGGCGTTGATGGTATTATTGGCGGAGTAAGGTTTCTGCGTGATCTTCCCGTTGAGGGAATACGGCGCGGCGTTGATGTCGGAGTTCCTCACATTCACCTGCACCGATCCGGTCAGCGGAGGGGTTGTCCGCCTTCGGTTTCCAAAGCTGGCGTACTGGCCGTTGAAGGGACCCCGTCCGCCGAGCCCGCCGCGGCCGCCGCCGCCACCGCCGCCGCCGCGGCCGCCGCGGCCGCCGCCACCACCGCCGCCGCCGCCGCCACCACCGCCACCAAATCCTGCCCCACCGCCGCCGCGGCCGCCGCCGGCCCCAAGGCCGCCGCCCGCGCCGCCAAATCCGCCGCCCGTGGCGCCCACGCCAAATCCGCCAGTGATGGCGCTGGCGCCGAAGCCGCCCAAGCCCAGGCTGTCATTGGTCACAGTCGCGGCCATTCCAGGGGGAAGCCCCGCCGAGTTGGTAAGCCCCTGCGCGGCGGACACCGCGCCGCCCGCGCCGCCGCCTCCGCCCGGACCGCCCGGGCCACCGCCGCGGCCCGCCGCCGTCTGCCGGCGCGTTTCGTCGTCGCTCGATTGCCCCAGCCCGCCGCTCACGCTGCCATTGACCAGAAATGCATCTTCGTCGTCCAAAGAGGCTTCGGGGGTCAGCGACGGACTCTGTGCGGCTTGCGCATCCGCGTCCGCGGCCGCCTGCTGGCCTTGTTCGGTTTGGCGGACGGCGGCTCTCTGATAGCCCGGCGCCGCCTGAGTTCCGGGGCTGTTGAGAATGTCGATGAGGTTGGTGGAACCCGGAGAGCCTCGTCCGGGCGCAGCCGTCGTAGCAGCCGTCGCGTCGCCAGCGGCGGGGGCCGTGGCGGCAACCGCCGCGCCCTGTCCCGCTGCGCCGCCCTGCGCTCCTCGGCCGCCACGTCCTCCGGCGCCCCGGCCGCCAGTGCGCCCCCGGCCCGCGGCCGCGCCGGGGACCGGCGTGAGGGGCGCCGCGGCGGCTGCCGCCGCTCCCGCCCGCGCCGCCACCTTGGGCATGTTCAACACCCAGTCCCGCGTCATGGACGTGGCCCCGACTTGCACCTGCCCGCCTGCCGGAGTGAACTCGAACATCTCCACCTGAATATCCCAGGCGCCCGGCGCAAGGTCGAGGGTATAGCGGCCATTGTCGTCGGTGAACGCCGTCACCTTCGTCTCGCCCTGGCGAGCGGTCACGGTCGCCCCCGGCACAAGCTGATCGGCGGCCCGCACCGAGCCACTGAATTGAGCCGCCCGCAGCCACGGGCTGCAAACGGCCGGAATCAAGAGAATGGCGGACGCCCAGCGCATGAAATTACCCCAATGACCGAATAAACGTTCACTCAAATGGCGGACGCCCAGCGCACGAAGTTACTCGAATGGCCGCGATGAACGTTCACTTTCACAAGGAGCCGTTTCCAATTCCAGCGGGAATCGGCGACGCCCCATTAATTCTGGTTCCGTTTTACGGCCCTCAAAGTTCCATTGAATCTTTTCGGCGGAATTGTTGGCATTCATGCGAATCCTCTCTTGACGCGCGGCCTGCCAATCGCGGAGAATCAGCCTGTCGTGAGATTTCCCGCGCTTCTTTTCGTTTCCCTGCTGGCGCTGCCCGCGCCGGCCGATGAAGGCTTGTGGCTCTACAACCAGTTCCCCACCGCTACGGTGACGCAAAAGCACAGTTTCGACGTCGAAACCGCGCTTCTCGACCACCTCCGGCTATCCTCGGTGAAGATCGGCGGCGGATCGGGGGCGTTCGTTTCTCCCGGCGGACTGCTGCTCACCAGCCGGCAGATCGCGGGGGCGTGCCTGACGAGCCTTAGCTCTCCCCAGCACAACTATTTTCAGGATGGCTTCCAGGCGTCCGGCCAGTCCTCCGAATTGAAATGCCCCGGCTTGGACGCCAGCGTTCTGGTCAAGATAGAGGAAGTGAGCGACGCGGTGAAGGCGGCCGGCCAATCGCTGTCCCAGCGCAACGCGGCCATCGCGCGCCTGGAGAAGGAGTGCGCCGCCAAGAACGGCGAGGTGTGCGCCGTGGTGCGCCTCTTTGCCGGCGGCCGGTACGATCTGTACCACTACCGGCGGTACGCCGACATCCGGTTGGTTTTCGCGCCCGAATACACCATCGCCTTCTTCGGCAAGGAGCGCGACAGCATTTCCTACCTGCGCTACGGCCTGAATATCGCCTTTCTGCGCGCGTATGCGGACGGCAAGCCGGCGGCCACGCCGGAATACCTGAAGTGGAGCGCTGAGGGAATCAAGGAGGGCGACCTGGTATTCATGGCCGGCAACCCCGGCCCCACCGGACGCTTGTCCACTTCCGCGCAGCTCACCTTCTACCGCGACTCCGAGCTGCCGCTGCACCTGGCCAAGCTGCAGCCGCGCATCCAGCAGTTGAACACCTTCGCGGGGGCCAGCGAAGCCAACCTGCGTGCGGGGCAATCCACCCTGGCCGCTCTGTTGACCATGTACAAGACGGAGGCGGGCAAGCTCATCGGGCTGCGCGACGACCGTCTGGTCACCCGCAAGACCAACTTCGAAGGCAGGATCCGCCGCGCGGTCGAGGGCGCAGCGAAGACCGGCGCGGAAGCCGGGAAGGTGTGGGACGAAGTGGCCGCGGCCTATAAAAAGTGGACGCCTTCGGAGAAGGCGTACCAGATTCTCGAAGGCTTCGCCGCCCCCGGCTCGCGCCTGTTCCGCATGGCGCGGCAGATTGTGCGCGGAGAGACGCTCGAGGAATCCGACGATCCAGTCAACGACGAGATGGAAACCCTGATGCTGGCCCAGTACCTGGTCGAACTGGAGAGCCTGGGCGAAAAGGAAGTTCCTCTTAAAGCCATTCTCGCCGGAGCGACGCCCAAACTGGCGGCCGAGAAGATGGTGAAATCGAGCCACCTGAAGGACGCGGCGGAGCGCCGCCGCCTGGCCGCCAACCACGAGGCGGCGCTGCAGTCCGGCGACGGCATCATCGCCCTGGCTTCGGCCCTGGAGGCCCCCGCCGAGCGTCTGCGCAAACAGCGCGAAGAGGTCATCGGGACGCTCGAAGTCACCGCCACCGAGAAGATCGCGCAGTACCGGCTGAAGCTCTTCGGAGCCTCCGATTACCCCGACGGCACGGGGACGCCGAGAGTCGAATACGGCGTGGTCAAGGGGTATACGGACCGCGCGGGCGTGGCGCAGCCGTGCGACTCCACCTTCAGCGGCCTGTACTACCGCAAGGACAACGAGGGACCCTGGCAGGTTTCCGATCGATGGGTCGACATAAGGCAGGCGCTCAATCCGGTGATGCCGCTCGATTTCGTCAGCACCGGCGATATCGGCGGCGGGGACTACGGAAGCCCGGCCGTGAATCAGCGCGGCGAGTTAGTGGGAGTTACCTTCGACGGCAACTTGGAAAGCCTGCCCGTCACTTACCTCTACAGCGACGATCAGGCCCGCGCGGTGCACGTGGACGCTGGAGGAATCGTGGAAGCGCTCGACAAGGCGTATAAGGCAACCGCCCTGCTGAAAGAGATCGGCGCCAAGGCGGGGAAGTAAGAGCTTGGCAGGCGGAAGCGCCTGCCCCACCTTGTCCCGAAGCGCCGATCAGGTGGGACAGGCGCTTCCGCCTGTCAACCCGAGCGAAGCTCGGGCGCCGAGAAGTCCGGTCTGAAGGATGCCTACCGGATTTCCGAGCCCGCGGCGGGCCTCAGAATCGAGTTACTGATGTTAGCCACGATCTCCGCATCGGAGTTACCCGGGGCCGTGCTCAGCTTCCGCCATTCGGGGTCGGAGCTAAATGCCGCCCAGGCTTTGTCGTGCCCGGCCATGCCGTCGTAGGCCACCATGTAAGTGATGCGCGGCAGGTTCGATCCTACTATGGCTTCTCCGAAGAACACCGGCTGCAATCCGGCGCGGCGGAAAATCGCAATCTCGCCTTCGTTGAACATCTTGACTTTGCGCCGCAGGGTGGTTTCGTTGTCGGATTCGTAGACGCGCAGCTCGAAAGTGCGCGCGCCGCGGCCCTCGGTGGGGGCCGCTTCGATCCTGGGCACGGCGTCGAAACAGCGGAACAGGGCGCTCTCCATCCGGATATAGGCCAAGTCGGAGGGGGCGTTGTAATCGGCGAGTACTTTCTGGTACTCGGCGTCGGCGGCGAGCTTCTCGAGCGAAGTCTGCATTCCGCCCAGCGACGGATAACCGGAAGCCACCAGCAGGAACGGCGTCTCGGGGGCGATGGAGGCGCTGAAAATGCCGACCGGTCCGATTCCCGCCCGCTTAGCGGCCGGCGCGTAACCCTGGGAGAGAAATTCGGTGGTGCGCCGCACCTGGTTGGTCCGGCTGTTGCGCATGTGGTAGTAACGCAACTCGAAGAAGGAGTTCTTGGGCGGCTCCTGGGCGGAGGCCATGGCGAAGGACCCGCCGGCCGCCGCGGCGAACATCTGTCTGCGCGTCATACACCACGATCATACACAGGATTGCGGGCAGCGGGCCGCCGGCCTGCCATGCCGGCGTCCGCGCCGGCGCCCTT
>JBEKPK010000193.1:0-10578 GCA_049520795.1 Bryobacteraceae bacterium
GAGCCAGAGCGGCGGCGCGCGCTGCGTTATGCGAGATCACTCCGGGACCTCGGGATCGGGCTCGGTGAACTCCCTGCCGAAAGAACGGCGAGATGCGGCGCAAGCAGAACCACATGAAAACAAGCCACCTGCAAAATGTTCGCGCTAGAATTGGAGTATGGATGAAGACGTACACGCAGCCGTCGGGGGGCTTCGGTCGCGCATAGCAGCGGAACGGGTATCGATCGCGGCGGTGAATTCCAGCCTCAATCAAGAGCCCATGCGGGAGTTCTTAAAGCAGGCCACTCACCACGTGGATGATGCGGAGGGTATTCTCAGGGGTGTGGAGAAATCACTGACTCCTTGGGTGTTGATCCGCGGTTCCAACCTCTTTCTGGGATTGGCAACGCAACATCGCCAGAAGGTGGAAGGGGCTCGGAGAACCTACGGTCCTGACGTGACGACGGTCGGCTGAGACCGAATGGAAAACCGCCTCCCGGAGGGACGACTGTGCGAGGTCCGTCGAAAAATCACGTATCGCGGCGAGCCGCAAAAGGAATGAGAAACGCGCTTGCCGCCGCCTTACGGCGCTATGCCGTCCTGCCGGCCACATTGTCGGGCGAGGGCTGCAAACCGCCGACCTTCCTCGACCATTTCGCGGTCGCTCATGCTGCCGGGCTTGACTCGCTTGCGCAGGGCACTGATGCCTTACAGGATTGCCTTGTGCGGGAGCTTTGCCTCGGTCGCGGAAATGGGCGTCAGCACGGCGGCGGGATTGCCGCGTCTCGTAATGGTGATGTTCTCGCCTTTCGACACCCGGTCGAGCAGGGACGAGAAGTGGGTTTTGGCTTCGTGGGCGCCGATGGTCTGCACGACAGATCTTTGATTAGCCTCTCGGCCGGTTGACTTGTTCCTATGGGCTTCGGGCAGGGCACGCCCGGGGCCGGGCAGGCGGAACCGCCTGCCCCACCAAAGTCAAGCGCGCCAATCGGGCCGATAGTCTCTCAGAAATGTAGAAACTCCAGGGCCCGGGCATGCCCTGCCACTGGAGTTTCTACATTTTCAACCGGCATCGGCGCTTCAATGCCGAGATCTCCGCGTCGTGTGCGTCTTGTGCTGGCACGCTCCCAAGCCCCGCCAGGGGCGTCAGAAAATAGCCCAGGGCGTAAGCCCTGTGGAACCGGCACAGAAACACGCCAGCCCCGGAGGGGCGTAAGAAGGCTCTTCGCCCCTGGAAATCGATTCTTCCCCGTGGAGCGGTTCTTTCGCCCCTCCGGGGCTCTTTATCGTACGCGCCTGTTCCCATGGCTTACGCCATGGGCTATTTTCTTTCGCCCCTCCGGGGCTCTTTATCCCACGCGCCTGTTCCCATGGCTTACGCCATGGGCTATTTTCTGGCGCCCCTACGGGGCTGATGCCCATGAAGGCGCCGACGAAATGTAGCAGGCGCTTCCGCCTGCCCCACCCGGGGCGCCGCGCTCACGGATTCAACTGGTAGCTCTTGCCCAGCGGGCCGGCGCCGGCCAGGTATTTGCGGGCGCGGACCAACTCGGCTACCTGCCTTATGTGGCCCAAGTCATGCAACGCCCATTCGTGCAGCATTTGGGCGAGGGTGATTTCGCCGGCCTCCGGGTGCAGCGCCTTGCGGGCGCCGGCGCTGGCGGGGAGGCTGCGCAGGAATTCGATGTTGTCGTCGCGGCGTTCCTCGAAGTGGTCGAATTCGAATTCGGGGTCGGCGTCGCGGTAACGGTCCAGGTGAAGCTGCGCATCGTCGGCTTCGAACTCCGGCCGCTCCTCGCTCAGGAAGCGGTCCAGGCGCAGGCGGTAACAGTGGCCTTCGCTGTGGGAGAGATGCGCCAGGACCTCGGCCACGGAGAAGCGGCCGGGCGCGGGCTTCCAGCGCGCGTCTTCCTCGGTGAGCTGGCACATCAGGCCGCGCAGGATGGCGGGGGTGGCTTCCAATAGGTCCAAGCAGGGGAGTCCGTTGTCTTCCATGGTTTAATCGATACTCAATTCAAAAGGGGCTGCCGGCCGTTGCGCAGCCATTCGCCGATGGCGGAAACGAGCTTATCGACGCGTTCATCGAGAACGCGGTCGCGCTCGCGGCTCTGCTGGTCAACCTCATGCAGGTGCTGGCCCGTCTCGCGAATGAGCCTGCTGGTCTCCCGGATGGACTCCTCGGTCTCCTGGAAGCGCCGCCCGGTCTCCTGGAAGCTCTCCTCGGTTTTGATCTGGGCTTCGCTCAGAAGTACCAGGACATCGTCCAGCTTTTCCTCCTTCTCGGCCAGGCGGCCCATCAGGTGCTCCAACCGGGCGACGCGGGCGCTGACGTTCTCGGGCATGGGCGCTCCTTTCGTTTTGGACGCGGCGCACATGGGCGGCGCTTCACTCCCTTTGCAGGGTGACGGGTGAGGGCATTTTCAGAGGACAGCCGTATCCCATTCCCCGCCGTCTTCTTCGGCAAATAGAACTCGCCTGTTGCCATCAGAATAGCACGCGGGCCGCCGGGCTTCCGGCCGGCGTCTGGCGCGAAGAACGCCGGCCAGAAGGCCGGCGGCAAGCCCGAAGGCTTGACCCCACAAGAGGAACGCCGGCCAGAAGGCCGGCGGCAAGCCTGAAGGCTTGACCCCACAAGAGGAACGCCGGCCAGAAGGCCGGCGGCAAGCCCGAAGGCTTGACCCCACTGGGCCCGCTATCCCACGATGTTTTCGCCGCCATCGACGTGCAGGGTGTTGCCGGTGAGCCAATAAGTGGCCGGGTGGCATAGGGCGGCGATGCAGCGCGCCACGTCCTCGGGCACGGTGAGACGCTTGTGGGGATTGCGCATCCGGGCGATCTCGAAGATCTTCTCGAAGTCGGGAATCAGGCGCGAGGCGGGGGTGTCGGTGACGCCGGCGAGAATGGCGTTGGCGGTGATGCCGAGCGGGGCCAGCTCGAGGGCAAGCTGCCGGATGTGGGCTTCCAGAATGGCCTTGGCCGCGCTCACCGGCCCGTAGTTGGGGATAGCCCTAGCGCTGCCGCTGCTGGTCATGGCGAAAATGCGCCCGCCGTGTTCGAACAGACCGGCTTTCAGGCAGTCCTGCACCCAATAGACCAGCGAGTGGCCCATGGTATCGGCGGTGATCTCCAGTTGCTTTTTGGAGATCACCTGCCCGGAGCCGGCCAGCGGCTTGAGCGAGCCCCAGGCCAGGGAGTGGAGAAGCACGCGCAGGACGCCGGGCGGATCGACCAGGCGCTGGCGGATCTGCTCGACGGTATCCTGGCGCATCTCGTCGTCGGAGGCGTTGCAGTTGAAGAACTGCGTCTCGCGGCCCAGGGCGCGGATGCGGTTCTGAATGTCCTCCACGTGGGGCAGCTTATCGCGGCGGTCCAGGTGCACGCCGAAAATATTCATGCCGGTGCGGGCCAGCTCCAGTGCGGTAGCCTCGCCGAACCCGCTGCTCGCGCCCAGAATCAGGGCCCAGGGTTGTTTGCTCATAAGTCGACTTGGATTTCCCTTTCTTCGTTTTCGAGGGCGCGGATGCGGATTTCGGAGCGGCCGGCGGGCATCAGTCGCGGGAATCGCTCGCCCCATTCCACCAGCGCCAGCGCATCGCGCTCGAACAGATCGTCCAACCCCAGGCGGGCCACTTCGCGCGGGTCGTCGAGGCGGTAGAGATCGACGTGGTAGACGCGCCCGCCGCCGTACTCGTGAATCAGCGTGTAAGTGGGGCTCGACACGTCTTCGGGCTGGGCCGCGCCGCGCCCCTTCACAATCCCCTTGGCAAGAGTCGTCTTGCCGGCGCCGAGGTTGCCGATGAGGAGCACGACTCCGCGCGCGGGCAGCATCCCGGCCAGCCGCTCGCCCAGCGCGATGGTCTCCTCTTCACTGGCCGTGCGAAACGTCGGCACACTCCTCCATGGCGTCCGGAAGGTATTCCAGGATATCGGTGGCGATGAGGCACTTCTCGCCCAGCGCGCGCGCGCCGATCTGGCCGGCCAGGCCGTGGAGGTAGACGGCGGCGGCCACCGCGTCATCGGGATCGTGCGGAAACTGGGCCAGCAGGCCGGAGATCAGGCCGGTAAGGATATCGCCGCTGCCGCCGGTTCCCATGGCGGGCGTTCCGGTGGGGTTGATCCACACGCGGCCATCGGGGAAGGCGATAACGGTGCGCTGGCCCTTGAGCACGAGCGTAACGCCGCGCGCCAAGGCGAAAGCGCGGGCGGCGCCGACGCGGTCCCGCTGAATATCAGCCGTGGGCTGGCCGGTAATGCGGGACATTTCGCCGGGGTGGGGAGTGAGAACGCGAACCATGCCGTTGCCGTACACGCTTCCCGCCAGCGCGTCGGCATCGAGCACCAGCGGTCCCTCGAAGGTCTCCGCGGCGCGCGCCACCAGCGTCTCGATATCGGGGTGCAAGCCCATCCCCGGGCCCATGGCGAGCACGGTTTTCCCTTCCGCGATGGCGCTTAGATCGACGCTCGAAGAGATGGTTCCGGCGTCGTTTTCGGCGAGCGGCGCGGTCATCAGCTCGGCGGCGTGAGCGGCGATTACGGGGACGGCGCTCGCGGCGGAAGCCACCGTCACCAGGCCGGCGCCGGCGCGCAGAGCGCCCAGCCCGGTCATGGCGGCGGCGCCTGTTTTGCCGCGCGATCCGGCCACCACCAGCACATGGCCGAAGGTTCCCTTGTGGCCCGAAGGCGGGCGCGGGGCCAGCAAATGGCGGAACATGGCCGGTTCCAACAGGGCCAGCGAGATGGATTCGTCTTCCTCGAACATCTCCGGCGGGCTGCCGATGGGCCGCACCACCAACTCGCCCACGAAGTCGCAGTTGGGCGGCATGACGTGGGCGACTTTGGGGGCGGTGAAAGTAACCGTGGTATCGGCGCGCGCCAATTCGCCCGCCCGCTCGCCCGAATCGCTGGGCATCCCGGAGGGGATATCCACGGCCACCACTTTGGCCAGCGGAAAACCGGCGTTGATTTCGCGGATGCCTTCGAGCATGAGGCCGCCGGCGGGCCCGGAAATGCCGGTTCCGAGCAGCGCATCAACCACCAGCGTGGCAAAGCGCGCGGCGGGCTCGATGCCAGGCCAGATGGGGCAGCCGCAGGTCTTGAGCATGCGATAGTTGGCCGCCGCGTCGCCCTTCAATTCCTCCGGAGCGGCCATCAGGACCACGTGCAACAGGCGCGGGTCGAAGCGGGTGTAAAGCTGGCGGGCCACGGCCATGCCATCGCCGCCGTTGTTGCCCTTGCCGCACAGCACCACGATGCGCTGTTCGGAAAGCGGGGAGAAACGTTCGGCCAGGAACTCCACCACGCGATGGGCGGCATTCTCCATGAGGATGACGCCGGGGATTCCGAGCGCCGCGGTGAGCCGGTCCACCTCGCGCATCTGGGCGGCGGTGAGGACTTTCATATGCGCCGCACCACCACCATGGTCATGTCGTCCTGCAACTCGGAGGAGCCGGTCCACTGGACCACCGCTTCCATGATGCGGGCGATGATCTCGGAAGATCCCGCGTAGGCGTACCGCAGGACCAGGTCCTTCATGCGATGTTCCCCGAACATCTCGCCGTAGGGGTTTTCCGGCTCGACGATGCCGTCGGTGTAGGCCACCACGATATCGCCGTTCTCCAACTCGACGGTGCGCTCCTCGTACTTGGCGAACGGGAAGGCGCCCACCACGGTTCCGGTGGGGTCGAGATTGGTGAAGCCGCCGCTGCGCACCAGGATGGGCGGCAGGTGGCCGGCGTTGGTGTAAGTAAGCGCACGCCGGGCTTCGTCGTAGATGGCGAAAAAGAAAGTGGCGTACTTTTCCGGCGTGGTGCTGGCGAAGAGCTGCCGATTGAGCTGGGCCACCAGGCGCGCGGCGGAGAAATGCATGGGCGTGGCGCCATTGGTGGCGCTCAACTGGGTGCGCATGGTGGATTGGATGGTGGCCATCAGCAGGGCGGCCGAAATCCCCTTGCCCGCCACGTCGCCGATGGCGAAGGCCAGCTCCGAGCCCGCCATGGCCATGAAATCGTAGTAATCGCCTGAAACCACGCGGGCGGGCTTGCAGACGCCCTTCAACTCGAGGGTCTTGGACGAGGGAACGTCGCGCGGGAAGAGCTGGTTCTGCACCTCGCGGGCGATTTCCAGCTCCGATTGGAGGCGTTCCTTTTCCTTGGCCACCACGATCAGGCGGCCGAGGTTCTCGGTCATGGTGTTGAACGAAGAGCCCAACTCGGCGAGCTGATCGTCGCCCTTCACCGGGATGCGGTAGGAGAAGTCGCCTTCTTTAATGCGCTGGGTGCCCTGATACAGCTCGTGGACCGAGCCGGTAATGGTGCGGCTGAGCTTGATGCCGGCCCGCAGGGAAGCGATCTCGATGAACAGGAACAGGGCGATTATGGCGATGAAAAACGTGGTCGCCAAATCGTTCAGCGTGATGCGCTGGCCGGCCCTTTGTTCGAAGATAATGCCCAGCACCGTGCTCATGCGCGCCGTCACCACCAGCAGGGCGGTGGTCTGGTCGGTGGGAGAATCCCACGAAGAGATCTGCAAGGGGAATATGCCGTCCACGCTGAGATCGAGGGCATTGCGCGGGGCGGGCACGCGCGCATCCCGCGACACCGGTACATAGGTCTCGGCGCCTTCGCCGGGGAGTTGCTGAATGCTGACGACCTTCAAGCGCCCTTCCCGGTCCAGCTTGGAGAGAACATCGCTGGTCACCGGATAGAGTACGGTGGCCTCGCCGGCGTCGGGCCCGGTTCCCACCACGTGGGCCCACATGTAGAGGCGCCTGGCGTCGCCTTCCTGGCGGAAAACCAGGCCGCTGGCGAGCCCCCACTCGCGAGGCGGGTGGCTGGTAAGGGTGGAGTTTGCGGGATAGCGGACCTCTTCCCGGCCGGTCACCAATATCTGGGACCCCTGGAACCTGCGGACGAGGATGTTGACCATCGAGGACGCGACGCTCTGCGCGCCGGCGGCGGCGCTTCCGGCTCCGGCCGGCGGCGGTCCCGGAAATGGGCCGGACGCGGGGTTGCCGCCCGAGCGGCCCCGGCCGTAGCCGCCGAATCCCCTGCCGGCGCCGGGAAACCGGCCGCCGCCCGGGGCGCCTACGCCGCCGGAGGCCGGAGGACCTCCTCTACCGCCCTGCGCCGCGTCGCCCAGTCCCCCAGGGACGAGATATTCGGTCTGCCGCAACAGGCTGGTCTCCCGATCCGACAGCGCGGTCCGGACGAAATAAGCGGCCACCTGCCCCACCAACGTCCAGCCGGCGGCGTACGCCAGCGTCAATATGAGCGCGATAGGGACCACAGCGATGAAGAGGTAGGCCACAATCAGGCGGTTGCGCAGGCGCCAGATGAGCTTGCGCATCAAGCGGCTGGCGAGGCGCACGAAGCAGACGATGCCTAGCACGAGTGCGGCCAGCGCAGTGACGATCTGCCAATCGGGAGACACGCCGAGAACTTTGAGCAGGACGAAAATAACAACCAGGAAGAGAAAGGCCTTCTCGACCCGGCCGAGCCGGCGCCAGAACTCCCGCAAGCCTTTCCGCATAGATTTAGACTAGCGTACGGGAACGTCCGATGGAAGGGTTTGGTGGGGCGGCCTTTTCAGGCTGCCGCCGGGCTTATGCCCGGCGTCTCGCCGGGACCCGAAGAACGCCGGGCAAAAGCCCGGCGGCAAGCCCGAAGGCTTGACCCCACTCTACGAGAAATCGATGGCCGCGATGACCATCTGCGGCATAGCTTGGTTCCAGTCTTCGGGGACGTTGTCGAAGGCCATGCGGAAGGGCTTGGTTTCGCCCGGCGCCAGGGCGCCGGTTTTGCGGTTCACAATGGCTACCCGCTCGCGCAGCACCACCTGGCCATATGGATCGTAGAACACGCAGTTGATCTCCACCGACTTCAGCACGCGGTCGCCCGTGTTTCCCAGGTCGCCGGTGATTTCGACGATGGACTGCTTCAGGTAGCTTTCATGCGCCTGCATGTCCACGTTGGCAAGCTTCAGGCCGCGGACATAGGCCTTGGCCGCGCCCGTGAGAGGGGCCGGCTCTTTCGGAGGAGCCGGCCTGTCGAGATACCAGAACCCCGCCAGCCCCACCACCGCCATGCCGCCGGCGACGAGGACGGCCGGCGGGATGGAGACCCGCTTCTTTTTCGAAGGAGGCGCTAACGCGCTATTTTCCGCCAACGGTCATTTCTCCGATCTTGATGGTGGGCGCCGCCACCGAGCCGCGGAACTCGAGATCCGAGCCGGCGGCTTCCAATCCCAGCAGCATATCCTTCAGGTTCCCCGCGATGGTGACTTCCGATACCGGGAAGGCCAGCTCGCCATGGCGAATCCACAGCCCCGTGGCGCCGCGCGAATAATCGCCGGTCACGATGTTGACGCCGAAGCCCATCAGCTCGGTCACATAGAAGCCGTCGGCCACGCCGGCCAGGATCTCTTCCGGAGTTTGGACGCCCTTTTCGGCATAGAAGTTCCCGTGGCCGATGCCGGCGTTGCCGGCCAAGCCCCGCGCCGCGTTGCCGGTGGTCTTCATGCCCAGCTTCCGGGCGGCGTAGGAGTTCAATAGGTAGCTTTTCAATACGCCGCGCTCGATCACGGCGGTGCGGCGCGAAGGTACGCCCTCATCGTCGAAGGGAGAGGTGCCGAACAGGCCGGGCAGCGTGCCGTCGTCGATCACGGTGAGATTTTCGGATGCCACTTTCTGGCCCAGTTTTCCGGCCAGGAAGGATTCGTGCCGGTAAATGGACATTCCGTGGACGGCCTCGAAGATATTGTCGAGCAGGGTGCGGGCGGCGCGCGGCTCGAACACCACGGGTACGCGCTGGGTGTCCACCTTCACGGGATGGAGGCGGCGCAGGGCGCGGCGCGCGGCGATGCGGCCCACTTCTTCGGGGGCCTCCAGGCCGGCGAAGCCGCGGGCGATGGTATGCCAATAGTCGCGCTCCATGGATTCGCCGTCGCGGGCCACTGGGACCACGCTGAGCGAGCAGTAACTGGTTCGATATTCGCCCGCGAAGCCCAGCGAGTTGGCGAAAATGCGCCGGCCCACGTGGGAATCGAAGGAGGCTCCCTCGGAGTTGGAGATACGCGGGTCGGCATCGAGCGCGGCGGCCTCGGCGCGTTTGGCGGCGTCGATCCGGAAGGGGGTTTCGAGCGCTTCCACGTCCGCCGAATAGAGCGCCAAATCCCCTGGAATGGCGCCCATTTCTTCGGGCTCCGGCAGGCCCGCGTGGGGGTCTTCGGTGGTCACTTCGGCCAGTTCTATGGCCGACTTCACCAGCGTTTCCACGCCCTCGGCGGAAAGATCGGAGGTATAGGATGCGCCCGTCCGGCGGCCGATGAGGATGCGCAGGCCGGCGCCGCGCGAGCCGGCTTCTTTCAGATTTTCGATCTCGCGCATGCGCACGTTGGCGGTGAATTCGTCGCCCTCGGCGATGGTGCACTCGGCGCCGGCGGCGCCGGCCGCCTGGGCGCGCCGGACGATGTCGCGCGCCAGTTCCGTAAGGGCGCCGTTAGAAGGCATGTCTCTCCAATGTGGGACGGGCGGTTCCGCCTGTCAACCCGAGCGAAGCTCGGGCCTCCGGCTGGCAGGCGGAAGCGCCTGCCCCACAAGATGCCTGCCCCTGATTCTGAGGTTTCCAGTTCACGCCGTTCCTCCCACGGTCATCTTGTCAATCCGAATGGTCGGAATTCCCACCCCCACGGGCACGCTCTGGCCCTCCTTGCCGCACACCCCGATGCCTTCGTCGAGACGCAGGTCGTTGCCCACCATGCTGACGTATTGCAACGCTTCCGGGCCGTTGCCGATGAGGGTGGCGTTGCGCACCGGCCGGGTAATCCGGCCATCTTCGATGAGGTAGCTTTCCGACGCCGAAAATACGAAGTTGCCGTTGGTGATATCCACCTGGCCGCCGCCGAAATTCACGCAGTAAATTCCCTTGGGCACGGAGCGTATGATATCTTCCGGCGCGCTTTCCCCGGCCAACATGAAGGTGTTGGTCATGCGAGGCATGGGGATGTGGGCGTAGCTCTCGCGGCGGCCGCTGCCGGTGGGCGAGGAGCGCATGAGGCCGCTCGACAGGCGGTCCTGGAGATAGCCGCGCAGCACGCCGTTTTCGATCAGGACATTGCGCTGGGTTGCGTGGCCCTCGTCGTCCACGTTGAGCGAGCCGCGGCGGCTGGAGATTGTGCCATCGTCCACCACGGTGCACAAATCGCTGGCTACTTTTTGGCCTATCCGCCCGCTGAAAGCGGAGACGCCCTTGCGGTTGAAATCGGCCTCCAGGCCATGGCCCACCGCCTCATGCAGCAGAATGCCGGGCCAGCCCGGACCCAGCACCACGATGGTCTCGCCGGCGGGGGCGTCCACGGCGTCGAGCATGGCCACCGCTTCGCGGGCGGCCTCGCGGGCAAAAGTCTCGGGAGTCTTGTCTTTGAGGAAATAGTCCAGATCCACGCGCCCGCCGCCCCCGGCATGGCCGCGCTGCGGCTGCCCGCCGTTCTGGCGCGCCAGGGCCTGAACGCTGAGGCGGGCCAGCGGCTGGCGGTCCACCGAGAGGACCCCGTCGCTGGTGGCCACCAGCACCTGGCGGAGGTTATCGGCGTACATGGCCTGCA
>JBEKPK010000194.1:0-10577 GCA_049520795.1 Bryobacteraceae bacterium
GACCCCATCGAGAAAAAGCCCCTGTTTCATTTCGCGCCGGGCAGCATGGCATTCTCGGTGGCCACGGCGGGCTGCAATGTGAACTGCAAGATGTGCCAGAACTGGGAGATCTCGCAGTCGCGCCCCGAGCAGATCCGGGCCACCTATACGCCGCCGCGGACGCTGGCCTCTTTGGCCGGCCAGTCTCAGAGTTCTTCGATCGCCTATACCTACAACGAGCCGACGGTGTTCATCGAATATGTGCTCGACGCCGCGGAGGCGGGGCGCGCGGCGGGCCTCAAGAACGTGGTGATTTCGGGCGGCTACATCCAGAGGGAACCGCTGCTCGAGCTGTGCAAGCGCGTGGACGCCATTAAGATCGACCTGAAGGCTTATTCCGAGAAGTTCTACAAGGAAGTGGTCAACGGCGAGCTGAAGCCGGTGCTTGACACGATTGCGACCATCCGCAAACAAGGCGTGTGGAATGAGATCGTCTACCTGGTGATCCCCACGCTCAACGATTCCGACGAGCAGTTCAAAGGCCTGGCGCGGTGGATAAAGACGGAGCTCGGGCCGGACGTTCCGCTGCACTTCACGCGCTTCCACCCGGAGTACCTCTTGAAGAACCTGCCGGATACGCCCGTGCCGACGCTCGAACGCGCCAAGGCCATCGCCGACGCCGAAGGTCTCAATTATGTATACATAGGCAACGTGCCCGGCCATCCAGCCGAGAGCACGTATTGCCCCAAGTGCCGCCGCGTGGTGGTTGAGCGAATGGGCTTTTCTATCAGCGCTTTTCACCTCGACCGCGGCAAATGCCAGTTCTGCCAGACCCCCATTCCCGGAGTGTGGGAAGGAGCGCTCCACGCATGAAGACTTCCAGGATGTTCGCGCTGCCGGCCGTTCTGCTTCTGGTCGCCTGCGGCAGCGTCAGCCCGGGTGAAACGCCCAAGGTCCGGCCGCCCGCGGTGGCTGGATCGTTCTATCTTGCGGACCCGGCCGCGCTGGCCAAAATGGTGGACGGCTTCCTGGCGAAGGCCAACCAGCCGCCGCTTGATGCTGTGGCGCTGGTGGCGCCGCACGCCGGCCACGAGTACGCCGGCCAGGTGGCGGCCTACGCCTACGCCTCGCTCAAGGGCCGCAAGATAGACCGCGTGGTGCTCATCGCGCCCTCGCACTATGAGGCCTTCCGCTTCGCCTCGGTGTACGATGGCTCGGCCTACTCCACGCCGCTGGGCCAGGTTCCCGTGGATCGGGCGTTCGCCGCCAAGCTCGCCGCCATGAGCCCGCTGATCAAGCTCTCGGGGTTGGGCCACACGCCCACGCCGGACAAGCTGGAGCATTCCGTCGAGGTGCAACTGCCCTTCCTCCAGCGCACCCTGGGCCAGTTCCAATTGGTGCCCATCGTCATGGGCGACCAGAGTTACGAGCTCTGCCGCACTTTGGGCATTGCGGTCGCCAAGCTGGTGGCCGGAACCAACACGCTGATCATAGCCAGCTCCGACCTTTCCCACTATCACACCTACGACGAGGCCGAGAAGATCGATCACAAGACGTTGAAGGCCATCGAGGAGTGGGACTACCTCAGCATGTCGCGCAATTTCGACGAGCGCATCTGGGAAGCCTGCGGCGGCGGACCGATCATCGCCGCCATGATCGCCTCCGAGCGGCTCGGCGCGTCGCAAGCCAAGGTCTTGAAGTACGCTAACTCGGGAGACGTCGCCATCGGCGACAAGCAGCGCGTGGTGGGATACGGCGCCGTGGCATTTCTCAAGAAAACGGAACACGCGGCGGCCGAAGCGCCCTTCTCTCTTACCCGGCAAGAGAAAAACGAGCTGATGCGGATCGCGCGGCAAAGCGTCGAGACCTCGGTGAGGGACCGCAAGGAGTACGCGCCGCCGGCGCCGTCCTCGGAGGCGTTGAACCAGGAGCGCGGCGCGTTTGTCACCCTCAAGGAACGCGGGGATCTGCGCGGCTGCATCGGCTATGTAGCGCCCATCAAGCCGCTCTACCTCACGGTGCGCGACGTGGCCCGCTTCGCGGCGCTGGAGGACAGGCGCTTCCGGCCGGTGACGGCGGGCGAATTGGGCGCGCTCGAATATGAGATCTCGGTTCTGTCGCCCATGCGCCACATCATGGATACCAAGGAAATCGTGATCGGGCAGCACGGCCTGCTGATCCGCAAGGACCGCTCCGAGGGCCTGCTGCTGCCCCAGGTCCCGGTGGAAGAGAAGTGGGACCGCGCCGAGTTTCTGCGGGAGGTCAGCCTCAAAGCCGGGCTTCCGCAGCGCGCCTGGCAGGATCAGGAAGCCGACCTGTTCCGCTTCACCGCCCTGGTATTCGGCGACCGCACGCTCGAGCCGCTCATTCCCGGGGAGCCCGCGCAGCAGCCGTCAGGAATGCCAGCGCCGCCGGCGCCAGGTTCAGCTCCGCCGCCAGGAGGCTGGTTCTGAGGAAGCCGAACACGGGGATCAGGTAGAGGCTGAAGAGGAGGGCGCCGGCGCAGGAGCCGGCCAGGTCCACGGCATAGAGCTGTGGCGCGGTTGCGCCGGAGACGCGGATGGCGAGGGCGAACTGGTATCCGCCGAGCGCCCCGCACGCCAGCGCCAGCGCCGGATAAACGGCTTGCGGCGCGGAAAAGCAGGCGAAAAGCGCCAGCGGCGCGAGCGCGATCAGGCATTGGAGCCAGGCCAGGGCACGAAGTAGCGCACGCACTCGTGCGTGCCGCGTCGGCACTCCTGCCGACGCCTGGTTTTCGGTGCGCAAGAAGGCGTCGAGAGGAGTCTCGACGCGGCACGCATGAGTGCGTGCGCCACGTTCCACGCGAATGCACCCCCAACTCCCCACCGCCATTCCGGCCATGAAAGCCGCGATGAGCAGCGCCAGCCCCTGGTACAGCGAGCCGTATTTGGCCTGGAACGCCAAGAGCAGCAGCACTTCGAGGCCGATGGAAGTGAACCCCGTGGCCGCCGTGCAGGCCGCCGCCGCGGAGAGGCGCCGCCGGCCTGATATTACAATCGCCATCAGAAGCAGCCCAAGCCCGCACGCCAGGCGCGCGAAGCTCACCCCGCCCAGCGCACGCAGAGCCAGCGCATAGCCGTGCCCGAACCGGCTGCTCCACAGCGTCAGGTCGAAGTAATACGCCACCGGCGCCAGGTCGCGGTTCACGCGCGTCGTGGGCAGCGGCCGGATGCGCTCGTCGAGCTCGCTCATGCGCTCCGGCGCCATGCGGAACGGCAGGTAATATTCGCGTACATAGGTGGTGGCCAGCCGCCTCTCCCGCATCCGGTCGAGCAGCGTGGCGGCCTCGCGCGTCAGAATTCCGGCGCGTTTGGCGGCGAAGAAGTGCACCGTCTCGCCCGGTATCGTCACCACCTCCGGGAACGCCGCCCGCAGCGTCCTTTCCATGCTGCGCAGAAAATCCGCCAAGTCGGCGCCGATGTAGTTCTCCGAGGCGGCCAGGCGGAATGAGAGGACGCCATCCGCCGTTAGCTTCGCGCCCGCTTCGCGGAAGAAGTCGAGCGTATAGTAGCGGTTCAACTGAGCGGTATGGGGATCCGGCAGGTTGACCACGATCACGTCGAAAAGGCCTTCGGATGTCTGTACGAAACGGCGGCCATCGGTCACATGCACATGCACGCGCGCATCGGATTCCGCCGGAGCCCATTCCTCGCGAAAGTAGCGGCGCGCGATTTCGAGGATCGCCGGATCGAGCTCCACGTAATCCACGCGTTCGAGCGAGGGGTGCTGAAGCGCTTGCCGAAGGCTTCCGTTGGCCCCGTCGCCGATCAGCAGCAGGCTGCGCGGCGCCAAGTGTTCGAGCAGCGCATAGTGAACGGCTTCCTCGGCGCCTTCCGGATCGGGCGCGTGAAACAGGATCAGCCCGTTCTCATAGACGCTGCGCGACCCTTCGGTTTCCACCACCGCAAGGTTGCCGTAGGCCGAGTTCCGTGTGGCTAGCAGGCGATAGCCGGGCGGCCACAGGCGCTGGAGAAGGGCGTTCTCAAACGCGGGGAGGACCGCGAACATCGGGACCGCCAGCACCACCAGCGCTGTCACAGCCGCACCCCACGCCCACCGCCGGCGGATTGCGAGACCAGCCGCCGCCATCAGGTTCAACAGGCCCAACCCACACGCGATCTGGAGCGGGCTGAAGAGCCGCAGCAGCGCCAGCCCGGCCAGCAACCCACCCGCCACCGCGCCCACCGCCTCCACCATGTAGACCGTGGCGCCGTCCGCTCCGAGCCGCGACCGTAAGGGAGCGGTTGGCCACAGTCCGCAGGCGGCCGTAAACAGCGAACCCGAGAGAATGCAAAACACGCAGAGCGCGGCCAGCGAGACCAGCAGCGCGGCCGCCGGCCCCAGGCTTTCGCCCGGAATCGTGGTCAGCGCCGCCTTCCCGAAGCGCACCCCGAGCACGGTGGCCGGCAGCGCCAGCGCCAGCAGCGCCTGCACGCCCGCCATGGTTCGCAAACCCAGCAGGCCCGCAGCGCCGCTCCCCACGGCAGTCCAAAACAGCCAGACTGCCAGCACGAGGCCCAAGGAAATCTCGTTGCCGCCGAAAACCAGCATCAGCTCCCGCAGGAGCACGATCTGGGCGATCGCCGCCGTGAACCCGATGAGGAGAACCGAAGCCCGAATGCCGAATCCGCCGCCCACATACAACAGAATACCCATGTGGGGCCAGGCCTTTTGGCCTGCCGCCGGGTTTCTACCCGGCGTTCTTCGGTGCGTCGTGCGACGCCGGGCCAAAGCCCGGCGGCAGGCCAAAAGGCCTGACCCCACAAGCTCACCCCAACTGCTCCACCGCCTGCAGCAGCGCGCGGATGTAGCCATAGCAAAACGCGAAGGACTGCAAGCCGCCGGGATCGCCCGGCGCCTGCGGCACGTGGTCGGGCATCAGCATGTAGGGGTAGCCCACTTCCTTGTAAACCAGAATGGCCTTCACGAAATCGATATCGCCTTCGTCCGGAAAAACCTCCACGAAATCGTCGCGGTGGCCGCGGATGTTGCGGAAGTGCACGTTGAAGATCTTCTTTCGCGACCCAAAGTAGCGGATGACGTCGAAGATCTCCTTGCCCGGGTCGGCCAGCATCTCCGTCACCGTGCCCTGGCAGAAGTTCAGGCCGTGGTACGGGCTCTCTTGAATGGTGAGGAACTTCTTGAGCCCGTCCACGGTCCCCAGCACGCGGTTCACGCCCTGATATCCTTCGGGCGGCATTCCGGGGTCGTGCGGGTGGCAGGCCATGCGGATCTTGTACTCCTGCGCCACCGGAATCACGCGGTCCAGGAAATAGGTGATCCGCTCCCAGAAGCGGGCGGCGTCCACCACGCCGGCGCGGGTCAGCGGCGGGTTGGGCTTGGCCTCTTTCAGCTTCCAGGAGGCGTAGGTAGCATCGCCGCGCCCCGGAACGCTGGCCGTGCGCACCACGCCCAGGATGCTCATGTTGTATTTGATGGACGGGATGCCGGCCTGGGCGCAACTCCGAATGAACGTCTGTAGCGCTTCGATATCGCGGTCGCGCTCGGGACTCTCGGCCAGCATGATGGCCGGATGCCGCTCGCGGTCGATGTGGCTCGATTCCAGAATCGGCGGCGCGGCGCAGTCTACGCTGATTCCATACTTGGCGGCCAGGTCGCGCATCTGCGCCAGCTCGTCTGCCGTGGCCCAGATCCGGTCCGGCGCCGTTCGCGGATAGCCGCAGATATTTCGCACGCCGTAACGGGCAAAGTATTTCAGATGCGTTTCGTTGGTGGGCGAAGTCTGGCACCCCAACTTCATGAGCAGCGGGGAAGCAGGCTTCGCGGCCGCCGGCCGCCCTCCCGCGCCGGCCAGCGCCAAGGCGCCGGAAGAAGTCACAAACTGTCTGCGGTTCATGATGCCTCGATGGCGGATTGCAGACCGTCATCGTGGGGCCAGGATTCATCCTGCCGCCGGCTTTCCAGCGGGCTTCGTCGCGCTGTCACGCCCTGCCAACCGAAATGAACGCCAAGCGAAAGCCCGGCGCCAAGTCGAAAACCTGGCCCCACGAGCGGGGCAACCGCTGCCGTTTGAGTCGTCGCCTACGCGAACAACTCCTGCGCGCGCATCGCCATCGCCGCTACGCGCACCCCGTACGGGCACTTAATGGCGCAAGAGGAGCAATCGGCGCAGCGAATCGCCTGATGCTCGGCGGACAGCCGCTGGAAGTTCTCGCGGCCCAGCGGGAATTGGCCGTAGCCGTCGGCGTACATCACGAAGCGCACCAGGTCGCGCGCCGGCAGGCCCTTGGGACATTGCCCTTCGCACTGCCCGCACATGCTGCAGAAGTAAGGACGGATCTCTTTGAGGGTGGCCGTCAGCACCTTCTGATCCGCGTCGGTGAAGATCTGCCCCATGACCGCGAAGTTCTGCTCCAGTTGGTCGATATCGGTCATGCTGGGGACCGTGGTGGCGATGACGGGGTTCTTGATGACCCATTTCAACGCGGCGGTCATTCTGCCCGTCGGAGGCGCCGCTGGAGCCGCTGCCTGCGCGCCGCCCCTGCCACGGCCGCCGCCGCCCCGGGCGGCCATTACCTTCATGGCCACCAGCCCGACACCCGCCTGGTTCAGCTTGTCGATGGCCGGGCCCCACTCCGCGGCGGAGGTGAAGTTGTACTGCGCCTGGACAATCTCGAGCTTGGCTTCGATGACGCGGTCCGCCACGGCCGGCAGATTGTGCGTGCTCATGCCGATGAACCGCACCTTGCCCTGCTGCTTGGCCTTGCGCTGCGCCTCCACCAGCTCGTCGGTGATTTGCGCACCGCTGCCCAAACCGTGCAGCAGCCACACGTCCAGGTGGTCGGTGTTCAGCTCCTTGAGGCTGGTATCGAGCTGGGCCAGAATACTCGCGCCGGTCCAGGGTCCATCAGCCTTGGATGAAACAAAAACATCCTTCCGCTTCGCGCCCAACGCCGCTCCCACCATGCGCTCGTTTTGGCCGTTTTGGTAGCCGCGGGAAGTATCGAAGTAGTTAATGCCCATGTCCACGGCCCTGCTGATCACGCTCGGATCCGACGTGATCATGCAACCGTATCCCACGGTTGTGACCTTCATTCCGGTCTTGCCCAGAACCCGGTAGGAGATCTTACCCGCGGGGCCTCCCGCCTGCTGCGGAGCCGGAGCGGGCGGTGTGGGACTGGCCGTGGTGGAAGCCAGACCGGCTACTGGCAACGCCAGGCCGGCGGCCAAAAAATTGCGTCGAGAGGATTCGGTATTCATGGTGTCTCCATTCGATCTATTCCGCTTACGCAAACAATTCCTGCGCGCGCATGGCCTGCTCCGCCACGCGCACCCCGTTCGGACACTTGATAGCGCACGAGGAGCACTCGCCGCAGCGAATCGCCTGGTGCTCCACGGACATCCGCTGGAAGCCCTCGCGGCCCAGCGGAAATTGGCCGTAGCCATCGGCGTACATCACGAAGCGCACCAGGTCGCGCGCCGGCAGCCCCTTGGGGCACTGCCCTTCACACTGCCCGCACATGCGGCAGAAGTACGGGCCGATTTCTTTGAGGGCGGCCTGTAGCAACGTCGCATCCGCGTCCGTGAAATTCTGCCCCATGACCTTGAAGTTCTGCTCCAGTTGGTCCATATCGGTCATGCTGGGAACGGTGGTGGCGATGCCCGGATTCTTGATGGCCCACTTCAGCGCTGCGGCCGGCCTGTCCGGCGAAACCGCCGGCGCCGCCGCTCCACCCCTGCCGCGGCCGCGGCCGGCTCGGGCCATCACCTTCATGGCCACCACGCCAATCCCGGCCTGATTCAGCTTGTCGATAGCCGCCGTAAACGTCGCGGCCGAGGCGTAACTGTACTGCGCCTGGACTATATCCAGCTTGGCTTCGATGATGCGATCGACCATGGTCGGCAGTTGGTGCGTGCTCATGCCGATAAACCGCACCTTGCCTTGCTGCTTGGCCTTCCGCTGCGCCTCAACCAACTCGTCGGAGAGCTGCGCCGGATTGTCCTTCATGTGGAGCAGCCACACGTCGAGGTGGTCGGTATTGAGTTCCTTGAGGCTGGTATCCAGCTCGGCAAGTATGCCGGCGCCAGTGTTGGCATCGCACTTGGATGAAAGAAAGATGTCCTTCCGTTTCGCTCCCAACGCCGCTCCCACCATACGCTCGTTTTGGCCGTTTTGGTAGCTGCGGCATGTATCGAAATAGTTGATGCCCATGTCGGCCGCCCGGGTGATCACGGTCGGATCCGAGGTAATCATGCAACCGTAGCCCACGGTTGTGACCTTCATCCCGGTCTTGCCCAGGACGCGGTAGGTGATCTTGCCCGCCGGCCCTGCCGCCTGCTGCGGAGCCGGGGCGGATGGCGTGGGGTTAGCCGTGGTAGAAGCCATACCGGCTACTGGCAATGCCAGGCCGGCGGCCAGGAAATTGCGCCGTGAGGATTCGGTTTTCACTGTGCCTCCATTCATTTCGATACAAAGGGTCCGAAGGCCTTATTATCCTCCATTGCGAGGCAAAGGGCCATAGGGGACGGGTTGGGTCCGGAAAAACGTCGGCGGGGACGCCGACGTGGCAGGCCAGAGGCCCGCTCTACGGGAATCGTCGCCGGCTGCAAGGTGGGACAGGCGCTTTCGCCTGTCGATCCGACCCCCGGGTCAGCGCTTCGACAGGGCTTCGCGGAGTTTTCGCGCCAGCGCTTCCCGGCTGAAGGGCTTGGCCAGGAATTCCACGCCGGCGTCGAGGACGCCGTGATCCGAAATAGTGTGCGCGGTGTACCCGGAAACATAGACGACCTTGATTTCCGGCCGCCACCGGCGCAGTTCCTCCGCCAGTTGATTGCCGCCCATGCCGGGCATCACCACATCCGTCAGGAGCAGATCGATGGAGCCCTGGTGCGACTTGGCCAGCGCCAGCGCCTCCGCGCCCGAACTCGCGATGAGCGGCGTATAGCCCATCAGCTTCAGCATCTTCGCCGTCAGGTCGCGGACGCCCTGCTCATCCTCCACCAGCAGGATCGTCGCGCGCTCCACGTCCCGAGCCGTGGAAACGTCGCCGCCCAAGGCGCCGGAAGCGGGCTCGGAAACCGCCGGAAAGTACAACTTGAACGTGGAGCCTTTGCCAACCTCGCTGTATACCCAGATGTCGCCGCCAGCCTGCTTGACGATGCCGTACACCGTCGCCAGTCCCAGGCCGGTGCCCTTGCCGCTTTCCTTGGTGGTGAAAAACGGCTCGAAGATGCGCAGCCTGGTCTCGGCATCCATGCCTTGGCCATTGTCGCTGACCGCGATCATGACGTATTCGCCGGGCTGCACGCCCACGTGCGTCCTGGCGTAGGAGTCGTCCAGGGTGACGGCTTCCGTCTCGACGGTGATCCGCCCGCCCCGCGGCATGGCGTCGCGCGCATTCGTGGCCAGGTTGAAAATGGCCTGCTCCAGGTGTCCGGGATCGGCCTTTATGCGTCCCGCGTTGGCGTTCAGCTTGAGCGCCAGCTCGACGTCTTCACCGATCAGGCGCCGCAGCAGATTCTCGGTATGCAACAGGACCGAATTCACGTCAAACACGCGGGGCTGCGCCACCTGCCGGCGGCTGAACGCCAAAAGCTGGTTGGTCAGCGCCCCCGCCCGGTCGGAGGCCTTGAGGATTTCTTCGGCATAATCGCGCAGCGGGTTTGGCGGCGAAACCTGGTCCAGAATCATCTGGTTATACCCGGAGATCACCGTCAACATGTTACTGAAATCGTGGGCCACTCCGCCCGCCAGACGGCCCACCGCCTCCATCTTTTGGGCGTGCATCAGTTGTTCTTCCAGTTTCTTGCGCTGGCTGATGTCGGTGACAAAGGCTATGGCGAAGAGACCCTCTTCGGTGCGAACGTAGCTCAGGCTTACCTCAACGGGAAACTGGATGCCGTCCTTGCGCCGCCCGGAGAGCTCCATGCCTATGCCCATGTCCCGCGCGTGAGGATTAGCAAAAAAAGCCGCCCGTTCCCGCTGGTGGCGGGTTCGGGCGGCTTCGGGCAGCAACACATCAATGCTATTGCCCAGCAATTCCTGGCGCGAGTACGCGAACATAGCCTCGGTCCGCGCGTTGGCCAACACGATTCTGCCGGAGCCATCGGAGGCGACAATCGCCTGCGAAGCGGACTCCAGAAGCGCCGCGACCATCTGTTCGTTCTTCTCGAGAATGCTCGCGACGTCCCTGCGCGCGGCAGTCCCCTGCCTTCCGGGCGCCCTCCCCTCAGGCCGATTCAAGAGCACGTCCCCCCCATCGGCCACTATTCTCCGACAGTTCCCCGGGATAATGCAAATAAGATCCAATTTCTCAAGTCGCCGGCTGTACGGGGCCGTCCATCTCTGCCAGAGCCGCCGGAAAGAGGGCCGGCGGACGCCCGCTCGGAGCTTCGCGCTCGAACCGCGCCTGCTAGTTCGTCGCCGCCGCGTGCTCCTCGGATTGTTCCAGAACCGCGGATTGCAGCGACTCCAGCGCCTCGACAACCCGTTCCACCAGGTCGTCGGTCTGCGCCATGGCCGTACGGGCCGATTGCACGGCGGCGTCTTGAACTCCGAGGGCGGCTTCGATACCATGCAGGTCCAGGGCTACATCCTTTTCGAATTTCGCGGCGTT
>JBEKPK010000195.1:0-10567 GCA_049520795.1 Bryobacteraceae bacterium
TTGGCGTTGCTGGCGGCCGGGGCTTCGCGGACTTATCACCGTGCGTTTCCGGCCGCCACTGATTTGAGCGACGCTTCGGGGGCATTGGAATCGCTGGATGGCAACCCTTACCCGCCGATTCGCGCATAGGCCGACGAGCGTACCCGCCGCTCCTACTGAACTACCATGCTCTTCGATACCCGACTATCCGCGTCCTGAAGAACCGAACGGAAACCGTCCGGCGCTAGAGACCCGGGAGGATCACACTCGCGTGGGGTGTTATAGAATCGATTCTAAAGTCTCCCGTCGGGATCATCTGTCAGTGACCTCCGTAAGGCTTTATGGCTCCGGGAGTTCGATATCAACGCAATGCAACGCATGCTGGCCAGCATGAAGAGGGAGGCGACCGCTTGCGCGATTGCCTCCCGCTTCGACGCTAGCATGCATGCTCGGAGTTGCCGGCCGGCGAAGCGGGTTAATGCTCGTGGAATCAACGCGAAATATTTTTGCTTTTGCTGTGATCGGCGCGGGTCGCTCATCGCAAGCGCCGCATATCGGGAGCCGGACCTTCTCACAGGGGTTCAGGTGTGATGGCGTGCGGACACTCCTGCCTGTCGCGTCCCGGCTCATGCCGACGCCTGGCTCAGGCGCCTTGTCGGAAACGGGTAATTGTGGGGCAGGCGCTTTCGCCTGCCTACCGGCTTTGGTAGACGGCGCCCGAGCTTCGCTCGGGTTGACAGGCGGAAGCGCCTGTCCCACATCGGAAGGTGGAGTGTGAGATATGCGGCTTAGAACCTCGGGTGAATCAGTCCGCCGACGCTGGCCCACGGATTTCCACCTTCTCGGAGTTTTCTCCTGATTCCACTCCGCGTCTCGGCGTCTCCGCGTCAAAGGCGTCCGCCCCTCAGTGCCGGAAGTGGCGTACGCCGGTGAAGACCATGGCCAGGCCCAGCTTGTCGGCGGCCGCGATCACTTCCTGGTCGCGCACCGATCCGCCGGGCTGGATGAAGGCGGTGGCGCCGCTTTTGGCGGCTTCCTCGACGCCGTCGGGGAAGGGGAAGAAGGCGTCCGAGCCCACCACCGAGCCCGCGAGCGGCAGAACGGCCTTCATGGCGCCGAGCTTGACCGAATCCACGCGGCTCATCTGGCCGGCGCCGACGCCCACCGCCTGGCCGGCACGGGCATACACAATGGCGTTCGATTTGACGTGCTTGGCCACCTTCCAGGCGAACTCGAGGGCCTTCCACTCTTCCTCGGTTGGCGCGCGTTTGGTCTTCACCACCGTTGCGGCGCGGTCCAGGCGCGCGTCGTCGGCGGTCTGGGCGAGGTAGCCTCCGGAAATCGATTTCACCACCAGCGGGTCGCTTCCCGGGGCCACGCGCATGAGCCGCAGGTTGCGTTTGGTTTGCAGAATGGCCAGCGCTTCGGGGGTGTAATCCGGGGCGGCGGTGGCCTCGATGAACGTCTTCGAGATTTCGCGCGCGGTCTCTTCGTCCAGCGTCCTGTTCAAGGCGATCACGCCGCCATAGGCGGAGACCGGGTCGCACTCGAAGGCTCTTCGATACGCCTCGGCGAGCGAATCCCGCTCGGCGCAACCGCAGGGGTTGGTGTGCTTGATGATGGCCGCGGCCGGAGAGTCGAACTCGCCGGCCAGTTGCCAGGCCGCGTCCAGATCCACCAGGTTATTGTAGGAAAGCTCCTTGCCGTGCAGTTGTTCGGCGCCGGCCACGCCGCGTCCCGGCGAGCCATAGAGCGCCGCCGACTGGTGGGGGTTCTCGCCATACCGCAGGTCCATGCGCTTGGGCGCGCGCAGGCTCAGCAGGGGGGGCAGCGCGCCGGGCGAGCCCTCGCGCTCCAGGCGCGCGCTGATAGCGGCGTCGTAATCGGCGGTAGTGCGGAAGGCTTTCTTGGCCAGGCGCCATTTGGTCTCGGTGGAAAGTGCGCAGCCGTTCGCCTTCATCTCCTCGATGACGGCGGCGTAATCCGACGGGGCCACCACCACGGCGACGTCCTGGTAATTCTTGGCGGCGGCGCGGATCATGGTGGGGCCGCCGATATCGATATTTTCGATGAGCTCTTCGAGCGGCGCGCCGGCCTTCGCCGCCACCTCTTCGAAGCGATAGAGGTTGACCACCACCATATCGATGGGCGCGATCTCGTGTTCCGCCAGCGCCTGCATGTGATCGGCGCGATGGCGGATGGCCAGAATTCCGCCGGCGACTTTCGGGTGCAGCGTCTTCACCCGCCCGTCGAGCATCTCGGGGAAGCCGGTGACCTCCGAAACATCCTTCACGGGCACGCCCGCATCGCGGATGGCGCGCGCTGTTCCGCCGGTGGAAACAAGCTCCGCGCCGAGAGAGTGCAACTCGCGGGCGAAATCGACGAGGCCGGTTTTATCGGTGACGCTGATGAGTACGCGTTGGATCTTGTGCATTTAGAAATGACGATAGCAAAGTGAAGCGCGCCGGGTGAAGCCCGAGAGACTGGCCGCGGATCTCCATGCCCGGCGTTTCAATTTTCGGTGGGCGTTTTCTGCACCTGGTCGATCACGATCAGGTCGATGGGAGCTTTACGCGCATCGAGCTTGAGACCGAGCTGCTGGACGGCCGCGAAGATGGAACCTCCTGATGGATCGGACGCGGCGTCGGCCGGCTGGCGCGCGGCGTCTCCGCCTCCGCGGCCCATGGGCACGGCCACTCCGGCCGCCCGCGCGGCGGTCATCAGGTCCTGGGTCGAAAGCTCGAGCGCCAACTGGTAGTTGCCTTTCAGCTCCGTCATGTCCACCACCGGGCGGTCCACGAAGCCGGCCAGAAAATCGGCGAACGTGGCCAGCGTCATCTTACTGATTTCCAGGCGCATGGCCCCGTTGGGCCCAATGGTCATCCGGGCGTCTCCGGTGGGGCCGCCCGAAATCACCAGGCCTTTAGGATCGTCGATCCTTCCGCTCAAGCGCATTTGATTTTGCCCCATGCCAATCACCATGCCGCCGGCCGGCGGAGGAGCGTTCGCGGGAGCATCGGACTCGGGCGCGGATTCCTTGAGCTTCGACCCGTTCTTCCCCACCACCAGGGCGTACACGGAATGCTCCTTGCTTTCGCGATGCGCCTTGAGCTGAAATCTCTCCGCGAGCAGCGCTTGCAGCATCTGCGGAACCTGCTCTTTCGAGGCGCCTTCGGGCAGCTTGGCGACCACGTCGAATCTCTCGGACGACATCCAGTCCGGACCCTGAATCTGGTACTGCTTCACGTTGTACGCCACGCGAATCAAGTCCGCCAGCGACAGGCTCCCGATATCCACCCGGGCCGCATCCACGTTCATTCCCAGGTGAGCCTGGCCGGAGGCGATCTGGGCCGGGGTAGGCATGGTAGCGGGCCGGATGGATGCGACCTCGAAGGCCGGCGCGGGCGGCGCCTGAGCGAAGGCAGCGCACCCCACAAGGGCCAGGATTAGGGTTGTTATCGGAAAACAGGTTCTCGGCATGACTACTACCAGGATACCTGTTTCCGAGCGGGCGCCCGAGGCGGGACGGCGGCGCAGGGCGGAGCGAACATAAGCCTCCAGGCCTGTCCCGGCGCGAAGCGTCCGAGCTTCGCTCGGATTGACAAGCCTGGAGGCTTATCCCACCTAATGCATGGTCGCGGCGACGATCCAGGCCAGCCCCAGGGCCACCGCTCCCGCCACGATGCCGGCCGCCAGGTTGCGCTCGGTTACGATCTGTTTCCACAGATCGAACGGCGAGAGCCTCACCAGCACCGCCAGGGCGACTACATAAACCACGATACCCAGCGCCGCGAAAAGGAAGCCGTTGAGCAGGGGGATATCGGTCACAGGCGCGCCTCCAGCCAGGCGCGCCAACGGTCCAGTCCCTCGCCCGTGGTGCACGATACGTCCACAATCTCGATATCCGGCTGCACGCGGCGCGCATATTCGCGGGCCAATTCCATCTGAAACGGCACGTAGGGCAGCAGGTCGATCTTGTTGAGCACCATCAGGTCGGCGTGATGGAAAGTGGCGGGATATTTAAGCGGCTTATCTTCGCCCTCGGTCACGCTCAGGACCACCGCGCGGGCGTCCTCGCCCAAATCATAGCTGGTGGGGCACACCAGGTTGCCCACATTTTCGAGGAACAGTATCCGGTACTCGTCGGGGATATCGGCGAGGGCGCGCTCCACCATGCGGGCGTCCAGGTGGCAGGCGCCGCCGGTGGTGATCTGGCGCACCGGGAAGCCGAAGCGCGCCAGGCGGCGGGCGTCGTTGTCGGTCTGAATATCGCCCGTGAGCACGGCCACGCGGCGGGATTTATCGAAGCCTTCGAGGGTGCGCTCCAGGAGCGAAGTTTTCCCCGAGCCGGGCGAACTGATCAGGTTGAGGCAGAAGACGCCGCGCTCCCGGAAGCGCTCGCGCAGGCCGGCGGCGATGCGGTCGTTTTCGTTCAGAACTTTCCGTTCGAGCGGGATGCGCATCAGGGCTCCTCCATTTCGAGGTATGCGAATTCCATTTCATCACCTCCGGCTGCCTCGGTGGAGGAAGACCCGCACACGGCGCAGGCGGGATTGAATTCCAGGACGCGAAACTCGGCGCGGCAGACGAGGCAGCGGCGCTTCCAGGGGCGGAGTTCGATGTCAAAGGCCAGCGGTTCCAGGTCGCTGCCCGAGACCAGCGCTTCCAGGCAGAAGCGCAATGAATCCGGCTCGACGCCCGAAAGCTCGCCGATGCGCAGCCCGGCGCGGACGGCGCGCGCCCCGGGACGCAAAGCGGTTTCGGCGCGGACGGCGTCGAGCACCGATGCGGCAATGCTCATCTCGTGCAAACTCCACTGTAAGGAGATTGCGCCCCGCGGGGCAACCGCAATAGAATGAGATTGTCCCCGAGCGGGGTTGGCCTAGTGGTCGGGCGTCAGCCTTCCAAGCTGATTTACACGGGTTCGAATCCCGTACCCCGCTCCATCGCTCGATGCCAAACGATGCGCCCGAATTGTCGCACAATGAAGACATGCTCACCATGGACACATTGCGCGCGGAACGGCGGGAGGACGTCCTGCGCCTGGCCGGGCGGCGCGGCGCCCACGGCCTGCGCGTGTTCGGTTCCGTGGCTCGCGGTGAGGCCAACGAGGACAGCGACCTCGATCTGCTGGTAGCGTGGGAGCCGGGCAGGAGTCTGCTCGATCATGCCGGGCTGGTCCAGGATCTCCAGGAGTTGCTCGGGATGAAGGTGCACGTGGGAACCGAGAAGTCGCTGCACTGGTACGTGCGCGACCGGATACTGCGCGAGGCGACGCCGCTGTGAAGGACGATCGGCTTTACCTGCACCACATGCTGGAGCGCTGCCATCGCATAACGCGCTTCATTGGGCCAGGCCGAGAAGCGTTTATGGCATCGGAGGAATTGCAGGACGCTGTCATCCGGAACGTCGAGGTGATCGGCGAGGCGGCCAAGCAGGTTTCGGCTGACGCGCGGGGCTACTTGCCGTCACTCGACTGGAAAGCGATCTGCGGCATGCGCGACGTCCTGATTCACGATTACATTGGGGTGGACCTCGACGAAGTCTGGAACGCCGCGTCATCCCGGATACCCGAACTCCGGGCGGTATTGGAGCAGTTTCTGGCCGACGAAGGTCCCGGCCCCCGGTAGGGCTACGAAGTATCGACAAGCCTCGTCTTCCTTGCATCCATCCGCCTCACCCGCTTATCCTGTATCCATGAAGCGGACGATCGAGATCCTCGCCTTCGGGTTCGCGCTGCTGTTGGCGGCGTGCCAGACGCAAGGCCTGCGAGGCAGCGCTAGCAACGGCGAGAAGCTGTTCACCCAGCTCAACTGCATAACCTGTCACAGCGTGAAGGGCGTCGGCGGCAAGGCGGCGCCGGCCTTCGGGGCGGTGGCGTACACGCCCAACGCCATGGCCGCCGCCATGTGGAGCCACGTAACCGTAATGTGGAAGGCCATGGACCAAGCCGGCATCCAGCACCCGCGATTGACCGAACAGCAGGCCGCCGATCTGTACGCCTACTTCGCGGGCGGACCCTATCCGGACAAAGCCGGCGACGTCGCCAAGGGGCAGCAGGTCTACGAGGCCAAGCTGTGCAGCTCCTGCCACGAACCCGGCTACGCCTCCGCGCCCAGCCTCGCGCCGCTGGAGGGACACGCTTCGGCGTTTGCCATGGTCGCCGCGCTGTGGCAGCACGGCTCCGGGATGCTCTCCGGCATGACGGCGAAAAATATCGAGTGGCAACAGCTCTCGACCGAAGAGATGACCAACCTGATCGCCTGGCTGAACGCGAAAAAGTAGAACTGGTTGGCGGGCGAAAACGCCTGCCCGGCATTGCTTCTCCGCAAACCCCGGAGGGCTGAAAGGGCCATAATGCGACCCTTACGGACCCTTCGGCGGTTCCGTGAGCTTTCCTGCCTTCGAACCCGACTATACTGATCTATCCGGAGACGCCCATGATCCGCCGCTGTCTATTCGCCTTCTCGCTCTGCGCCCTGGCGTTGCGGGCCCAGCCCTCGCCCAACCTCGATGCCAGGCTCACCAGCGCCATTCAGGCCGCCGTCAAGAAGAGCGGCGTGCCCAGCGTTTCGGTGGCCGTGGTGCTCGATGGCAGGCTGGCTTATGCCAAGGCGGCCGGGAACGCCGGCCTTTCGCCGCGCCGGGCGGCGGACGCAGGCACGCGTTACGCCATCGGCTCCATTTCGAAGCAGTTCACCGCCGCCGCGCTGTTGCTGCTCCAGGAAGAGGGCCGGCTTTCACTAGACGATAAGGTGGCCAAGTACTTCCCGGAGCTTACGCGGGCCGGGGAAATTTCCTTGCGGCAGCTCCTCTCGCATACCTCCGGCTACGAAGATTACGCGCCGCAGGATTACATCATCCCCGCGTGGTTGAAGCCCGTCACGCCGCGCCAGATCCTCGACGGATGGGCCCGCAAGCCGCTGAACTTCGAGCCCGGCGAGCGCTGGCAATACAGCAACACGAACTACGTGATCGCGGCTTCCATATTCGAGAAAGTTTCCGGCCGGCCGCTGCTGGAGTTCCTAAAGGAGAAGATCTTCGCGCCGCTCGACACGCGGTCTGCCGGCTCGATGAGCGCCGCCGGCCCCGATGATGCGCTGGCCTACACGCGCTATGCCCTGGGCCCGCCGCGGCCCGCCAAACGCGAGGCCCAAGGCTGGTACTTCGGCGCCGGCGAACTATCGATGACGCCCTCGGACCTGGCGCGCTGGGACATCGCCTTTCTTCAAAAGAAGATTCTCTCCGCGAAATCCTACCAGGAGTTCACGCGCGAAGTGCGCCTGTCGGGCGGCGGAGCCACGCGTTACGCGCTCGGCCTGATGCTGCGCGACGCGGCCGGCGTCCCGGCCATCACCCACGGCGGCGAAGTGTCCGGATTCCTGGCGTCGAACACCGTGATCCCCTCGCGCAACGGGGCCGTGATCGTGTTCTCCAACCAGGATTGCGTCAGCGTGGTGAGCCCGCTTTCGCAACGGATAATCGACCTGGCGTTCGGGCCGGCGCCGGTTGAGAGCAAGACCACGGCGGAAGTGCGGACCATTTTGGAAGGCTTGCGGCAAGGCGGCATCGACCGCTCCCTGTTCACCGACAATGCCAATTCCTACTTCAGCAAATTGGCCTTGCGCGATGCCAAGGCGTCGCTCGGCCGGCTGGGCGCCTTGCAATCGGTCACGGCCGGAAGCGAAAGCCTGCGCGGCGGCATGACCTACCGCACTTATAAGGCGCAGTTCGAGAAGAAGACGCTGAACGTGAGCGTATATGTCACCAACGCGGGGAAGTATGAGCAGCTTCTGCTGACGGAGTAGGCGGGCATCAGGCGGCGTATCGGATAACCTCCAGTTCGGCCGATCCAGCCACAGCCGCGAGGAGTTGATCGACCCGTGACATCGTCGCCTGTTCCAATTCGGTGTCGCCGCACTGACGGCACTGAAGGACGGGGAGCGACCTGAGGATCACAATCGAGGAATCACCGATCTTGAAAGGTAGATCCGTGACTCGCGGCTCCAGCCGCCCACCGCAAACCCGGCACTTCATCTGGTCCTCCTAAAACGCAATCCGTCGTCCCACTCGTTAGGATCGGGGGTGTACATGGTAACGATTCTGATATTCCCGCCGTCGACATCCGTTGCGATCTGGGCATGGAAAACACCTACTTCGGACTCGCCCCTCAAGAGGAAGCTCGGCAAGTACTTGTCGTGCGGGTACGCCTCGATGATTTCCAATGTCGCCATCGCAGCGCGGACTATCCCGGCCGTTAGCGTGCGTTGCTGGAGGCGCATTGTCACGTGATACGTCCAGCGGACGCGTCCGCTGGAGAGGCAGTCCTTGATGAAGGCAAGCGGCGCATCCGGCAATCGAGCCCTTGGCAAATCCGATTATAGAACGCCAGCCGACCCCGCCGCCTGGCGGGACGATGGGCCGCCCCGCCGATCCCGCGTACCGGGGCAGCCGAGTCGGCGGAGGGAAGCAGGCCCGTGCGGATTACCAGAACGAGCCGGCGACATCCATCGCAGAAATGCAATAATACGACCCCAGATGAGCCACACGCGCGTTGACGATCTGCACACCGATTGGATGAAGAACCCCAAGTATCGGCGCGAATACAAGGCGCTCGAGGAGGAATTCTCGCTCACTGCCGCTATGATCGAAGCACGGAGTCGAGCCGGCATGACCCAGGAACAGGTCGCGCGGCGGATAAAAACCACGCAGGCGGCGATAGCCCGGCTGGAGAGCCGAGGCGGCAGGCCATCGACGCGTACGCTCCAGCGTTACGCCAAGGCCACCGGCAGCCGTCTAAGGATTGGTTTTGAGCCGGAGGCTGCGCGGCCGTAGCCGCTCCGATCCTCCCGGTTGGGGCCAACTTGCGAGTCGGCGATGGTCCGTTACGACGCGACGCTGGCCGTGGGGCTCTGCGCAGCCCGCGCCTGAGCGGCAGCCCCCTTGGCTTGCTCTCTTGCTTCGATCAAGTCAGCACCCTCGAGATATAAGAACTTGTCGATCTGCTCGAAGGTCAGCGGTGTGAGCTTGAAGTACTCCCGAAGCTCCTTGACCGCCTCGAAGTACGAGCTGTACTCCCAGAGATCTTTCCGGGCTAGACGGAATCGCCGGTCCCTCTGGTACGCCCCGAGGCACTCCCTGGCGTTGCGGTCGTAGATAGCATAGAGCTCAGGCCCGTGGCAAAAGCAATACTTGCTGGCGAATGAAAGATACCTGATCGGCTTGCCGCCCGCGACGTGGACGCGGGCGATCTCTTCGACGAGCTGAACCCTACCAGCATCATCAGCATCCAAGTGCGCGTCGATGTTGAGATCGGCAATATGCTTCGCGACAATGTGTACAGCGAAAACGCGCGCGGAGTAGAGTTGATTGATCGCCGCAACTTTGAGCAGAATCTGAGCTTCGTCGGCATTCTGCGGAAACTGCTTGATCAACTCGGTCAGTGCGCGCCCGGCGACCTTATTGTCGTCGTCGAAGCGCTTTCCGTATGTAAGAATGAGCTCGGCGGTCGGTATCGGAAGTAACGTACCCTCAGGTATCTTCACCGTTGGCCTCCATCGTCCCCAAGAATAGCGGAATGTGAGGGTCATTTCAAGCTGAAAACACAACGGTGGGATGAGCCCGGGTTACGGTGCACGCGAAACCCGGGCCTGGTGCGCGCCCTACGTCGAGGCTGGCTCACGCAGGCTACGCAGCCACTTCCACGTAATCGACGGAGGTGTGTGGTTCCGGAATCTGCTCGCCCACTTCACGCATGGCATCGAAGTGCGCAATCAGGGCGTCCTGAAAGTTCCGGCGCGTCTCTTCTTCAGTGTCGCCCGCGGCCACACATCCGGAAACGTCCGGCGAATAGGCCGAGAACCCCGTCCCTGTTTGTTCGATAACCACCGGGTAGCGTCTCGCGTTCATTTCAGCCCTGCCTTTTTGAGTATAGCGTTTAACGTGCCTGGCGCCAGTTCCTTGCCCTCATTGCCCGGCACTGTGACCACCAGAGCTTCGTTGGGATGCTTGAAGTGCCGGTGGCTGCCCCTTGATCGCATCTCCACCCAACCATGCTTCTCGAGCAAACGAATCAGCTCGCGTACCTTCATTGGCATCAGGCCCATGGTACGCCATCGAGCGTCGTGCGGGCGGCCGTGACCCGAGCCACTCGGCAAGACCGCCGGCATTACCGAAGCAGCTTGGCTCTTAGCCCCGCCGGATCGAATCCCGCGGCCCGGTAGATTTCGTCGGGTTTGCCCGATCGCAGGAAATGGTCCATGCCGAAGATGCGGCCGGTGTAATCGGCGGGCAATAGGAACGGGTAGAGGAAACCTCTCCAGCCGTTGTGGAGGGCCGTCACGCGCCCGCGGTCCTCATCGGAGAAAATGGCGTTGGCCTTCGCCGGGTCGCGTTGCCGCAGTTCCTCGAAAAGCTGGGGCGAAGTAACGGCCACCAGTTTGACGTCGGAGACTTCTTCCAGTTCGGGCAGGATGGCCAGCACGTTGGCCATCACCTGGCCGCCGCAGATGACCAGCGTGCGCTTGGGTTTACCGTTTTCGCGGAACGCTTTGAAGACGTACGCGCCGTTGACCGCCGCGCGGGCGGG
>JBEKPK010000196.1:0-10495 GCA_049520795.1 Bryobacteraceae bacterium
TTTTCGAGTGGAAAAGACGCCGCTCCGAGACCTCATAGTAGAATCGAGGGTATGCGCCGCATCCCCCACAGGCGCGCCGCGGGGCCGGAAGGATACCGAAATCGCCCATGAAGCACGCTCTATCGACCCATGTGTTCGTCAATCATCGCCTCACCGTGGCCACCCTGTCCCGCATCGAGCAGGCGGGCGTGCCGGAGGTGGAGATCTTCTGCGCCCGCCAGCACCTGGACTATCGCAACAAGGCCCAGGTGGCCGAACTGGGCCACTGGTTCCGCGATTCCGACCTGCGCCTGCACTCGCTGCATTCCCCCATGTACACGGACGAAATCTGGGGCCGCTCGGGACCCCACGCGGTGATCACCCTCACCGAGCCCGTGAAGTCCAAACGGCTGCCCATGGTGGAGGAGATCAAGCGCGCCGTCGAAATCGCGGAAATCGTTCCCTTCCGCTACCTGATCCAGCACATTGGCGTGGGCGGCGAAGAGTTCGATATGTACAAGTTCGACGCCGCGTTCGCGGCCCTCGAAGAGCTGCGCGTCTTCGCCCGCCAGATCGGCGTCGAAATACTGCTCGAGAATATTCCCAACGAGCTTTCGAGCGCCCACCGCCTGCGGCAGTTCGAAGAGCTCACCCACGTGGGCCTCAACTATGTCTTCGATACCGGTCACGCGCAGATGGGCGAAGGCGTGGAGGCCGCCTTCAACGCCATGAAGGAACGCATCCGTTCCACCCACATCCACGATAACAACGGCAAAGAGGACGCGCACCTGTTCCCCTTCGCCGGCGTCATCGACTGGAAGAAAACCATGGACCTGCTGCGCTCCCGAGAGGATCAGTACCCCTTGCTGCTCGAGTTGAAAGAGCAACCCGGCGAGCCGCACCCGTTAGACAAAGTCAAGGAAACCTTCGACAGGCTGGAAGAACAGTGACTCATCTCAACCCCGAAGGGGTGAAAGATACTAGCCCACGGCGTAAGCCGTGGGAAACAGGCGCAAGCTCCGTACAGCCCCGGAGGGGCGTAAGAACCGCCGAGATGCGAAACCGGGTTTGGCGTCTCGCGACCGGATCTTCCGCCCCTGACGGGGCTTGCTATTCTCCGACTTCAACCCATGGCTCGCGCCATGGGCTATTATCTTTCACCCCTCCGGGGTTGGTGGGGAAACCGGGTTTGCGGCTTGCCGCCCTGTGGGGCAGGCACGGCTCCTTGCGAGAAAAGGCCATATGACTCCCGAACCTCAAGTCCGCCTCGACATGATTAACGCTTCCACGTCCCCGGTCCCCCGCATCACCATCGCCGACGCCGGCCGCCATGTGGGCGAAACCGTCACCATCCCCGGCTGGCTGTACAACCTGCGCCGCTCCGGCAAGATCGCGTTTCCCATCCTCCGCGACGGTTCCGGCCTGATGCAGTGCGTGGCGGTCAAGAGCGCGCTGCCCGAGGATCTCTTCGAGACCATCAAGAACCTCACTCAGGAATCGTCCATCGTCGTAGTGGGTAAAATCCGCGCCGAACAGCGCGCCCCGGGCGGCTATGAAATGGACCTGGAGGCGATGCAGGTGGTGCAGCGCGTCCCCGAATCGGACCCGTATCCCATCACCCCCAAGGAACACGGCCCCGAGTTTCTGATGGACCATCGCCATCTCTGGCTGCGCAGCCAGCGCCAGCACGCCATCATCCGCGTGCGCCACGAGATCATCAAGGCCATTCGCGATTACTTCGATTCCCACGGCTTCACCCTGGTGGATACGCCCATCTTCACCCCCGCGGCCTGCGAAGGCACCACCGCGCTCTTCGAGGTGGACTACTTCGACGACAACAAGGCCTATCTGACGCAATCCGGCCAGCTCTACAACGAAGCCACCGCCATGGCGTTCGGGAAAGTGTACTGCTTCGGCCCCACTTTCCGCGCCGAAAAATCCAAGACCCGCCGCCATCTCACCGAATTCTGGATGGTCGAGCCGGAGATGGCCTACGCCACGCTCGAAGACGTGAAGCGCGTGGCCGAGGAGATGGTGGTCTTCATCGTGGGCCGCGTCCTCGAAAACCGCCAGGAAGAGTTGAAGCGCCTGGAGCGCGACGTGGCCAGGCTCGAAGCCATCCAGGCGCCCTTTCCGCGCATGAGCTACGATGACGCCGTCAAGATTCTGCAATCGAAGGGCAGCGAGATCGAGTGGGGCGGCGATTTCGGAGGAACCGACGAGACCCTCCTCACCGCCGACCAGGAACGGCCCATCATGGTGGACCGTTTCCCGGCCTCCTTCAAGGCTTTCTATTTCGAGCGCGATCCCGAGCGCGACGACCTGGTGCTGGGCGTGGACGTGCTCGCCCCCGAGGGCTACGGCGAGATCATCGGCGGAGGCCAGCGCGTTCACGACGCCGATACTCTGCTGAAGCGCATCGAAGAGGCCCACTTACCCAAGGAAGCCTTCGATTGGTATATCGACCTGCGCAAGTACGGCTCCGTGCCCCACGGCGGCTTCGGCATGGGCGTCGAGCGCTGCGTGGCCTGGATCTGCGGGCTGGAGCACATCCGCGAAACCATCGCCTTCCCCCGCATGCTCTACAGGCTGCGGCCGTGAGGGCGCCGTCTTCACCGCCGATTCCCGTAGAGCGGGCCTCCGGCCTGCCACGCCGGCGTCCCCGCCGGCGTTCTGCCTCCGCGTCGCAACCGGTTTCGGCCCCAAGCTAAGCCTCCCATGCGCCCCTCCCACATAGCCGTCATCGGCGCCCCGCTCGACCTGGGACAGGGCCGGCGCGGCGTGGACATGGGCCCCTCCGCCCTCCGCGTGGCCGGCCTCAACGCACGCCTCAAATCGCTCGGCTACCAGGTGGAAGATCTGGGTAACGTCCCCGTGGAACAGGCCGAGGCCGCGCCCGCCGGCGATGCGCGCGCCAAGTACCTGCCGCAAATCGCCGCTGCCTGCGGCGCGCTCGCGACGCGCGTCGAGGAAGCCCTCAATCGCGGCAGCCTGCCGCTGGTGCTGGGCGGCGACCACTCCGTGGCCATTGGAACTGTCAGCGGAGTCGCCGGGCGCCTCCGCCGCAACCAAAGCGCCATCGGCTTGATCTGGCTGGATGCCCACGCCGACATGAACACCCCCGAATCGAGCCCCAGCGGCAATATCCACGGCATGCCGCTCGCCTGCCTCATCGGCCTGGGCCCAGCCGAGTTGGCGGACCTCGGCGGCTACCGTCCCAAAGTCGCCCCGCACAATGCCGTGATCGTCGGTCTGCGCGATGTGGATCAGACCGAGAAGCCGCGCGTGCGCGCATCCGGCGTCCACGCCTTCACCATGCGCGATATCGACGAGCGCGGCCTCCGCGCGGTGATGGAAGAGGCCATCCGCCTGGCCTCCGAGGGCACGGCCGGATTTCACCTCTCGCTCGACATGGATTTCGTCGATCCCCAGGACGCGCCCGGCGTCGGCACCCCCGTCCGTGGCGGCGCCACCTACCGCGAAGCCCATTTGGCAATGGAAATGATATGCGATTCCCAGCGCATGACCTCGCTCGAAGTGGTGGAGGTGAACCCCGTCATCGACGAGGCCAACCGCACGGCCGATCTCGCCGTCGAGCTGGTGATGTCCGGCTTGGGAAAACGAATCTTATGAGGTGGCAACCAAGGTGGGACAGACCATCGTTTTTCGTGGTCTGTCAGGCGCCAGCCTGTGCTCCAGAGCTGACAGACGACGAAAACCGATCGTCTGTCCCACAAGGCCGCCGCTAGAGCGGTTATATGAGTTGGATGGATTGCCATTGAGAATCTTATGAAACTACGCGTAGCCGTGATCTACGGCGGCCGCAGCGGCGAGCACGAAATCTCCCTGCGCTCCGCCCAGTCCATAATCGAGGGCCTCGACCCAGCCCAATACGAGATAATCAGGTACTTTATCGATAAACAAGGCAAGTGGAGCCCGCGCCCCATCCTGCCCGAGCCGGGCGCGCAACCCGAAATCGACGTGGTCTTCCCCGTCCTGCACGGGTCCTTCGGCGAAGACGGCACGGTGCAGGGCCTGCTCGAGCTGGCCGATCTGCCCTACGTCGGCGCCGGCGTCCTGGGGTCTTCCGTTTCCATGGATAAAGTCATGATGAAACGTGTCTGCCTGGAACGGATGTTGCCGATTGTAGACTACGTGACGGTCACCCGCGAGAACCAGGACGTAACCGAGGCCTGCCGCCGCCTGCCCTTCCCCATGTTCGTCAAACCGGCCAACCTGGGCTCGTCGGTGGGCATCTCCAAGGCCCACAACCTGGAAGAGCTGAAAGCCGCCGTAGCCTGCGCCGCGCAATACGACCGCAAGATCGTGGTGGAGCGCGGCATCGCCGGCCGCGAATTCGAGTGCGCGGTGCTGGGCAACGAGGAGCCGGTGGCTTCCATGCCCTGCGAGATTCTGCCCTCGCGCGAGTTCTACGATTACGAAGACAAGTACCTGCTGGACCGCGCCGCCATCCGCCTGCCCGCCGACCTTCCAGCCGAGAAGACCGAAGAGCTGCGCCGCCTGGCCGTCGCATGTTTCCGCGCCGTCGAGTGCGAGGGCATGGCCCGCGTGGATTTCCTGCTGGAGACGGCGACGGATCGCCTCTATATCAACGAGATCAACACCATCCCCGGCTTCACCTCCATCAGCATGTATCCCAAGATGTGGGAGTACAGCGGCATAGGCTTCTCCGCATTACTGGACCGGTTGATCGAGCTGGCCCTGGACCGGCATCGCAAGAAGAAGGAGACGCGGTTCACGCGGTGAGAGGAGGGGCCGAGGCGTTCCGATCCATTTCATTCCCTGGGTTACCGGTAACACTTCAAGGGCGCAAACCTCCAGGTTTCTCAATTCTTGCCAGCCGCAAGGAGGTTTTCCTCTATACTGGATTCTGAAGTCCGAATCCCAGTCATTTTGGAGCCATCATGCGCTCAGGAAAATGGGCAGTATTCGTACTCGTTCTATTGGGTACGGCTGCACTCGCACAGCAAGGCATCACAGACACCCTGCCTAGATTCGAAGTGGCTTCAATTAAGCCGACTCTAACGCGAAATGACGGCACCGGAGCGCCCGCGTGCCGAATCGGAGGCAAGAACACGCCGATCGAGTTCTTGCAGTGCTATCCGCTTACGGACCTAATCCAATTGGCCTATGGCGTAAGGGATTTCCAGGTGTCCGGCGGGCCTGGATGGGTCGCCACTGATTTCTTCGCTGTCGAAGCCACGGCGGAACGTCCCGTTACGAATGCAAAGATGATGCAGATGCTGGCGGCGCTGCTGGCCGACCGATTTCAGCTAGCGTTCCACCGCGAGACCAGAACAGTTCAGGTGTATGCGATTGTTACGGCGAAGGGTGGTGCCAAGCTTGGGTCGCACTTCCATCCTGCTAAGCAGGCTAAGCAGGACGAACCGCCGCCCACTGGTGGGGACTTTCGATGGCGAACCAGCATGACACAATTTGCCAAGATAGTTACGCAATATCTCAGGTACCCATTGCCAAACAGCGATGGATCGGTCGATGAATTCAAGGGACTTCCAGTTATTGATCAGACCGGCCTCGTCGGCGACTACGATATTGTGATGACATTGGAACCTGGACACAACTGGTTTTCCATGCTGCAATCCCAACTTGGCCTTAAGCTCGAATCCCGCAGAGCCCCATTTGAAATCATCGTGATTGACCGGGCGGTGAAGCCGAGTCCAAACTAAAGGTGAAGCAACCTGAAGGCACTTGCAGGCGGCGCACAAGCTTATGAAAACAAAGATCATCAGCCCTGCCGTCGCAAGTAAGGTTTGTTAAACGGCGTTTACCACCACGAACCGATTCACGCCCGTCGCGTTTCATCCAACCCTGTACCAGCCGCCCTTTCACCGCCGGCGGATATGACGGTCCTCCGCCTGCCCAGCGCGTCTTACGCCGCGCGCAGGGGATCGTAGCGCTCCACGCGAATCTTCTTCTCATGGCTGCGCGTGCGGGCAATGTCGTAGGAATTCTGCATTCGCATGAGGGTATCCATATCGACGCCGAACGCTTTTTCAAACCGCAGGGCCATGTCGCCGGAGAGATCGGCCTTGGCGTTCAAAAGACTGGAAAGGGTTGGGCGGGATACGCGAAGGATCTTCGCCGCATCGGTCACGGAAAGGCCGTGAGCCTCGATAACTTCGGTCCGCAGAAAGCGGCCGGGATGAACAGGGTTTAGCATCCGCATGGCGTTCTCCTCAGTGATAGTCTTCGTAGTCGACGTCCAGTATCTCGCCGTCCTTGACCTGGAACGTCAGGCGCCAGTTGCGCGTGACGTACAGGCTCCAGAATCCCTTGCGGTCCCCGGCAAGCCGGTGGGCCTTCCACAGCGGGAAAGCGCGCAGGTCCTCCGGGTCCTGCACGTCCTGTAGAAAGCCCAGCATGGCTCGGAGCTTGTCCACGGCATCCGGAGGCAGGCCCTTGGCGCTGTCCTCGAGGTAAAGTCTCTTCAGTCCCTTATGGACGAAGCTCTTTATTCTCAATGGAAATATTGTAGCCCGTTGCCTTACACATGTCAACCGGGTCTTGGCGATGCCGCAGCTCAGTCTGGCCGATTCTACACCAACGAAATCAACACCATTCCTGGCCTCGCCTCCATCGGCGTGTACCCCAAGATATGGGAGTACAGCGCTGGACCGCCATCGCCAGAAGAGGGAGACGCGGTTCACGCGGTAACAAGCCCCAGCGCGCCTGCCGCCCGTTGCCGGATGAAGAGATGTATGATCGTCGCATGGGGCTGTCGCGTCGATTGGTACTCCTGTCCGTTGCGACCCAGGCGCTTTCCCTGGCGTTTGTCGCCGTGGACCCGTATCCTCCGCCGGCCAATGCCGCAGCCGACCTGCGGCTGGCGCGGGAGCGCGCACGGCGTTCCTCCAAATTGCTGATGGTCGTCTTTGGCGGCAACTGGTGTCCCGATTGCCGGGCGCTTCACGATAGACTTCACGAGTCGCCCGTGCGCGAATACGTGGCGGCGCGCTTCGAGGTGGTGAACGTGAACATCGGGGAAATGGACGCCAACCTGGGGATCGCCAAGGAACTGGGCGTGAGCCTCCAGAAGGGCGTGCCCGCGGCGGCGTTTTTCGCTCCCGATGGCAAGCCGGTCGGATTCACCAATCACGGTGAGCTGGAACCCGCCCGCCAATACAGCGCACAGCAGGTACTGACATTCCTTCGGCGGGTGGCCGAGCAGCGCCGCATCGAGAAGCCACGCTGAGATCGCCGCTTGGGCGGCGTTCGCGCGGTACAATTCGGTTGAATGCCGTCCGCACGACGCGTCAGGTGGGCCAAGATTCGCAGCACCGTCGTTATGGCGTCGGCCTGCGCCATCCTGGGCACGCTTCTCTATCTGCTCGCCGGTGGATCGCTGCTGCACCCGACAACCGTGCTTTTTCTGTTTATCCCGGACGCCACCGGGCTGGCGCCCGGTTCGCCGGTTCGCGTGGATGGGATCGATGTGGGCAAGGTGACCTCGGTAGCTCTTTCCGGCTCGACCAAACCCGAGCGTGTGGTCAAAGTGATCCTGTCGGTGGGCCGTGATCGCCTGGGCGATATTCCCGTGGATTCCTTCAGCCAGATCAGCGCCGACAACATTGTGGGAGACCAGTTCGTGGATGTCACCAGCGGCAGGAGCGCCGTGCACATCCGTTCCGGCGGCGAGATCGCTTTCAAGGAACAGCCGGAGTTGCTGAAGACCCTCGACCTTTCGCAATTCGAGGACCAGTTGCGCTCGCTCGATGCCGTATTGAGCGATATCCAGGCGGGGCGCGGCCTGGTAGGCCAGTTCGCTATGGGCGAGGATATGTACGACGGCCTGACCAAACAGGTGGGCGAAATAGAGCGTGGGATCCGCGCCGCCGCCAGGACCTCGACCCCCACGGGCCAAGCCCTATACTCCGATCGTCTGTACCGGGATATTGTCAATACTCTGGCCGGCTTCGACAAGACTCTGGCGGCCCTCGAAGAGGGCCAGGACCCCAGCGGCCGTTTCCTCCGCGATCCCGCCGAATACAATTCCTTCCGCCAGACGGCCGCGGACCTGCATCGCTCCATCGCCGGCTGGCGCGGGAGCGAGATCATCGACTCGGATCGCCTCTACACGGACTGGAATGGCCGCATCGCCTCTCTCATCCGCGCCGTCGACGAGTTCAACGCGGGGCCCGCGATGAACTCCTCGCAGTTGTACGATAGGCTGAACGGCGCGGCGAAGGAAATCGGCGAACCCCTCCGCGACTTCAGGAGCGATCCGCGGAAGTTCCTTCGCATTAAGGTGTTTTAGCCCGTCCTGAAAGCCCCTCTCGATGCGCTCGGGACGCGCTCCAGTTCCTTCCGCTGCCCGCCCTCTTCGCGCATCTGCGTCGAGAGCGGCGCCGGGGCCTACCAAAATGGCGCTCGCGGCCGATAAGAGTTGCTTGGGAGCATAGAGACATGTACACCAGCGCAAACGACGTTTATCTGGAAAATCGGGTGCTCTCGGCGGACCCCATCGAGTTGGTGCGCATGTTGTACCAGGCGGCGGAAAGCGCGGTGCGCCAAGCGCGCCGGCGCCTGGAGGCCGGCGAGATCGCCGCCCGCTCCAAGGCGATCGCCAGGGCATGCGACGTCCTCGCGGAACTGTCGGCCTCATTGGACCGCGAGCGAGGCGGGGAGATCGCCGGCCGGTTGTCGCGATTGTACGACTACATGACCCGCAGGCTGGTGGAGGCCAACACGCTCCAGCAAGACGCGCTCCTGTCCGAGGTGCTGGGCCTCCTTGGAACCTTGGCGGAAGCCTGGGATGGTGTGCGGGAAAGCGCCCATCCGCCGGCTCCCGCCCGAGACCCTTCGCAACGGCCGGCTTTCCCCGATCCTGCGCCGGCCGTCGTTTCGAACCCATGGTCCGGTGGATACCAAGCTCCCGAACCGCCCGCTCCCGCCCAGAACCCCTGGGAACAAGCCGCTCCCCCGGATCCTGCGCCGGCCGTAGTTTCGAACCCATGGTCCGGCGGATACCAAGCTCCCGAACCAGCACCTGGCCGGGCTAACCCCTGGGGCCAACCCATGGTTCCGGACCAAGCCCCGGGCTGCGAGCCGCACGCCTGGAGTTTCTGAGGTTCGGCCCGGCGCATCAGCGTCGCCGTTTTATGTATAACCGGTTCCCGGCGTATCTTCGTACAATAGCGGCGCGCCCGGCGGGCGTGTTTTCCACCGGCGATGGACCCACAGCCACTGGTCCGGAAACGCGCGGATAACCTGCTCCAACCGCGCTTGCAGCGCGGCCGTATCGCGCTCCGCATCGCCCACGATTTCTACCGGCGGATAGAATCGCAGAACGTAGCGGCGCTCTTGTTCCGACCACAGCGCGAAACCGGGGATGACCGTCGCCCCGCTATGCGCCGCGATTTTGGCGAATCCCGTGCCCGCACACGCCGGGATACCGAAGAAATCCACGAAGACGCCGGAATCGGCGGTGGTGTTCTGGTCGATCAGCATGCCCACCGCCTGATTGGCGGCCAGCAACTTGAGGATGGTGCGCGCCGAGTCTTTCTTGAAAACGGGCTGGTTTCCGGTGAGCCCGCGGCGGCGCTCCACCAGGCGGTCTATGAGCGGATTGTCGAGCGGCCGGACGACCACGCTCATGGGTTCCTGGAACAGCGCGTGCGCAAAGGCGCTCAATTCCCAGTTGCCCAGGTGCGCGGTGGCGAACAACACGCCGCGCCCGCGGCGGAGCGCTTCCTCGAAGTACTCGGAGCCCTCGCAGCGGATCCAGCGGGCCAGGTTGCCGCGGCGGATGGAAGGAAAGCGCGCGAAGCCCAGCAGCACGCGCCCGATGGAGCGGAAGACGCCGTCGACCATGGCGGAGCGCTCCGCGGCGGTCAACTCCGGCATGGCCAACGAGAGATTGCGCAGGGCGGCGCGGCGCAGCCGCGGCAGCGACAGGTCCAGCAGCCGGGCATAGCCGCCGGCCAGGCGGCGCGCCAGCGGAAGCGGCGCCCACTCGAGCGACTTCAGCGCCGCCAGCGCGAGAACATACTCGGCGATATTGCGAACCGCGGACCGCATGCGCATCAAACCGCATTGTAACCGGGGCCCGCGGCCGCCACTGGCCAAGCTTCAGGCGCGCTTCAGGCCGCGGCGGCGATAGAGAATCAGGCCGCCCAGCCCCCAGGTCATGAGAAACACGAAAGTGAACCCGTAAATATGCGAGCCGGCCGCGCTCCTGAGCAGCGCCGTCGCCGGCGCCAGCCCGACCACCATGGCCGCCGCCACCGCCAGCACGTGCAAGGGCCAAATCGCGGGACCATACCGTTTTATCAGATACAGGGGGAGCAAAAGGGCGGCAAGGCCGAGCAGCATGGCCAGAATTAGGGACATCAACAGCCTCCTGGGCAGTATTGTAAATCGAATCGCGGAGTAAAGGACCTCGTGCTCTGCAAGTTCCCAACCATCCCCGGTGGGGCGGACGCCCTCGTCCGTGCGCGACCCCCTGGTCGCGCTCTTTCCCGCACCTTAGTTCCTT
>JBEKPK010000197.1:0-10468 GCA_049520795.1 Bryobacteraceae bacterium
TCGGGGGCCGCTCCCGTCTCGGAGGTCTGCTCGCCCGCCATTTTGACGTAGCCGCCGAATGGAATCAGCGAGAAACGGAAGTCCGTTTCGCCGCGGCGGAAACCGAACAGGCGCGGGCCGAACCCGAAGCTGAACGTCTCGATCTTCACGTCGAAGAACCGCGCCACCCAGAAGTGGCCCAGTTCGTGGACGTTGATCATCACCCCGATCAGCACCAGGAGCCACAATACGTTTTCGAAACCGTGCACCAATTGCATATGGAATCAAGCAGTTACGGCGTTTACCCGAGTTTGGACCAGGGCCCGCGCCGTCGCCCGCGACGCCTGATCGATCTCCAAAATCTCTTCGATGCCGTGAGGCTCTCCGGACGGCATTCGATCCAGTGTTTCCCTCACCACCTCATAGATCGACGGAAATCCGATTTTCCCCTGCATAAATGATTCGACGGCGATTTCATCCGCCGCGTTCAATATACAAGTGGCCGATCCGCCCGCCTCCTGACACTCATAGGCCAAGCCCAGCAGCGGGAACTTGGCGAAGTCGGGGGGCAAAAACTCCCATTTACGCGCTTCCGTCCAGTCGATCTTGGGAACCGGGGCCTCCAGGCGATCCGGGTAGGTCAGCGCGTACTGGATGGGCATGCGCATGTCCGTCACCGAAATCTGTGCAAGTACACTGCCATCGGAATACTCGATCATGGCGTGAACGCTCGACTGTGGGTGAATCACCACCTGCACCTGGGAGGGGGCGAAATCGAACAGCCAACAGGCTTCGATGACCTCAAACCCCTTGTTCATGAGGGTCGCGCAATCGATGGTGATGCGGTTGCCCATCCTCCAGGTTGGATGATTGAGCGCCTGCGCTGGAGTCACTAAGGCCAGCGCCTCCTGGGGGGTGTTGCGGAATGGCCCGCCTGAGGCCGTCAGGATCAGTTTGGACACTTCCCGGCGATTGCCGGCGCGAAGGCACTGGTGGGCGCCGTTGTGTTCGCTATCCACCGGAACGAGTATCGAACCGTGCGCGCGAACCGCCTCCATCACCAGCCTGCCGGCCGAGACCAGGACCTCCTTATTGGCGAGGCCTACGCGCTTGCCGCGGCAAACCGCCTCGTAGGTGGCTTCCAGGCCGGCCACTCCTACGATGGCTGAAATCACCGTATCCACTTCGGAAGCGGTCGCGGCCTGCACCCGTGCGGCCTCGCCGCAAAGCAATTCCGGCCACTCGCCGCGGGAGAGGCTACCGGCCGCCAGAGTGTCCTGAAGCTTGCGCAGGATGTCTGGATTTGCGACGACAGCTACGTGGGGCCTGAATTCAGCAATCTGGGAGGCCAGCAGATCGGTGTTGCCGCCGGCCACCAAGGCAAAAACCCGGTACAAATCGGGATTGCGCCGCACCACATCGAGAGTGCTGGTTCCGATCGACCCTGTGGAGCCCAAAAGAGCAAGAGTCTTCATGGGGCGGCGTTCTTGTGGAGCGAATCTGCCATCTTACCACGGGTCGGCCGCAACTTCATTCCGCGAAACAATGCGGGGGGCCGGAGCGGAGTAGAAGAACAGGCATCAGGTGTTTACCTTGCCTTGGAAGCTCAAGACCCTTTCGGGCGCCGGGGAGGATTGCTTCAGGGGTCTTTATATTTAGAGGTTAGTCTCGCTTTGGTGGGAGTTGCCTCCCCGGCTTGATTCCAATAATAATAGATTCCGAATTTGGAATCAACAGAAATCTGTATCTTTTTTCATGCCCTCACTTCGACTCCGGAAAGCTCCTCTAAGACTTTGATACTAGAGCACATATCTTCCTCGCCCAAACCGGCAGCCACGGCGGTTTGGAGAATCTGATGGGTCAGACCGGTCAACAAAAGAGGTACGCCCAGCTCATTTCCGGCATCCAGAATCAGCCCCACGTCCTTGTGCATCCACTTTGTCGAGAAATTAGGATGGAAGTCACGGGCGAACACAAAAGGCGCCTTATACGCAATCAATCCGGACTTGGCCGCGCTGTTATCCAGAATTTCCAGCATGAGCTTAGGTTCCATGCCGGCTTTGGTGGCGAGAACCATCCCCTCGTTGAACGCCATCAGGATATTGGAGAGGATCAGGTTTTGGGCCAGTTTGGCTTGCAACCCCATTCCTGGGCCTCCGCAAAAATAAAAGCGCTTGCCCATAACGTCGAAGTATGGTTTCACCCTTTCGAAGACCGCCGCATCGCCGCCGAGCATGAACGACAACGTCCCGCCCTCGGCTCCCACGGTGGAACCAGTGCATGGAGCGTCGAGAAAATCGACGCCTTTGGCTTCGAGCGCCCGGCCGATCTCGCGGCTCACTTTGGGGCTGATAGTGCTGGCATCGGCCACCACGCTGCCCGGGCGGGCGTCCTGGATAATTCCGTCCGCTCCCAGAATCACCTCTCGCGACATCTCCGTATCGCCCACGCAGAGGAACATGCAGTCCGCGTGGGCGGCCACCTGCCGGGGCGTTTCACAGAAGCGGCCGTTTTCGTCGGCAGCCAGTTTGCGAGCCTTCTCCGCGCGGTGGGACCACAGCGCCACGTCGTGGCCCGCGCGCAGGAGGTTGCGCGCCATGGGGTAACCCATGATTCCGAGACCTAAGAACCCCAGATTTGCCATAGAGATAAATTGTAACGCCATCGGCGGGCCGGCTTCGCTGTCAGCTTGCTTCACCGCGGACGCCTGGACTTGGCGCTTGGGCCCGGCCGCGCCATCGCCTACAATCGGAATAAGCGGAGCCCAAACCGATGGAACCCCATAGCGAGCAGCCCTTGGTCAAGTGGAGCGCTCCGCAGTGCCCCTACAAGGTCGAGTATGCTCCCTCAATGCTCGACGACATCCGCCTGGCGGTGATGGATGCGTTCTTTTCCCTGCCTCGCGGCGGAGCGGAAATCGGCGGCATTCTGCTGGGGTCTTTTCGCGACGGCAGGCTGCGGATTCTCGACTATCGCCCGCTAGATTGCGAACACGCCACGGGACCCTCCTTCACCCTTTCCGAGCCCGATCGCACCCGTCTGGCCGAGCTTCTGGCGGACGCCGCGCGAAGCTCCCCGGAACGGCAGCCCGTCGGCTGGTATCACTCTCACACGCGCAGCGAGATCTTCCTCTCCGAAGCGGACCGGGAAATTCACCTGCGCTACTTTCCCCAACCCTGGCAGACCGCTCTGGTGCTGCGGCCGCACACCTTTCATCCGGCGAGGGCGGCGTTCTTCTTCCGCGAGGCGGATGGATCCATTCGCGGAGAGGTTGCCAATGGGGAGTTCGTGCTGGAGCCGCTTTCGGTCCGGCCCGCCCCGCGCGTCCAGCCGTCCACCGCCGCGGAACGCGTCCCCGAGCCGCCTGCCGATATCCCGTCCGGAGCGCCGGCCATTACCCTCGCTCCCCTGCCCGATAGCCCTCTTCCGGAGCCTGCGGGCGAACCTCAGGAAGAGCGACAGCCGTCCATTCCGAAGTTCCTGGAACCCCCGTCGGAGGGGAGCGCGCGCCACGCCGTGCCGGCGCTCGCCATCCTGGGAGTGTGCCTCGCGTTGGCCGGCGCGGCGTTTCAAACCAGATCCCTGTGGCTGCCGCGCTTGGCGGCTCTGTATCGCCGTTCCCAGCCGCCGCCACCGCCGTTATTCCTGGGCCTCAATGCTATCGACCTGGCCGGCCAGTTGCAAATCCGCTGGGACCGCAATTCGCCCGCCGTGCGGCAGGCCGCCGAAGGCATGCTCGAAGTGCTGGACGGCGATGCGCCGCACGCCGACGCGCTGGACGCGGCGCACCTCCAGGCCGGCGTCTTCACCTATGCCCGCCGAACCGAAAAGGTCGACATAACACTCAGCGCGCGTCTGCCCGACGGTCGCGTGGTGCGCGAAGCCACCAGCTTTCTGGGACGCCCGCCCGATCCGGGATTGGAGAACGCGGCGCGGGAGGATTTCGCCAAACAGGCCGCCCAACTGAAATCGGACCTCAACGCCCAAACCATGCGCACGAGAACCTTAGAGAAATCGGTGGCGGCCATGCAGAAGCAACTCAAGGAACAACAGTCCAGGCGTATGTTGAATCAAGACGCCGGGAAGTAGGGCGCCGGCGGATGGTCATCACGACTTTCTGAGTGGCCGGCTAACCCCGGGGCTAGCCCGTCAGGGCGAAGGAAAGTAGCTCACGGCGCAAGCCGTGGGACTGGCGAGCAACCGTGCCAGCCCCCGGAGGGGGCGGAAGGGGTTCTTTCGCCCCTGCCGGGGCTCGGCCGATTTCGCTGTGTTCCCACGGCTCACGCCGTGGGCCACTTTCTTTCGCTCCTCCGGAGCTTCACCCGAGGACATCACCTCGGTGTCGCGCCCAGGCAGGAGCGCCTGCGCCGCGTCATCGCGCTCGAGCACCTGCGAAAAGGCCAGGCTGAGATTCGTGGCAACCAAGCTGGCGAGAACTGGCAGCCCAGTCCGCGTGCCTATCGGAACCCGAATGCTCCTACGGCAATGCCCAGCTTGCGCGAATCGCCAGGAGCTTGGAAGCCGGGGGTGACCTGGAACGTCACTTGCACCGGCCCGGGCCGGGCGGCCGGGAGGTCCCATTGCGCCTCCTGCCAACCCGATTTCCGGAAGCTCCGGGGCTCCAGGTTCTGGCCGTTCAGCGAGATTCGAACGGTGGGCGGCCCGGCTTGGCGCAGCATGTCCTGCCCCACGTTGAGGCGCAGCTCGAAACGGCGCGCGCCTTCGGGGCGGTCGAGCCGCGCCGAGGCCGCCGGGGCGATCCAGCGGTAGTCGCCTTCCAGCCCGTACCAGCCTTCGCCGAGCTGCCAGAGCGAGGCCGGGCTATCGATTCGGAGGTAGGAAAGGTCGCCCATTCCCGGCGTGTGGATGGCGGAGTGGACCTGGCGCTCGCCGGGGTCCCAGGTTAGCACCGCGACGCGCTCGCCCGCGCGCGGTTTTTGACCTCCGGCATCGTCCAGGAAGCGAACTTCGAGGTTGGGGCGGATCAGGTAGCGCAGGGCGCCCACGGCGCCCCAGTGGTGAAAACTGGGGGGCAAACCGGCGCAGAGCGCGGCGTCAATGCGCGGCGCAGCGCTGGCCAGGCGGGCGGCGCCGCCGACCCATTGGCGGACTTCGCCGTCCGCGGCCAGGGTGGCGCGCCGCTCGGTGCGCCATTCGCGGTATTCGATGGGCGCAAACAGAAGCAGGAACGCCGCCACCGCCGCCGGGGGCACGGCATCGGCTACGCCGGCGAACGCCAGCGCCAGGCCCGTGAAAGGCAGGTAGCAGTAGGCGCTGAAAAGACGCCCCGGCAGGAACAATAGCGGGAAACAGAAGGCTGCCATCATCGCCAGGCCCAGCCACGTCCGGCGGCTGCGCCACACCACCGCGGCCACGGGCAACGCGAAGCCGAGCCACGGAACCAGAAACACCCGCGACGCATAAAACGCGCTGGTAGCGGCCAGGGCCACGGGCGTGAAGCGAAACGTGTAGTCGTTGTTCCGGTTCGCATGAGAGAGCATGCCCTGGAGCCCGAAGGACAGCGAAACCAGGAAGAACGGCGCCAGGCGAACCCACCGCCGCTGGCCGAACCATAGCTCGTAGCAGGCCAGAACCAACGGCAGCATCACGGCCAGTTCCTTCGATTTATAGGCCAGCCAGAAGGCCACGAAGCTCCAGACCCAGCGCCCATGCGCGTAGGCCAGCAGGCTGAGCAGGCAGAAGGCGGCGCACAGGACGTCGAAGACATACATGGGTTTCCAGATGGCGTCGAACAGCGCCATGTGGAAGGCGAAGAAGACGCAGGCCGCGGCGGCGGCGAAGGGCTTCGCGCCCAGACGCCGCGCCAGCAGCCAGATCAACCAGACATTGAACAGGTGCAGCAGTTGAATCGCCGCGACGTAGCCGGGAAACTCCAGGTGGAAGGCGCGTCCGGCGGCGTAGAAATAGAAATGGCCCACGGGACGGAAGTTGTTCTCCTGGAAACGGGGCGAGAGCGCGGCTTTCAGGTAGTCCACGGCGGGCAGGCGGGGAGCCCAGCTCAGGTTATCGATCTCGTCGTCCTGGAAGTAGCCCTGGTACGCGCCGCGATTGACCAGCAGGAACAATGCCGCGAGCAACAGAAACAGGAAAACGCCGGCGCGCTTCGACATTTCAGAGACCATTGTAAGCGCGTGAAAGGAACCGCCGCTTGGCGGCATTTCGCGGGTGGAGGTTCCGCAATATGTCGTCCACTTACCTTTCGAAACGCCTGATTCCCGCCGCCGCACTGGCCGCCTGCGCGCTATCGCTTTCCGCCGAGCCCGCCCGCGAGAGGTGCGGGTCGCTCACCACGCCCAAGGGCATCTGCCCGCTCAAGCACACCAGCGTGCAGGCGCGCATCAGCGGACCGCTGGCGCGGGTGACCGTCACCCAGGAATTCGAAAACCCGTTTCAGGAAAAGATAGAGGCGGTCTACGCCTTCCCTCTGCCGCCCGATTCCGCCGTGGACGACATGACCATGCTGGTGGGCGACCGCACCATCCGCGGGCTGATCAAACCGCGCGAGGAGGCCCGCAAGATCTACGACGACGCGCGGCGCTCGGGGCGCGTAGCCGGCCTGCTGGACCAGGAGCGCCCCAACATCTTCACCCAGGCGGTGGCCAACATCATGCCCGGCGCGCAGGTGAAGATCGTAATCAGCTACGTGGAGACCGTGCCCTACGAGGAGGGAGCGTACGCGTTCAACTTCCCCATGGTGGTGGCCCCGCGCTACATTCCGGGCGCGGCCACGGGGAAGCAAGCGGGCGGATGGGCGCCGGACACGGACCAGGTCCCCGACGCCTCGCGCATCACCCCCCAGGTGACCCCGGAAGGGACGCGCGCCGGGCACGACATTTCCGTCGAAGTGTCGATTGACGCCGGCGTGCCCATCGATTCGTTGTCGTCGAAGACGCACGACGTCATCATCGAGCGGCCCGATTCCCGCCGCGCCGAGGTGCGGCTGCGCGACAAAGCGGCGATCCCCAACAAGGACTTCATTCTGAAATACGCCGTGGCCGGCCAGAGCGTGGCGGACGCCGTGCTGACGCACCGGAAGGGCGCCGACGGCTTCTTCACCCTGCTGCTCGCGCCGCCGCCGCGGGTGACCGCCGATGAGATCACGCCCAAGGAGCTGGTGTTTCTTCTCGATACCTCGGGCTCCATGTCCGGCGCGCCCATCACCAAGGCCAAGGAGGCCATGCAGGCGGCGCTCGATACGCTCAACCCGCGCGATACGTTCAACCTGATTACTTTTTCCGGGGCCACCCGGATTCTGTTTCCCAAACCCGTGCCGGCCACGGCCGAAAACCTGCGCGAGGCGCGGGAATTCCTGGCTTCGCGGTATGGCAGCGGCGGTACCGAGATGATGCAGGCCATTCGAGCGGCGCTTGCCCCCTCGGACGAGCAGGACCACATGCGCGTGGTGTGCTTCATGACCGACGGGGAAGTGGGCAACGACCACGAAATCATCGCCGAGGTGCAAAAACACGCCAACGCGCGCGTGTTCGCCTTTGGAATCGGCAGCTCGGTGAACCACTACCTGCTGGACAACGTAGCCAAGTACGGCCGCGGCGAGGTGGAGTACGTGGGCCTCAAAGACGATGGGTCCGCCGCCGCGCGCCGGTTCGCCGAACGGGTGCGCAGTCCCCTGCTCACCGATATCTCGATTGACTGGGGCGGCCTGGCCGTGACGGACCTGTACCCCAGCCGCATTCCGGACGTCTTCGCGGCCAAGCCGATCGCCATCGCGGGGCGCTATACGGCGCCTGGCGCGGGGGTGATTCGGCTGCGAGGGAAGATGGGCGGGCGCGATTTCTCGCGCGAGATCCGCGTGGCGCTGCCGGCCTCGCAGGCGGATAACGACGTACTGGCCACGCTTTGGGCGCGCAGAAAAGTGGACGACCTGACGAGCCAGGACCTGAACGGGCTTCAGTACGGGACGGTGCGTAGCGACCTGAAAGACCAGATTGTGAAGTTAGGCCTGACTTACCGGCTTATGACGCCGTTCACTTCCTTCGTGGCCGTGGAAGAGAAGGTAGTGACCGAAGGCGGAGCGCCGAAACGCGTGGAAGTGCCGGTGGAGATGCCCGAAGGGATGAGCTACGAGGGCGTGTTCGGGAGCGAGAACCGGCTCGATGCGATGGCGGCGCCAGCGGCGGGGCCGATGTCAACGATGCAAGGCGCGCGCGGCGGCGGCGGAACGGGCGGATTTCTGGGCGGCATGATGGGCTCCAGGTCGGCAGCGCCTCCACTGCCCGCGCCGCTTCCCCGGCAGATAGCCCAGGTCGAGCCGCCGGCCAAACTCGATCCGCCGGTGGCGGCTCTGATTCAGCGTGTGGCGGCCGGCGCCCGCCCCAGCGTGGACGAAGCCCGCTTCGTGTTCGGCGGCGAAGCGTACCTTCGCATCACCCTGAGCGACGCCTCCGCGAGCGCGCTCGAACAACTGCGCAAAGCGGGACTCACGATCATACGCCAGGATGGCAACGTGATTACCGGCCACGCCCCGGTAGCCAAGGTCGAGGCGATTTCGAAGCTCGGGTTCGTGGCGCGGATGGCGGCGAGGTGACACCCTGGGAACGCCGATGTCCGGATTGGCGTTCCCCCCTCCCCGAGCAGGCCTTCTCATCTCGTTGTGATACCCTGAAATGCCATGCCCACCGAAGGCGCAGCGAGGCTGCCGGATTGGACGCCGCGCTCCTGGCGCGGGCGCACGGCGCTCCAGCAGCCGCGGTACCCCGATGCCGCGGCGCTCGAGCGCACGCTGGGCGAACTGAGCCAATTGCCGCCCTTGGTCACCAGTTGGGAGATTCTGTCGCTGCGCGAGCAGATGGCCGAGGCGGCCTGCGGGCGACGGTTCGTTCTCCAGGGCGGCGATTGCGCCGAGCGCTTCGCCGACTGCACCTCGCCGCGTATCGCCAACATGCTCAAAATCCTGCTCCAGATGAGCCTGGTGATGGTGGTGGGGGCGCAGCGCCCGGTGGTGCGCGTGGGCCGCTTCGGCGGGCAGTACGCTAAACCGCGTTCCTCCGATTTCGAGGAGCGCGACGGCGTGCGGCTGCCTTCCTACCGCGGCGACCTGGTCAACGATCCGGCCTTCACCACCGAAGCGCGCACGCCCGATCCGCAGCGCCTGCTGCGCGGGTACGAGCGCTCCGCCCTGACCCTGAATTTCATCCGCGCCCTGGTAAAAGGCGGCTTCGCGGACCTGCACCATCCAGAATATTTCGACCTAGACTGGGTGGAGCATTCGCCGCTGGCCGACGAGTACCACCGCATGGTGGCTACCATCGGCGATTCCCTGCGCTTCATGGAAAACGTGCTGGGCGTGCGCGCCGGGGAAACCGACCGCATCGATTTCTTCACCGCCCATGAAGCGTTGCACCTGGGTTACGAGGAAGCGCAGACCCGCCGCGTGCCGCGCCGTCCCGGCTGGCTCAACCTTTCGACGCACTTTCCCTGGGCGGGCCTGCGCACCAGCCACCCGGCCGGCGCGCACATCGAATACCTGCGCGGTATTGAGAACCCCGTGGGCGTCAAAGTGGGACCGGATACCACCCGCGAGCGGGTGGCCCAATGGATCGAAATCCTCGATCCGCGGCGCGCCGCCGGGCGTCTGACGCTGATCCATCGCTTCGGAGCGTCGCGGATCGCCGACGCCCTGCCGCCGCTGATCGAGGCCGCGCGCGCGGCCGGCGGCCAGCCGGTGTGGATCTGCGACGCCATGCACGGCAACACGCAGGTGGTCTCCGGCGGAGTCAAGACCCGCCGCTTCGAGGACATCTACTCGGAGGTGGATCAGGCCTTCGACATCCACGCCGGGATGGGCCAGAAACTGGGCGGGGTGCACTGCGAGCTGACCGGCGAGAACGTCACCGAGTGCCTGGGGGGCGCGCGCGGCCAGAGCGAGGCGGACCTGGCGCGCGCCTATCGATCCGAGGTCGATCCGCGCCTCAATTACGAACAGTCGCTGGAGCTGGCGTTTCTGATCGCGCGCAAAATGGCGGGCGAGCTGAAGTAGTGGGACAGGCCATCGCCTTGCGCCTGTCAGGCCTTCGCTAACCCCAATGCTGTTCACTTAGCGCGTTTGCTCCTCCGTGGCGCAGGCTCTCAGCCTGCCGACTCGACACTCGTGTCGAGTCTGGCGCTCGGTCCGCCACCAAGCGTCGAGAAGAGTACTCATGCGCGGCAGCCTGAGAGGCTGCGCCACGGAAGAGAGCAGCGATTAAGTGAATACTATTGTCGCTAACCCCTCGCTAACCCGCATATCTCACACTCCACCCTCCGATGTGGGACAGGCGCTTCCGCCTGTCAACCCGAGCGAAGCTCGGGCGCCGTCTACTGAAGCCGGTGGGCAGGCGAAAGCGCCTGGAAGCTGTGAAAAAATCGGCTTGACATTCTAGAACATTTTTGCCCTGATCTGTTTCGGACATCGATATGCTGAAATCGTGACGCCCGCCGCCAAATTCCCTTCAGCTCGGTTTGAGGCGAT
>JBEKPK010000198.1:0-10378 GCA_049520795.1 Bryobacteraceae bacterium
GCCTTCGCCCGAGGAGCTGACATAGGCGGTCCAGAAACGCTGATCGTACGCCATGGCGACCAGGGTTGCCTTGCCATACCGGGAATGACCCTCCAGGGCGACGTGCCTGGCGTCCACCGACTTATCCGTCTCGAAATAGTCCAGCGCACGGCTGGCCCCCCAGGCCCACGCGCGCAGGGCGCCCCAATCGTCCGCCTTGCGGAATTGGCCCTTGTTGCACAGGCCGATGATGCCCTGCCTGAGGCCCGCGCCGTTGTCGGCCTGGATGCTGCCGGGATTGATGGTGGCGTAGCCCCAGCCCTTGGCCAGTACTTGCTGCTGCCAGGTGGGTCCGCTGGGACCGCGGCCCGCTCCGGGAAATCCCATTCCTCGCCCGGCAGCGGCTGCGGGCGCGGCGGGGGCCGGCGCGGGCGTTCCGGCGGTGGGCGCGGCTCCCCGACCAGGGATTTGGGCGGCTCCAGGCGCAGCCCCTCGGGCCGCTCCCAGCCCCGCTCCGAATCCGCCCGCGAAACCGAACTGCATGACCACCGGCACGGGGCCGGTGGCGTTGGACGGCGTGGTCAGCGACACTTGAATATCCACCGTGACCGCCGGGTACGAAGAGTTATCCACGTGGCCCAAAAGCGTCTTCGTGATGGTCGGAATGTCGCCGTTGGTTCCCTTGGTCGAGTTGACCACTTCCCATTTCACCTTGGGCGTGACTTTGGGGACCCGGCCGTAGACTTCCCGATCGAAGTCTTCCACGATTTCGGGGCGGCGCTGATTCCACCACACTTTGGCCGAGGTCACCCTTTTCCCGTTCTTCAGGACCAGCGGGTCCGGCAGTTTGGGATAGGGATTGGCGGTGGCCTCATCGTAGTTGGCGTAGTTCGGCGCCTGCGGATTGCTGCCATTTTTCCCCGGCCGGAGCTGCGTGATATGCAGAAGCTCCATCATCTTCTGGCGGTCTTCCTGGGTGGCCGCCTGGGCGGCCAACATGGCGGCCGATGGTTGCATCAGGCCCCGGCCGCCCGGAGCTTGCGCGGCGGGGGGCTGTCCCGGCTGAGGCGCCGCGCCGGCGGGTTGCGGCGGGGCCTGGCCGGCCTCGCTGCCTTGAGGGCTGACGACCGATGCCAGCAGGACCAAACAGAATGCATATCCAATCCATCGCGGAGTAGGCACGGATTTTCTCCTCAGATGTAGTTTTGCCCTACGACTATAACATCTGGGCCGCCGGGACAGATGTTGGGGTGGACCCCCTGGTCCGCAGCCGGCCCCCTAGCCGGCTCTTGGTGGCACTTGATTCCTCGGGAGGAAAGCGGGTCCAGGGGGACCCGCGCGGACCCGGGGGGTCCGCCCGACCATTTCGCCGTCCAAGGCTTGTAACCGGCTATGATGAGGGCTTCATGACCAGCCTGTGGGCCCTCCTGCGCCGCAACCACAACTATCGCCGCGCCTGGGTGGGCCAGGTGGTCAGCGAGGTCGGCGACTATTTCAACAACATCGCCGTTTTCGCGCTGGTGATGGAGAAGTCCGGATCGGGTCTGGTGGTCAGCGGGGTGATGCTCTCGCGGGCCATCCCCGCCATGCTGGCCGGGCCTATCGCAGGCGTGCTTTTGGATCGCTTCGATCGCAAGAAGATAATGATCGCGAGCGACCTGATTCGCGCGGCCGTGGCGCTGGCCTTCGTGCAGACCATTCGTGAGCCCGAGCCCTGGCTGCTCTATGCCCTGAGCGCGGCGCTCATGTTCGCTTCGCCGTTCTTCACCAGCGGCCGGGCCGCCATCCTGCCGGCCATCGCCAGCGCGGAGGAACTCCACGCCGCCAACTCGCTGACCCAGACCACCCAGTGGGCCACCCTGACGGCGGGCACCCTGCTGGCGGGTTACAGCGCCTCCCGTCTGGGTTACCACTGGGCGTTTATCATCAACTCCTTATCGTTTGTGTTCTCGGCGGGGGCCATCTGGCGGATCTCGATCCCGGGCGGGTTTCGCGCCCGCCGGCACGCCTCCGAAAACGACCTCCAGCCCTGGCGCGAGTACCGCCAGGGGCTTGCGTATATGCGCTCGGTTCCCCTGATCATGGGCATCGCCATGATCTCGGTGGGTTGGGCCATGGGCGGCGGCGCCGCGCAAATTCTGTTTGCCCTGTTCGGGGAGAAGGTGTTTCACCGCGGCGCCGCGGGGATCGGTTCCATCTGGGGATTCGCGGGCATCGGCTTGCTCGCGGGCGGCGCCATCGGCCATCTGGCCGGCCGGCGCCTGGGCTTCCACGGGTACAAGCGCGCCATTACCGTCTCCTATATTCTGCATGGGGCGGCCTACATGGTTTTCAGCCAGGCTGCCTCTTATGGCGGCGCGCTGGCGGCCATGATGCTCTCCCGCGTGGGGATGGCCGTTACGTCCGTGCTCAACAACCTCCAGTTGCTGCGTCTGACGCCGGATCGTTTCCGCGGGAGGGTCTTTGCCACCATGGAATCGCTGCGCTGGTCGGCCATGATTGTCTCCATGGCGGCGGCGGGAATCGCCTCCCAATACTTCGGACCCAGGACGATCGGACTGGTGGCCGGAGCCCTCGGGCTGGTGACCGCCCTGGCCTGGGGATTCTGCGACTGGGCCGGGTTGCTTCCGGAACCCGGAAATGAGGCCGTTGCGTCCCCGGAACTTGGTGAGGAAGAGCACTAATTGAGTGGGTTCCGCTTATCGAAACGGGCTGCCTTGCCGATAGAAATATTAGGGAGGAAACCCGTTGTCCGCGAATCCGCCGCCGGGTGGTCCCGAGACCGAGCAAGAGGCGCAACCAAGCGCACGCCGGATGCCGGTGCTGGTGGCCGAAGACAACCCGGTGTCCCAAGCCATGCTGCGCGGCATGCTCACCAAATGGGGATACGACGTGTCGCTGGCGCGCGACGGCGACGAGGCTTGGCGGATCTTACAACCGAATGGCGCCCCCCGTCTGGCGATTCTGGACTGGATGATGCCGGGAATCGACGGCGTGGAGCTGTGCCGCCGCGTTCGCGCCGCCGGACGCGAGCCGTACCAGTACATTCTGCTGCTCACCGCCCGCACCGACTCCGAGGATCTCGTCGATGGCATGGAGGCCGGCGCCGACGACTACCTTACCAAGCCGTTCAAGGCCCAGGAACTGCGTGTCCGGCTGCGAGCCGGCCGCAGAATCCTCGATCTTCAGGAGGAGCTGCTGGCCGCCCGCGAGGCGCTTCGCGACCAGGCCACCCACGATGGCCTCACCGGCCTGCTCAACCGCACCACCATCCTCGAGACCCTCCGCATCGAGGCCGAACGGGCCATGCGGGAGCGGCGTCCGCTGGCGCTTATCCTGGTGGACCTGGACCGCTTCAAGCTCATCAACGACACCCACGGCCACCTGGCCGGAGACGCGGCGCTGCGCGAAGCGGCGCGGCGCATGAAACAGGTTTGCCGGCGCTATGACGCCATCGGCCGCTACGGCGGCGAGGAGTTCCTGGCCGTGGTGTCCGGCTGCGACCGCGAAGCCAGCCAGGCCCAGGCCGAGCGCTTGCGCGCCGCCCTGGCCGCCACGCCGTTCATGGCGGACGGCGTATCGCTCCCCGTAACCTGCAGCATCGGCGTGTCGTGGCGGGAGCATCCCCTGCCTTCCCAGATGGATGTCTTTATGCGCGAGGCGGACCAGGCGCTCTATGCCGCCAAAGACCGCGGCCGGAATCGGGTAGCCGCCTACAGCCAGCCGGAACCCCTCCACCAGCTCGCCATCTGACGTAGGAGCCGGGCACGCCCGGCCCGCCACGCCGGCGCCCCGAGCATCAGGCTTTTCTCTCGAGTTCAATCAGCCGGCGTTTGAACTCGCCCATCTCGCGGCGCAGCTCCGGCAGGCGCGCCAGGCTGGCGAGCTGTTCCAGGTACTGTTTGAGCGGCCGGGCCGGCGTGCCCCACACGGTCTCTCCGGAATGCACGATCTTCGAGGTCAGCACCCCGCAGCCCGACCCCAGCACGGCGCGCGATTCGATGCGGGCTTTGTCGCCTATGCCCACCTGGCCGCCGATCACCGCGTAGTCCTCCACCACCACTCCTCCCGAAAAGCCGGTCTGCGCGGCCACCACCACGTGACAGCCGATGCGGCAGTTGTGCGCTACGTGGACCAGGTTATCGAGCTTGGTTCCCTCGCCGATGGAGGTGACGCCCAGGGCGGCGCGGTCCACGCAGGAGTTGGCCCCGATTTCCACGAAGTCCCCGATTTCCACCCGGCCCACCTGCGGAAACTTCTGCCACCGCTCCTGGTCCATCACGTAACCGAAGCCGTCGGCTCCGATCACGCAGCCCGAGTGCAGGATGGAGCCGCGGCCGATATCCACGTTGTCGTAGACCGTCACGTTGGGGTGCAGTACCGAGCCTTCGCCCAGCGCCACGCGCTTTCCCACATAGCAGCCCGCCCCGATCTGGCAGGCCACGCCCAGGCGCGTGCCATCCCCCACCACGGCGTGCGGTCCGACGTATGCCAGCGCGCCCATCTCCACGCCCGCGCCAATCACGGCGGTGGCATGAACTCCGGCCTTCAACTCGGCCGTGGGATAGAAACGGCTTATGGCGCGCGCGAACGCCGTGCGCGGCTCCGGCGCGCGGATCACCGTCCGCGGGCTGGGGCTCGGCCATTCCGGAAATGCGATCAGGCATCCGGCGCCGGACGCCTCGGCCTGCGCCGCCGCCCTGCGGCTGGCCACGAACGAGACGTCGCTATCGGTCGCGCTCTCGAGCGCCGCCACGCCCGTGATTTCCTTCTCTCCGTCGCCTTCGAACGTGGCGCCGAGCCATTCCGCCAACTCGCGTACCCGCATAGGCATCATCATAAACCCCAAGGCAAGGACGCGACGGGGCAGGCGGGAAAAGCAAGGCGTGAGGGCCCCCGAGGGGAATAGGAACCGGGGCTACGGAACCCTTGAGCGTAGAAAAACCGGAATGTCGCGGGAGCCCCGCGTGATGGCCACGATTTCTATGGGCGAACGTTCGCCGCGGTAGATGATCAGGTACGAACCAACAGGCCAGAACAGAAGCGGATGGCCGGTGAGGTCCACGCGTTTGTGGCCCATCCCCGGGACTCGCCCCAGCGCTTCACACGCATCGAATAGCATCTCTATCCAGCCGTCCGCGGCCTCGACGCTGTCTATGGCGATATATTCCCAAATCTCGCTGAGGTCGAGGTCCGCATCGACGCTGAGAACGTAGCCGCTCATGCACGCGTCTTCCGGCGAGCTGCGGACTTGCGCTGGAGCCGTCCGCGAGCCTCCGCCGGATCCACATGCTCGCCGCGGTCGAGCGAGGCGAGGCGCCGTCCGACTTCCCTATTGAACTCGGCAAGCTGAGCGGCGCGCGTCCGCTCGTGTTCTTCCAGAAGACGGAGAGCTTCCCGCACGACCTCGCTGGCGGAGTTGTACCGGCCTGCCTGCACCTTGCCGTTGACGAAGCCCTCAAGTTCGGGCGTGAGCGAAACGTTCATGCGTCGCCTCCTCGAATTCCTCTGCCTGCAAAATACCAAGGATGCCAATCTTTGTCAATCTATGACATCGACGCAGGCGCTTGACATCGCTTTCTATTAGCACTACTTGTTTATTAAATGAGCTTGGCGGCGACTATCGCGCGTCTCATCCTCTTCGCCTCACACGTGGTTTTTGGCCAGGCCGCCCCGCCGTCATTCGAAGTGGCATCGGTGAAACCGGCCGCGCCTCGGGGCAACATAGTGCAGCCAATCTCCGGCGGCGACGCGGATAGAGTCGATTACTCCAACGTCAGCCTTGCGGGCATGCTTGCCGTGGCGTTCGGCGTCAGGTCCTATCAAATCTCGGGGCCTTCGTGGCTTGAATCCGAGCGCTATGACGTTGTCGCCAGAATCCCCGAGGGCAGCTCCAGGGACCAGGTCCCGCTCATGCTGCAACGGTTGCTCAACGAGCGGTTCAACCTGGCCACGCATCGCGAGACCGGAGAACTGACCGTGTATTCGCTGCTCCCGGCGAAGGACGGCGCGAGGCTGGGGAAGGCGCAAGAGCCGGGTTCCACGGCCAATGCCGTGCCGGACGTTCTCCCAGACGGCACGTTTGCGGTGCACAGCAGGAATCTCCAAGTCACGAAAATGAGCCTCACGGCCTTCGCCGGCTTCTTGTCGTGGTTTCTGGAGCGGCCGGTAATCGACATGACCGGAATTCAGGGATTGTACAGTTTCAGCATGGAACTCTCGTACGAGAACGTCACCGGGTTCGAGGGGACGACGAGTGGAACAACCCCCGATGGTGGTCTACCCCCGGATAGCGCGCCCAATCCCACGATTCTCAATTCCCTTCGGCGACTTGGACTCAGGCTGGAAGCGCGGAAAGCTCCGATGGAGATGCTGATCGTCGATCACGCGGAAAAGGTTCCGACGGAAAACTAGCGCGGGCAGCCTTCTATGAGACTCCCGTTCTCTACTTTCCATCCGGCGGGAAATAGTACAGCAGCGTCGTCTTGCCGATGCGTTCCATCGGTTTGATTCGCTCCGGCCATGCCTGAATCTCCGGGGGCCCCGCGTAGCCCAGACGGTATTCCTTCAATGTACTCAGGCTAACCGCGTTCCACCCGGGACTTGGTTTCAGGGGATCGCCGGCCCGATAAGCGGGAAGGCCGGGAACCTCGGCGCCAAGGAATGGGTAGTAAAAAGGAATGTAGGTGGCCGAGGATGCTCCCAGTTCCCGCAGACGCTTTCCCACCCGCTTGACATCCTGGCCCCAGTCGAGGTCCGAGTCCACGACGATTCGCTCCGGCTGCCTGCCCGCCAGAACATGGAAGTACGGAATGTAGTCCGGATGGCTCCCTGCCGAGGATGCGGCCATCCACAGCAGGAGCGCGCCAAGCGTCCAGCCGGCCCACTTGCGGCTCCGGGAAAGATCCAGGAGCCAGACAGCGCCGCCTGCCGCTACGATGGAAAACCCCATGTAGACCGGAAGGACGTGCCGCACGCCGATATTGATCCTGCTGGTGAGCGAAACCAGCAGAATTCCCAGCGAAAAGGCAAGTGGCAGCAAGGGGATATAGTCATTCCGGCGGAGGCGCTTGAAACAGCCGAATACGCCGATGAAGAGCAATATCAGAAAGGCCAGCGGCGTCTTGACGCCTATCACCACCAGGTAGTAATACCACCATCCGTATTGTCCACGGCTGCCAAGCAAGTAGGATGGATGACCGTTACGGTTATGTTCCAGAACCTGCCGAATCCCGGCGTAAAGCTCGGGGGCGGGCAGGCGGATATTCGTGAAATCCACTTTGCCGAATGAAAATCGATAGCCTGCCCAGGTCACCACAAAACCGGTGAAAGCCGCGAGGCATAAGGGAAGCGCCCAGCCGCGAGCGGCAGCAACCAAGCAGCGGAGGCGGGGGCGCGCGATCGTCACGTAGCAAATCAACGCGGCCACCAGAGATGCGGGAAGAAACGCCAGGGAAGAAAACTTGGAGAGAACGGCCAAACCCGTTGCGGCGCCTAACATCAGGCTGTGACCCCGGCTCGGACTCTCCACCCAGACGACGGTCGAAAGGAAGGCCGCGCCGGTGAAGGCGGTCAGCGCCATGTCGGTGGTGGCCAGTCCGGCGTGGGCCAGTATGGGCGGCAGGAAAGTAAAAAGGAACACAGCCAGCGCCGCGGCGGGTTCGCCGAAGTATCGTTTGCTCCACAGATAGACCACCATGGAGGCTATCCAGAAGAAGGGGAGAATTCCCAACCGCGCGAGAGCCAGGTTGCGGTTGTAGCGATGGTCGCCCCAAAGAATCGCGTTTCCCCGCTCATACACCGTCATAGGATGGGCGAAATCGCACTCGGCGGGCCCGCCCGCATTTCTTCGGCCGGCCAGATATGGCCCGAGCGCCGCCGCAACCCGCGATAGAGGAGGCTGTTCCGCCCAAAACCGATAGGTCCCACTGTCCAACCATTCCATGCCGCAGGCAATGTGGAGGGGCTCATCCGTGGTATGGCTCAGAACGGGATAGGTGGCGACGATTCTGAGCGAACCGGCCGCTACAAGAAGCAGGAAAAACAGGACGGAATGCCTTTCGAGCCAAAGGCTCAAGGCTCTTCGGGGCGGCGGTTCATGCGGCATTCTTATTCCCAAGCGCGGCGGCCGCGATGATCCCCAGCGCCGCAATCAGACACGCATCCAGCAGCAGGTTGAAGAGAAAAAGATGCTTGATATTGTCCCAGGCGTCGCCAAATACGGCCACCGCAAAAGCAGCCAGGCAGCAGGCAACCAATAGCGCAAGAGACTCGATGCGCCGGCGCGCGCGGCCTCGTGCCCAAGCCAGCGCGCCAACTGCAAGCGAGATCGGAAGCGAGATGAGGATCATGACTCCGATTCGCCCCAGACATCGCTCATGGAACCAACTCCACAGGCTGAATGACGTGGTGTGCGCGCCCGGCGGTTTACCCGCCGAGCGCTCAAAATTGCCGTAGGATGGGCGCAGCGAGAACGCCACGGGAAGAACCTTCCGGATGTGCCGCCACACGCGGAGAGGGTGAGTCAGGAAGAAACCGGCTATGGTGGCCGATGTCACCCGCTTCCCGACCACTCCGCTTTCGACGGTTTCGTTGAAGGGCGCGCCCGGGCTCCAGGCGCCGGTTCCCGCGAACTTCGCCAGCGCCGGGTCTAATCCAAGGGTCTTCAAATCGGCGGCCGGATTCCTGGATTCCCCGAGTATGACTGTGAAAAGCATGTTATAGGTGTTCGCCCATTTCACCAATGGCGCGCTGGTCAGATAGTCGATTGCGGCGGCGCTAGTTATGACCATGGAAGCAAGAACGGCCGTATACCGCACCGTACGCCCGGCCGGCCACCATCCCATCCGTAGCGAGAACGCCGCCAGGAGGATTCCCAGCGGAGCATTCTGCGCCTTGGCGAACACGAACAGGACCGCCCAAATGCACCAGACCGCCACCTGCCGGCGGGAAAGGCGCTCGGCGCAACAGATCGCTATGGTCTCGGCTAGCAGGAACACAAAGAAGATGTACGACGCGGGCTCCGTGTAAAGGGAGTTGAAATAGACGGCGTACCCGGCGTCGGTAACCACCAGGAGCGTTCCCATCCAGAGCAGTGGCGCCGCGCGGAACCGCTCGGTCACCCGCAGAAGCCGTCCAAGGGCGATGAGAAACGCGAGTAAGTGGACCAGGCCGACCAGCCGGATATCCATCTCACCGCCATTTGTGATCACTCGGGTGGCGCATATTGCGGCGCCGGCCAGGAAATACTCGGAGCTGAACTGTTCCAGAGCCGGATAGCGATACTCGGGATCGGGAACGTATTTGGCCCCTACATAATTGAATTTGGCGTCCGGAGCTTTGTCCTTGGGGCCGTAACCGAACCGGCCCATGCGAATAAAATCCCCGTTATCGGCGATGCCGGTAATGGGAGGGACAAGCAATTGCCAGGACAAAATCAGAGCCGCGGCGGCCAACACAGCCCAGCGAAGCGAGCCCGGTCGAATCATGGCAGGAATCATCATGGTCGCACGCCACGGGCAGTATTATCCTGCCGCCGGGTTCCGGGCGCGCGACAGCGCGAAGAACGCCGGCCAGAAGGCCGGCGGCAAGCCCGAAGGCTTGACCCCACAAGCCTCGGGCACGCCTATTCCACCCGCCGCACCAACTCTTCCAACTCGCGCCTCTCCTGCGGCCGCGGGCGCTCTGACGCGTAGCCTATGGGCAGCATCGCCACCGGCGTGACGCCCCGCGGCGCGCCTACGATCTTGCGGACCGCCTCCGGCTCGAACGCGCCGATCCAGCAGCTTCCCAGCCCCTGCGCCGCCGCCGCCAGCGAGGCGAAGGCGCAGGCGATGGTGGCGTCCTGTATGGAGTACAGGCTCTCGGCCCGCTTGCCGTAACGCTCCGCCGAGAGCGCCGGATGCTTGGCGAACACCAGCACCACCGGCGCGCCGGCGATGAAGATCTGCTCGCGGGCGGCGCGCGCCAGGTCTTCGCGCTTGCGCTTGTTGGTCACCGCGAAGATCTCGTAGGATTGCAGGTTGCCCGCCGACGGAGCCAGGTTGGCCGTCTCCAGGATTCGCCGCAGCGCCTCCTCCGGAACGGCCCTTGGCAGGAAGGCGCGCGTGGAACGCCGGACCCCGACTGCCTCGAAAAACTCCATCAAAACTCCTTCAGCACGCGGTCCACAATGGCGGGCAGCCGGGCGGCCAGGGCCGGCGAGAGCTCCTCGCCCAGGCAGGCCGCCCTAATGGATATCCCGAGCACGGTAAACCGCGCGGGCGTCATCAGTTGGAGCAATTTGACCGCCTGCGCCACCGAAAGATGGTGCGCATGCTCCTGCCGCTCCTCCATTTCCTCTTGCACTACCGATACGCTTCCCGGCTCGGTATCGTCCTCCATGGCGTCGATCACCACC
>JBEKPK010000199.1:0-10303 GCA_049520795.1 Bryobacteraceae bacterium
GGTCGGCCACGCACTTGGTGACGGCCTCGCCCAGGATGGTGTTGGCGAAGTTCGACGAGCGCATGTTGATCCCGCCGCCCGCCTCGGGTCCCGCCGTACTGCCTCCCGCGCCGAGCAGGCCCGTCCCGGAGCGCGTCGACTCCCCTTTGGCTGTGACGCTGGCCAGGATCTCGGCCGTGCTGGTGTTGATCATGCGGGCGGTGATCTGCACCACGGCGTTAGCCTGGGTCTTTCTCACGCCGCCCACTCCGAATCGCCCGGTCACGTTGCCCAGCGCTCCGCCGCCCACGCTGGTGCTCTTATCGTCGCGCCCGAACTGGGTGATGCTGCCTACAATGATGGCGTCCACACCCAGAATGCGCCCGATCTTGGCCGCACTGTTGGGGTCCGCGCGGTCGCTGTTGGAGAAGTTCTGCTCGGCGATGATCTTGCTCATGGCATTGCGATCGATCACCGAGAACACCCCGTCGGAAACCAGCTTGTCCACCAGTAGATCGACAATCCCCTTGCCGACGTCCTGGTTGGTCCCGTAAATGGTCGACACTTGGCTTTGCACGGTAGCGTAGTCAAAATCGATGACCGCTACGCGCCTCTTCTGCTGCGCGCCGGCAGCGGAAACAAGGGCGAGAAAAACAACCACGGTGGTAATTATCCGGAACTTCATCTCAGCCTCTCTATCAGGAACAAAGATATGCCCGCACTGTACCGGGAGTCAACTGCGCCGGTACTGGGTGGGATAAGGCTCCCGCCTTGTCAATCCGAGCGAAGCTCGGACGGTTGGGTGTGGGATAAGGCTTCCCGCACCTTCCGCAGCGTTTCCCCTACCTCGGGACGGTCCACCCGAATCACTTGGCAGCGCTCGCCTACCGGCCGCCAGCGTTCGAACATGCGCGGCGCCGGAAATCCGGCGAACACGCTGATCAGCGGCACGCCTGCGGCGGCCGCCACGTGCTGGCCGGCGGAATCGTAGCCCACATATAGCCGGCTGCCCGCGATAATGGCCGCGAACCCCGCGAAAGCGCCGTCCCAGAATGTCGCCGCCACGCCGGCGCGCTTTACCGCGCGCTCTACGCGCTCGGCCTCTTCGCCGCCCGCGCCCTTATCGATCCACAGGGGCGCGCCGGTAGCCGCCAGCAGGCGCAGCAGCTCTTCTTCGAAGGGATCGGGAAGGCGCTTGGCCGGGTTTTCGCCCACCCCCAGGCTCACCGCGATGTGCGCTCCCCTCCGCGCCCCATCCTCCAGGGCGATGTAGGGCCCGGCCCCACTGACGCCGAAGGTCTCAAGCGCCCACGCCGCCGCTAACTCCGGAAGCGAGTGATCGGAGGCGCCTCCGTAGGCGCGGCTGTCGAAAAGGCGATAGCGCTCCTCGGCCGACACCGGCAGCAGCCCAAGCTGGGTCAGGCGGGAATCGGGATCGATCACCACGCCGTCCGGCGCGGCGAGAAGGCGTTTGAGATCCTCCCAAATCGCCAGCCGCTGGCGCAATCCGCCGCGCTGGTAGGCCGCTTCGGCGTGGTGAACGCGCGCATCGCCGGCGAACAGCTCGTAGTTCTTGCGAGGGCCCACGAACACCACTTCGGCGCGCGGGAAACGGCGCTTGGCGGCGTCCAGCAGCACGCTGGTGACGGCCACATCGGCCCCCAGGGTCACGCGCGAGAGCGTGTAGATGCAGCGCGGCTCGCCCGCCACCGGCCGCGGCCGCCTTACGCGCGCGTAGCGGGCCTCCAGCGCGGCCGCATCCACGCCTCCGGCCACCCGCGCCACGGCCCGCGAAAACAGGCGCGCGTAGACCTCGCACAGGGCCGGCTCGAAGCGGTCCGCCAGGCCTTCCACCAGGATTCCGAATAGCGCTTCGCCGCACGAGTCTTCGAGCAGCGGCTGGGGCAGTTCCGCGGGAGCGCGGCCCGCCAGTGCGCCTTCCAGAACCTCGTGCGCGATCTGGTTACACGAAGTACTTGTCAATCAGAATCCCCAGCTTGGCGCGCGTGGCCGCGGGAACCAGCTTGCGGTCCGTGATAATGGCCTGCGCCAGCGCCGAGCCGCACTTGCACCCGCGCGCCGCCGGCATGTTGGCCACCGCCTCGGTCACCACCTTGCACGCGTTTCCGGCGTTCTGTACCAGGTTGGCGATAATCTGGTCCACGGTCACCGAGTCGTGATCCGGATGCCAGCAATCGTAGTCGGTGACCATGGCCACCGTGGCGTAGCAGATCTCCGCCTCCCGCGCCAGCTTGGCCTCTTGCAGGTTGGTCATGCCGATCACGTCCATGCCCCAGGAGCGATACACGTTGGACTCCGCCTTGGTGGAGAACGCCGGACCTTCCATACAAAGGTACGTGCCCCCCTTCTTGGCCGTCACGCCTACCTTATGACAGGCGCCGGTGACCACATCGGCCACCTCCGGGCACACCGGATCGGCGAAGCTGACGTGGGCCACGAGGCCCTCGCCGAAAAATGTGGAGACGCGCCCCCGCGTGCGGTCGAAAAACTGGTCCGGAATCACGAAGTCCTGCGGCCGATGCTCGGCCTTGAGCGAGCCCACCGCGCTGAGCGAGATGATGCGCTCGACCCCCAGCGACTTCATACCGTAAATGTTCGCCCGGAAATTCAATTCCGAAGGCGACAGGCGGTGACCGCGCCCGTGCCGGGCCAGGAATGCCACCCCGCGCCCGGCCAGTGTCCCCACCACGTAGTTATCCGAGGGCGGCCCGAACGGGGTTTCGATAACGGCCTCCTCCCGCGCCTCGAAGCCGGGCATGGAGTAGAGACCGCTGCCGCCGATGATTCCGATTTCCGCTTTCACTCAGCTCTCCTGAATAAGCTCCAGCAGCACGCCTCCGGTGGAGGCGGGATGGATGAAGACGTATTGATGGCCGCCGGCGCCCTGGCGGGGTTCGTTCAGCAGCCGGGCGCCGGAAGCGCGCAGGCGCCCCACGGCCGCGTCGAGGTCCGGCACGCGCAGAGCCACGTGGTGCAGGCCCGGGCCGCGTTTTTCCAGGTATTTGGCGATGGGCGAATCGGGCGAGGCCGGCTCCAGCAGCTCGATTCGCGAATCCCCGGCGGGGAGTATGGCCAGGTTGACTTTTTCACTGGTCACTGTCTCGCGATGCGCCACTTCCAGGCCGAGGTCCTGGTAAAAGCCCAGGGCAGCCTCCAGCCCGTTCACTGCGATTCCCAGGTGGTCGATGGTAATGCGATGCGGCATGGCCGCGGGCTCCACGGCGGACGCCGCGGCGGCGTCAATCGCGTCGAGCAACTCCTCGACGCCTTCGCCGGTGGTGGCAACCGTGCGCACAATGGCCGGCTTGGGTCCGGCCCCGTTCGCCAGGTTCAGCATCGACCCCAGCTCCCGCTTCACGCGATCGGCCCCCGGCTGGTCGGACTTGTTGATCGCGAAGACGGTGGCAATCTCCATGATTCCGGCTTTGATGGCTTGCACGTCGTCGCCCATCCCGGGGACCAACGTCACCACCGTGACCTGCGCCAGCCCGGCGATTTCCACCTCGTCCTGGCCCACGCCCACGGTTTCGATCAACACATAGTCCTTGCCCGCCACGTCCATCAGGCGCACCAGGTCTTCGGTGGCGCGCGCCAGGCCGCCGGTCACGCCGCGGGTGGCCATGGAGCGGATAAACATGCCGGGGTCGGCGTGATGCCGCTGCATGCGAATGCGGTCGCCCAGGATGGCCCCGCCGGAAATCCGGCTGCTGGGGTCCACCGCGATGATGGCCACGGTCTTGCCCCGGCCCCGCATGGCGGCCGCCAGCGCGTCCACCAGCGTGCTCTTGCCGGCCCCCGGCGGCCCCGTGATTCCCACAACACGCGCGCGGCCGGCGCAGGGCGCGAGTTCCCGCAGCGCCTCCATCGCGCGCGGGTCGCGATTCTCAATCCCTGTGGCCGCGCGCGCAATCGCCCGAGTGTCGCCTTCCCGGATCCTGGCAGCCCATTCATTCATCGGTTTTGGAAGTCTGACGCTGAGACGCGGAGAATTCGCATTAGCCTGAATTGCGAAGTTGACTTCGGATAGGCTGAATTCCTCCGGGCTAATTCCTTGAAAGGAAAGACCTTGTATCGGGCACGGCTTGAGCCGTGCCGATTGGGCGGCATTTTCTGGGCTTTAGCCCCTGATTTGGCAACCCCGGCGCAAGTCCTTTTCATCCTCCTGAAAAAACAGGGGCTAAAGCCCTCTGGGCGTTCCCGTTTGCGGCACGGCTGAAGCCGTGCCCTGATACAAGGCGCCCAACCTCGGGATTCAGGATTAGAAGAACAGGCCGAAGCCACTAAACGATCTCTTCCTTGTGGGACAGATGATCGGTCCTTGTCGTCTGTCGACGCCGGGGCGCTTCCCTGGCCGGACAGACCACGAAAAACGATGGTCTGTCCCACTAAACGATCTCTTCCTTCTCGGCGTCCCACCGCACCGTGCGCCCCTGGCGATAGCTGTCCACCGCCATGCGGCACGCGATCGCCACGCGGAAGCCCAGTTCGAAAGGGCAGTTCGGCTCGTGGCCCGAGCGGATGCAATCGAAGAAGTTCTGCATGTGCGCCCGCGGCTCGGTGCGCGTCTGCCCCATCATTTCGTTCCCCTGCGGCCGGTTCACCTTCTGCGGCGCGTAGCGGATCTGCTGGCTGCGCGAGATGGTTCCATCGGTCCCCAATACTTCCTCGGTAACGTTGAGTTTGTCGTTGCCGAAGCCGGAATCCCAACTGAACAGGATCTCCTCCGGCTGCTCCATCGAAACGTTCATGGTATCGGGGACTTCGCGCCCGTCCTTCCACAGGTACAGACCGCCGTTCATGGTCACGGCGCGGGGGATTTTCAGGCCCATCGCCTTGTACCAGAAGGCCACCTGGTGGCACATGTTTTCGTAGACATTGCCGCCCGAGTAATCCCAGAAGAAGCGCCAGTTGAGGTACCGGTTGGCGTCGAACGGCCGCTGCGGGGCCTCGCCCAGGAAGGATTTCCAGACGATGTTTTCGGCCGTCATATCGGGGTACACCGGCCGCGCCCATTGTGGTTTGCCGTGAGGCGTATTACGGTACATGTGGGCGTGGATAGCGGTGATCTTCCCCATCAGCTCGGGATTCAGGAAGCTGGCCGCGTCCGCCACCTGCCCCGTGGAGCTCCATTGGTGCCCGATCTGCACGGTGCGCTTGCCGGCGCGCTGGAAAGCCGCGCGCATCTTCTTGGCGTGCGCCACCGAGAACGCCATGGTCTTTTCCTGGTAGACGTGCTTGCCGGCGTCGAGCGCGGCCGTGAAGTGTTCCGCGTGCAGGTGCTGCGGGGTGGCCACCAGCACGGCGTCGATGCTCTTGTCGTCCAGCAGCGCCCGGTAATCGGAATAGGTCTTGGCGCCCGGCGCAATGCCCTTGGCCTCTTCGAGCCTCTTGCCATACACGTCGGCGGCGCCGGCGCACTCGATGTTCTCGCATCCCACCGCTTCAAGCAGGATTTGCTTGCCGCGTTCGCCCGGCCCGATGATGCCTATACGGATGCGCTCGCTCGCGCCCAGCACGTTCGAAGCCGCCAGCGTGCCGGCCAGACCGGAAGCTACTTTGCCGATAAAATTCCGGCGAGATTGCATGAAAACAAACTCCTTGCCAAATGGGGCCGCGGCCCTAGGGGACAACACGATTATAGCGTGGGCGGAGAAGCGGCATGCGGCCATGGCCCGCGCTTCGCGAAGGCTGGATTTGCAACGCCCCGGCGCACATGCCAAAATGAGGCACGATGAGCGCCCAGACAAGCGAGCCGGAGGATTTCGCGAGCCTCTACCGTCGAGCGTTCACGGAATACGGTACACAGGCCCTCTGGAACAAGCGCCGGTTTGAGAAGCCGACGCCAGAGGATGCCCTGGTGGTGGCGCGGGCCTTGCGCATCGAGGGCGATCGCGAAGCCCGGCGTCTGGCCGAACAGATCGAGCAGGCGTGCCATGCCGCTCTCTAAGATCCAAACCGAAATCCTCCGGCTGCTTGCCTCGCACCGCGACCCGGAAAGCTATGTCGCGGGGGCGACGCCCCTGAACCGGGAGGGGCGACGCTATTCCGGCGACATCGACGTCTTCCACGACCGCGAGGAACGCGTAGCGTCCGCCGCTCTTGACGATGCGCAAGCGCTCGAAGCGGCGGGTTATGGGGTCAGGTGGCTGCGGCAATTGCCCCTTGTCTATACCGCCGAAGTTACGCGGCAAAATGCCGGCACGCGCCTCGAATGGGTGGTTGACAGCGACTTCCGCTTCTTCCCGACGATGCGGGATGAGACTTTCGGCTATATCCTGCACCCGGCCGACCTGGCCATGAACAAGGTGATGGCCGCCGCCGGGCGGCGCGAGGTGCGCGACCTTGTCGACCTGGTGACCGTTCACAGCGCCATTCTTCCGCTAGGGGCCGTCATCTGGGCCGCCGTGGAAAAGTCGCCCGGCTTCACGCCCGAGGGACTGATCGCGGAAATTCGCCGGAACGCCCATTATCCCGCCGCCGAATGGCGGGCGCTCGTAACCGCGGAACCGCTTGACCCCGCACTCGTCACAACCCAGCTGCGCGACGCCCTGGACGAAGCCGAGGCGTTCGCCGGCCGTATGCCCACCGACACAATGGGTCTGCTGTTCTTGAAAGACGGCCGCGTGGTGCAACCCGATCCGGGCCGGCTGCCGGAGTATCAAACCCATGCCGGGCAAAGGCGCGGCCATTGGCCCTCCAGCGCCGAAATCACGGCCGCCATGTTGGACGTTTACCATAAGCCGCCGGCCTCTTGACACCTTCCCTCCGGGGGCGTTCAGAATCAGCTTTTCCTGCCCGGACCGACTCAAGGCGCAGGCCGTCGTCATGGAATTGGTGAAGCGCCGACGCGCGCTGGGTTGCGGATCGGGGCTGGGGAGAAACCCTCGGTCTTCTCGAACCCGCCAGCCTTCCGGAAAGGGGGTGCTGCTCGGAGCGCTCGCGCCGCTCTTCCGGCATCGAAACGAGACGCCGCAGCCGGCATAGGCGTCCTGGGCGCCTCGGGCCGTTGTGGGGAACCCGGGACTGTGTGGACTTCTGTTGAGAACCCTCCGCCCGCGTTTTGGTCGTCCGCCGAACCAAGTGGCGATCAGACTCTCGGCAATGGTGTAATTCGGCACTGTCCCTGGTGGGTCTCTCGAGCTTTCCTCTTGACGAAACATATCAGTTAATGATATATCCATAATTGATCTATGCCGAAAGCACTGGAACTGCCACTCACCCCCGCGGTCTTCTTCACGCTTCTAGCGCTTGCCGGCGGAGAGAAACACGGCTACGCCATCATGCAGGAAACCCGAAACCTGTCCGACGGCAGCGTTCGTATGGGCCCGGCGACACTGTATACCACCATTCAGCGGTTGCTGGAGCAGGACTTTGTCGAAGAAGTCTCCGGCGATAGGGAGGCCGACAGCCGCCGACGCTATTACCGGCTCACGCGCGGTGGGCGCGCTTTGGTGGACATGGAGCTGGAGCGCGTGGAGGCGCTCGTCAAAAGAGCCAGGGCCCTGCAATGGAAGCCCGCGCGGGTGAAATCATGAATCCAGCCACCGGCGCAGTCCTCCAGATTTACCGCATACTGTTGCGCCTCTACCCCAGCGAGATACGCCGGCGCTGGGAACGGGAAATTACGGACACGTTCGCTCTTCAGTTGGCCGACGCCCGGCGGGAAGCCGGCTGGGGCGGGGTGGCGCAAGTCTGGTTCCGCGCAGTGGCGGAACTGTTTCAGATCGCCCTGCCGCTACAGGTTGCCAGGGCCGCCCTGGTGATCCCGGTAGTTTCACTGGCAGGCAGTTGCGCGATTCTCTTCGGTCTCACCTGGACACTCGAGAACTCGCTCGCGCTGCATGCGATGTATCGCCACTTAGTGGCAAAGCTTGGTGGCTGAGGCCACCTGAATCAGAGAGGGAGAAACCTATGAGGAAGCTGCTGTACACGGTCGTACTGTGCGCGTTCGCCGCGTTCTCGGTGGCGGCGCAAACCAACTTGTCGGGAACGTGGCAGATCGAATACCACGATAAGAACGGCAAAGAGGTGGACACCCCCATGGTCAGCTTTTTGGATAATGGGGGCAAGTTGGAGGGAGTCTTCGGCAACCAGCATTGGAAGGTCGAAGGCTCGGTATCCGGCGCTCAGGTTCAGTTCGCGTTCCATCCTCCGGCGCGGCCCGATATCACAGTTCGATACCAGGGCGCGCTGGAGTCCGCCAACCAGATCCGCGGCACTATGGAGAGCGAAGTACAATCAGGGACCTTTGTCGCCGTGCGGAAGTAGTAGAGAATCCCGGGGCCTCGCCCGGCACGAGAGCCAGGCCCTAGTACCTTGACCGTTTGATTTGTTCCCTCGCCGCGAGCCGGGCATGCCCGGCCCCTACATCGCGCCGCTTTCCGTGGGGTCGGGATTCTCATCCTGGCCCCACGTCGGCGGGCCTTTACAGGGCTGGTATAATAGATCCAGATGATTTTCAGATGCCCGCGCGAGCGGGCTGTCGAAGATCCGCCGCGACACCATCCAAGCGTCCCATCTTGTCCCGTGTTTTGCCAGCCCGGAGGCGCCCATTACCGATCCTTATGAAAGCTAGCGTGCTTATCAGCCGAGGCGTGGAGAACCTCTTTGGCACCCGCGACGAGAATATCCGGCTATTCGAATCGGGGCTGAGCGTCCACACCCAACTGCTGGACAACCACCTGGAAATCGAAGGCGAGGCCGGCAATGTCTCGCGCGCGGAAAATATCCTCGAAGACTACAACGCGCTGTTGCGCGAAGGCCACGTTTTCAGCAACGGCGACCTGAACAGCTACCTGCGCGTGGTGACCTCCGACCCCGAGGTTTCGCTGCGGGGGCTGGTGCAGAGCGGCCGGCAGCGGAGTTTCGGCAAGAAGACGCTCGCGCCGAAGTCGGTGAACCAGCGGCGCTACCTGGAAGCCATCGAACGCAACGACCTGGTTTTCGGCATCGGCCCCGCGGGCACCGGCAAGACCTACCTGGCGGTGGCCATGGCCATCTCCGCGCTGATCTCGAAGCAGGTGGCGCGCATCATTCTGACGCGGCCGGCGGTGGAAGCCGGCGAGCGCCTGGGATTCCTGCCCGGCACGCTGCAGGAGAAGGTGGACCCGTACCTGCGCCCGCTCTACGACGCGCTCTACGACATGCTGGAGAGCGACCGCGTGGAGAAACTGCTGGAGCGCAACGTGATTGAAGTGGCCCCCATCGCCTTCATGCGCGGGCGCACGCTCAACGACAGCTTCATCATTCTGGACGAAGCCCAGAACAGCACCCCGGAGCAGATGAAGATGGTGCTCACCCGGCAGGGGTTCAACTCCAAGATGGTGGTGAACGGCGACGTCACGCAGATCGACCTGCCCAATGCGCGCCGCAGCGGCCTGCTCGAAGCGGTGGACGTGCTGCGCGGAGTGGAGGGCATCAGCTTCGTGCAATTCGACGAGAAAGACGTGGTGCGGCACACGCTGGTGCAGCGGATTGTGAAAGCCTACGAGCGCTATAACGAATCCGTGGGCGTGGGGCGGCAGCTTACCTTGAAGCTGGCCGAGCCGGAACCGGCCGCCGACGCCGCGCCCCAGGCCTGAGCGCCTACGCATGTCTCCCGAAGGCAGTACCGTGACTTTTCGGCGCGATACAGCCGAGGCGCGCCCGCGGGCGCTGGCGCGGTTTGCGCGAAAATTGCAGGCCGAGGTGGCCAAGGGGAGAGCGTTCCACTGCCTGATTACCGGCGACGCCGAGATGCGCCGGTTGAACCTGGAGTTTCTGGGTAAGGACTTCGCCACGGATGTGCTCTCGTTTCCCAGTTGGGCGGAAGCAAGGCAGACCAGGAGGTCCGCCCCACTCAGTGGGGCAGGCCTCCTGGCCTGCCTCCCGTTGGGCGATATCGCGATTTCCATGGCCCGGGCGCGCGCCCAGGCGCGGCGTTACGGGCACGGCGTGGAAATCGAGGTTCGGATTCTCATGTTGCATGGACTGCTGCACCTGCTGGGCATGGACCATGAAGCCGACGGCGGGCGGATGGCGCGGGCCGAAAAACGGTGGCGTGCGCGACTGGGCCTGCCGGAAGGGCTGATCGAGCGGGTGGCGCCATGATGACGGCCGTTGTGATTGCCACCCTGGCGGCCATTCCGGCCCTGGCGCTGGTGAGCTTCGTGCAGCTTCTCTACCTGGAAAGCCTGCGGCTGCGCCCGCGCGACCTGCCTTCGCTCGATTTCTTCAAGGACACCCTCGAAGACAGGCTGGGGCTGAAGACGGAGGACGGCGCGGGGGCCTTTTCGCTGATCAAGCACACCCTGCTGGCGCTGAT
>JBEKPK010000200.1:0-10260 GCA_049520795.1 Bryobacteraceae bacterium
CGGCTCCAGCCCGTTCTAGCGGTGAGCGGCGCCACCTAGTGCCTGGCCGCCGATGAGCTGCGCACCACCGTTCGCGAAGTGGAATGGCCGGTTGCCAACCCCTGGTTTTCCGGCGGGGTGGCCGAGGGCGACGATGGGATCGTCGCGCTTGTAAACGTCTCGGAGCGTCCCGTCCCGGTTTGGGGATGCTATTCGGCTGGCGTGCTCTACTCCCTTCCGCGCAATGATCGGACACCGGACGAACTGACGCCGGTTTGTTCGGAAACCGTTCAGGAACTGGTCCCGCCTTTCGGATCGCGGCAGTTCCCGGTGGCTCGCGGCGGAAACTCACACTTCTCCCTCACCACTCGCGGCGCCGCGATTGTACTGCAGATGCTCCGGCCGGCTGGAACCGGCGTGAAGATGTACCGGGTGGACACCACTATCACTTTCGGAAAAGAGATTCCGTAGGGGCGCCCGCCGCGGTCCGGCGATGCAGCGGGGCGCGGTTGGAAAGAGTGTAATCGCCTGGGCACTACCTCGAAGTGGTTCTCTCGGCCAGGGGTTCATAGCGGCGGCGCCGACGCCTCTTCGAACCAGAGCACGGCGGACCGGTTACCGGCGCCGGACGCCATGACCACATGGATAGCGTCTTATTTTACAATCCTTTACGGCGCAATAGCCCTAAAGAGTTATTCCATTTGGCGCATGGTTACGTCAACTCTTCTGTGCTGAGCCCTCGTTCCGTCTCTTGGCGTTTCTACACGGCGACCGCGCCGGGGCTGGATTTCTCCCGTGCCCGTTTGCGCCGAGCGGCGAGGATGAATTCAGTGCAACGCATTTGTTTTGCACGGCGTCAAAGAAGCAAATCGGACGTGAGGGGTTCGGAATGAGCTCGCTGCGAACGGGGATACTACTGTCGGCGGTACTGGCGGCTGGGAGCATATCCGCACAGCCTAGTCCATCCGCCCTCGGCAGCGGATCGCAGCCCGAGACGGAGGCGAGCCCCGCGGCTGGAGCAATCGCGCCGGACCTGGGACCGCCGGGGGGCAACCATGTGTTCGGCGTCCTTCCGAACTACAGAACGGCGGACGCGTCGCTCGAAGGCACGGTGCTTACCGCTCGTCAGAAACTGACCATCGCCACCAAGGATTCGTTCGACTATCCGCTGTTGCTGTTAGGCGGGGCGTTCGCGGGGTTGGGACAGTTGACCGATCAGCAGCCTTCCTTCGGGCAGGGACTCAAGGGATACGGGCATCGTTTTGTAACCAATTACGCGGATCAGGCGCTGGGAAACATGTTCACCGAGGGGGTGTACCCGGTGCTGCTTCACGAGGACCCTCGATATTTCCGGCGGGGAACCGGCTCCATTGTAAGGCGGACGGGCTACGCCTTGACGCGAGTGTTCGTGACTCACAAAGATTCCGGAGGCACGCGCTTCAATTATTCGGAGTGGCTCGGGAACGCGAGCGCGGTGGCGATCTCTAACGCGTACTATCCTGATAACCGCACGCTCGTGGACAATGGGACGAAACTCCTGATCCAGGTGGGCACCGACGCGACCTCCCAGGTTCTCAAGGAGTTCTGGCCCGACATCAAGCGCAAATGGTTCCACAAGGGGCCTGGTTAGGTTCCGAAACTTCGATCCCGCCCGCGCACCGGATTCCGGCTCCGCCCGTTAGCCCTCGCGATATTCCCCGAACACCGCTCGCAGGCGGTCGGAGATCTCGCCTAACGTGGCGTAGCTGTCGACGGCTTCGAGGATAGGCGGCATGAGATTGGCCCCCGAGCGGGCCGCATCCTCGAGCGCCGCCAGCCTGGCATCCACCGCCGTCCGGCTGCGCGAGCTGCGCAGCCTCCGCAGGCTATCGGTCTGCGAGCGCTCGAGCGCCGGATCGAGGCGAAAGGTCGGAACCGCGCGCTCGCCTTCCAACTGAAACCGGTTTACGCCCACCACCACGCGCCGCCCGCTTTCCACCTCCCGCTGGTATTCATAGGCGGAGTTCTGGATCTCGCTCTGAATGTAGCCGCTCTCGATGGCGCGTAGCGCGCCGCCCATCTCGTCGATGCGCCGCAGATATTCGCTTACTCCGGCTTCGATGGCGTCGGTCAACGTTTCGATATGCTGGCTCCCGCCGACCGGGTCCACGGCTTTGGTCACGCCGCTTTCATAGGCGATAATCTGCTGGGTGCGCAGGGCGATGCGTGCGGATTCCTCGGTAGGCAGCGCCAGCGCCTCGTCGCGCGAGTTGGTGTGCAGGGACTGCGCGCCGCCAAGCACGGCCGCCAGGGCTTGCAAGGCCGTGCGCACGATGTTGAGGTCGGGCTGCTGGGCGGTGAGCGTGGAACCGGCGGTCTGCACTGGAAGCGCAGCATCATGGAGCGCTTGTCGGTGGCGCCGAAGCGGTCGCGCATGAGGCCTGCGTAGATCCGCCGCGCGGCGCGAAACTTGGCGATCTCCTCCAGAAAGTCGTTGTGCGAGTTAAAGAAGAACGAAAGCCGCGGCGCAAAGGCGTCCACCGCCAGCCCCGCCCGCACCGCCGCCTCGATGTAGGCGATGGCGTTGGCGAAAGTGAAGGCGAGCTCCTGAACCGCGGTGGCCCCGGCTTCGCGGATGTGGTAGCCGCTGATGGAGATGGTGTTCCAGTCAGGCATCTCGCGCCCGGCCCAGGCAAAGATATCAGTGATGATGCGCATGGCCGGCCGGGGCGGGTATATATATGTGCCGCGCGCGATATACTCCTTCAGAATGTCGTTCTGAATGGTGCCGGAGAGCTTCTTCCAGTCGGCGCCCTGGCGCCGGGCCACCTGGGCATAACAGGCCAGCAGGATGGCCGCCGTGGAGTTGATGGTCATGGACGTGGACACGTCCTGAAGAGGAATCTCGCGGAAAAGGGACTGCATGTCCGCGAGGGACGAAATGGCAACTCCTACGCGCCCCACTTCGCCCGACGCCATGGGGTGATCGGAATCGTAACCCATCTGCGTGGGCAGGTCGAAAGCCACCGAAAGTCCGGTAGTTCCCTGAGAAAGCAGATAGCGGTAGCGGCGGTTGCTTTCTTCGGCCGTTCCGAACCCGGCGTACTGGCGCATGGTCCAGAGCTGGCCCCGATACATGTCGCGGTAGACGCCGCGAGTGAAAGGAAACTCGCCGGGATTACCCAGCCGGTCATTCATGATCGTGAGATCTTACGCGCGCGCAGGAAGGAAGAAACGCCGTACCCAAACATGAGGCAGGCAGCCATGCCGGCCACCAGCAGGCGCCCGGAATCGCCTTTAATCGCATAGCGCACCGTGTAAAACCCGAAAACCACCCCCATGCACATGAAAATGAAGCCGATCACTTCATTCCACAGCGCATGCAGGGGCTTGATGACGGCGGGCACGACGTGTCGCACAAACTTCGCGCTCACCCGGACTGCCCGGTATTTTCCCACGCCCCCATCGTAACAAATGGCTGGATGTGGAGTTTGCCCTGCTGTGTGGCCCCCAAATTGCCGATAGATTCCATGGGTGCGCTTGTGAAACCCGGATCGGACCACTACAATCGAAAAGGGTGGATGCGGGTCCATGGGTGGAACGCCAGTCGCGTTTGGCGCATCCATCGAACTAGGGAGAACTCCGTGGAAGAGCCACTGAAGCGCCTCATGCAGGAACTGGGGAACGCGATCAACGATTCCCTTTCCGAATCCGACCGGATCGCGGAAGCGATCGGCGAGATAAAGAAGGCCGGGTACGACGTTTTCCTGGTGTTGGAAGCCACCATTGGTTTCAACCGCAGGGATGGCGATGAGGAAGATGACGGGGAGTTGGAGACAGCGGAGGAACAGCAGCCGCCGCAACCGGCCAAGAAGACGTTTGAGGCCACCGGCAAAATCAAGCTCACTACCCAGGATCATCGCTTCCTGCGCGCGCTCAAGATCGCGGTGGACGACGACCGGTAGTTTTTGCTCATGGCGCGGGCAAGAGGCGCCGATATACTTCCCAGGTTTCACGGACGGCTTTGTCCCACGTAAAAAGCGCCGCCCGGGCGCGGCCACGCAAGGCCAGGTCGTTTCTCAGATCTTCGTTCCGGGCCAATTCTCTCAACCCCTCCACTAGAGATTCGGTACGCGTGGGGTCCACCAGCAGGGCCGCGTCGCCGGCCACTTCGGGCAATCCGGAGCGGTCGGACGTCATGACCGGGGTTCCGGCGGCCATAGCCTCCAAGACGGGCATGCCGAAGCCCTCGTCAAGGGACGGAAAAGCGAAGATGGAAGCCCGCGCGTACCAAGCCGCCAGCTCGTCCGGGGGCGCAAAGCCCAGCAATGCGATGCGGTCGCGGGCGGGGCTGCTCTCGATTCGCGCGCGGATCTCCCCCGAGCCGTATCCCAGAGAACCGGCGAGCGCCAGTTTCCAATCGCCATCGAGCGCTTCGAAGGCTTCCACCAGCCGCGCCGTGTTCTTGCGCTTCTGCACCGCTCCTACGCTGAGCACCAGCTTCTGGCGCGCCACGCGCGGATAGGCCAGCGGCGGAACGCCGTGATGCACCACCGCAACCCGGGACGGGTCGACGCCCAGCAAATCCACAACCTGGCCGCGGGTAAACTGGGAAACCGCGATAATCGCATCCGCTCGCGCCGCCGCATCGCGCGCCTGAGCAGTGAACCGGGCGCGAAACTCGGCGCTCGAATACTCGCCCGTCATCACGAACAGGTCGTGGAACGTGGCCACCGCGCGGCGCATAGGAAACCGCGGGAGACGCTGGTTGAGGCCGTGAAACAGATTGGCGAAGCGCGGGCCCAGGGGCTCGGCCAGCAGGCGCCTGTGGGCGTTGGGCGGGATGGCCGGCGTCCAGGAGCGAAGGTAACAGTGCGAGCGGTAGCAGAACGCGAAGCGCGTTTCCGGGCGCAGCGCAGCCAGGCCCAGCAGGATTTCGCGCGAATATACGCCCACGCCCGAGAGCCGGTCTCCAATGCTATAGGTTGCGTCCAGCGCGATGGTCACTCGATGCCATATTCTCGCATCTTCCGGTAGAGCGTGGTGCGCCCGATGCCGAGCAGCCGCGCCGCCTCCGCGCGGGCGCCCCCGGTGGCGGCCAACGCCCTGGCGATGGTATGTTTTTCGCTCTGCGGAATGGAAATCACCGGCGATGGGGGGGGCAGATAGAACTCTTCGGCGGGGTTTCGATCCACCGCCGCGGAAAGGCGACCGATGGTAGAGGCGGCTAGATGATTGCGTAGGGCGGAGGGCAGATCGGCGGCCTGGAGCGCGCCCTCGGAGTGCAGCGCCGCCATGCGGTCCACGCTGTGCTTGAGTTCGCGCACGTTGCCCGGCCAGTCGTAGGACTGGAGCATGTCGAGCACCTCCCGGCTGGGGTGGAAAGGCGGCAGGCCCGCCGCCTGAGCCAGTTCCAGGAAATGCTCCACCAGCCGTGGAATATCCTCCCGGCGTTCGCGGAGCGAAGGTAATCGCAGGACAAAGACCTCCAGGCGGTAGTACAGATCCTTGCGGAACCGCCCGGCGGCCACTTCGGCCTTCAGATCGCGATGGGTGGCGGCGATGATCCGCAGGTCCACCGTGCGCCACTGCAAGGAGCCCACGGGGCGGAATTCGCTCTCCTGGATAAGCCGCAACAGCTTGACCTGCATTTCGAGCGGCAGGTCGCCGATCTCATCGAAAAAGGCCGTGCCGCCGTCGGCCAACTCGACGAGACCCTTTTTGTTTCCCACGGCTCCGCTGAAGGAGCCTTTGACGTGTCCGAAGAGCTCGCTCTCCATGAGCGTGCCAACCAGCGAGCCGCAGTCTATGGGCACGAACTGGCCGCGCGGATTCGCCTGGTATATGGCGCGCGCGACAACCTCTTTGCCCGATCCGCTTTCTCCCAGCAGCAAGACCGGCAAACGGTTTCGCGCCGCCTTCTCGATCAGCCGCCGGACAGCGCCGACCTCGGGCGATTGGCCCACCAGGCCATGGGCGCAACTCGTGGCGGCTTGCATCATAGGTCAAGGGTTTATCTATCTTCCGAAGCAACTGCGCCAACGGCTCCCTTGGGAACGTTGGGAGAGACCGGTTGGAGAGTGTGCCTTGTATCAGGGCACGGCTTCAGCCGTGCCCTGATACAAACATTCCAACTTCGGAACTCATAAGGAGGCGATTGGCGGCGATGGAACTGGTAGTTACATGACAAGCCCTGAGTCTATTCGTACGACGAAGCCGGAGTTTTTCTCACCAGATTCTTGGCGGATGCGGCGGGCCAGCCCGGAGGCGGCCTCTTCGGTAGCCTCGACGCCGACCAAGACGCGCCATACGTCCGGGCTGCCCGGGCGGGAAACGATGCGGGCCGAACCATAGCGCGCGGCCATTTCGGCGCGCAGGCTCTCGGCGTTGGCGCGCACCCTGAAGGCCCCCACCTGAACGGCAAACAGCCCGGCCGCGGCATTCTGGGGCAGACGGATCACTTCGATGCGGACCGGTCCCACGCCAGGCCCGATCAGGTCGATGGCCTTGGCCGCGGCGTGGGACAGGTCGATTATCCGTCCGTTCACAAAAGGACCGCGGTCGATGATGCGGACGTCGACGCTTTTCCGGTTGTTGAGGTTTACCACGCGCACCCAGGTATCGAAGGGCAAAGTGCGGTGAGCCGCCACGAGCGTCTCCATATCGTAGATCTCGCCGTTGGCGGCCGGGCGGCCATGGTAGGGATGCCCGTACCAGCTTGCCACTCCGGTCTCGGCATGCCCCAGGCTCGGCGCGGGGGGCGCGGGCAACCGGGCGTGCTTCTTGTGGGCGCATCCGAAAAAGGCCAGCGCGGCCAGCGCCACCGGCAAAGTACCTGCCCACCTGCTTCGGACCATTTCCCCGATTATGGCATGCGGGAGCGCGCCTTCGATCACCCGGTCCCGCAGCGGCGGAAGCGGTTTGCGCATTCGCGTTACAATAGCGGCTTCCATGCCCATTTTGGAGATCAACGAGATTCGCGCGCTTCTGCCGCATCGCTACCCGTTCCTGCTGGTGGACCGCATCGTGGAGATGGATGCGGAGCGGGTGGTCGGCATCAAGAACGTCACCCACAACGAGCCGTTCTTTCAGGGCCACTTCCCCGATTTTCCGGTAATGCCGGGGGTGCTCATCGTGGAAGCCATGGCGCAAGCCGCCGGCGTCCTGGTGCTGGCGTCGATTCCCGACCGGGCCAGCAAGCTGGTGCTGCTGGTGGCCATCGAAAGCGCGCGCTTCCGCCGGCCGGTGGTTCCGGGAGATACGCTGCGCATGGAGATGGCGGTGATCAAGCGCAAGGCCAGCGTGGCCAAGTTCGCCGGTCGCGCCACCGTGGACGGCAAGGTGGTGGCCGAGGTCGAGGTGATGTGCAAGCTCGCGGATAAGGAAGAGAAACCGCCGGCCGATTCCTAGCCATGCCCATTCACCCCACCGCGATCGTAGATCCGGGCGCGCGGATCTCCGAAAGCGCCGATGTCGGCCCTTATTGCATTGTGGGGTCGGACGTGGAAATCGGCTCCCGGACGCGTCTGATGGCGCATGTGTATCTGGAAGGCCCCGCGTGGATCGGCGAGGATGACGTCTTCTTCCCCTACAGCACCGTCGGCGTGGCCCCGCAGGATCTGAAGTACCGGGGCGAGCGAGCGGAGACGCGCATCGGGAGCCGCAACAAGATACGCGAGTTCGTCACCATCCATCGCGGCACCCAGGGAGGCGGCCTGGTGACCTCCATCGGCTGCGATAACCTGTTGATGGCTTACACCCACGTGGCCCACGATGTGCGCGTGGGGGACCACGTCATTATCGGTAACAGCGTCGGCTTGGCGGGCCACGTGACGGTGGAGGATTGGGTGGATATCAGCCCCTACAGCGGGGTTCACCAATTCTGCCGCATCGGGCGGCACGCCTTCATCGGGCCCTACAGCGTGGTGAAGCAGGACGTGATGCCGTATTCGCTGACCAGCCATAAGCCGGAGCTGGCGGTGTTCGGAGCCAACGCCATCGGCCTGGAGCGGCGCGGCGTGGACCAGGCCGCGGTGGAGGCCCTGCAAACTGCGTTCCGGCTGCTGACGCGGTCGAACCTGAATACTTCGCAGGCCATCGAACGCATCCAGACGGAGGTTCCGCCGTGCACGGAGGTGGACGAACTCATCGAATTCATCCGCGCCTCCGAGCGCGGCGTGATCAAGTAAATGCGGTACGGCCTGATTGCCGGAAACGGACGCTTCCCCCTGCTGGCGCTCGAAAGCGCGCGGCGGCTGGGGCATGACGTGACCGTGGTGGCCATCGAGGAGGAGGCTTCCCGGGAAGTGGAGGCGCTGGCGCCGCGCTGCCATTGGATCTCTCTCGGCCAGCTCGGCAAGCTGATCGACATCCTCAAGGAAGAAGGCCTCACCGAGGTGGTGATGGCCGGCCAGGTGAAGCACGCCCGCATCTTTTCCTCCATCGTGCCGGATTGGCGCCTGGTGAAACTGCTGGCCACGCTTCCCTCGAAGAACACCGACGGCCTGATCGGCGGAGTGGTGAAAATCCTGGCCGCCGAAGGCATCCACCTGACCGATTCCACGGCCCTGCTCAAGCCGCTGCTGGCCACTTCCGGGGCCATGACCCGGCGCAAGCCTTCGAAGGAAGAGGAAAACGATATCGCATACGGAAGGCGCGTAGCCGACGCCCTGGCGGGCTTCGACGTGGGCCAGAGCGTGGCCGTCTGCGAGCGCGCCTGCGTAGCGCTCGAAGCCATGGAGGGCACTGACGCCATGCTGCGCCGCGCGGCCGGGCTGGTGAGCGGCCGGCCGTTGACCCTGGTGAAAGTGGCGTGCCGCCGAGAGCATCTTCTTTTCGACGTTCCCGCGGTGGGGGCGGACACCATTCCCGTGATGCGGCAGACCGGCGCCACCGTTCTGGCCGTGGAGGCGGGGCGCACCCTGATGCTCGACCGGGAACGGATGATGGAAGAGGCCAACCAGGCCGATATCGCGATTGTGGGGTTTTGAACGACCTTGCGCCATCCATCAGTTTCATCGCCAGTCGCGGCGACTCACAACCCCGAAGGGGTGAAAGACAATAGCCCACGGCGTGAGCCGTGGGAAGCAGGCGGTTCTGTCCAGCCCCGTAGGGGCGTAAGAGCTGGCATCTCGTGACCGGATCTTTCGCCCCTGACGGGGCTCCCACAATTTCGGCCCGCACCCATGGCTTACGCCATGGGCTATGGTCTTGCACCCCTCCGGGGTTTGTGGAGAGAAGGGAGAGGCTTTCTGCCTAAACACAAGCTGGCCGTAATCGGCGCGGGGCAGTTCGGCAAGAACCACTGCCGCGTGATTCACGAATCGGAGCGCGCGCAACTGGTCGCCGTGGTGGATACCGACGCCGCGCGCGCCGGGGAGATGGCCGCCCAATACGGGGCCGAGGCTTTCACCGATTTCCGCCAGGCATTGGGGCTGGTGGACGCGGCGGTGGTGGCCGTGCCCACCACGGCTCACGAAACGGTGGGCCGCTGGCTGCTCGAAAACGGCATCGACGTTCTGCTGGAGAAGCCCATCGCCGTGGACCTGGCGCAAGCCGGCAGCCTGATCGACGCCGCCGCCCGCCACGGCCGCATCCTTCAGGTGGGCCACCTGGAACGCTTCAACCCGGCGGTAATCGAGCTGGAGCGCCGCGCTACGCTGCCGCTGTTTTTCGAAATCCACCGGCTCAACATTTTCAGCCCGCGCAGCCTGGACGTGGATGTAGTGCTGGACCTCATGATTCACGACGTGGATATCGTGCTGGCGCTGGCCAAGGCCGCTCCCTCGGAGATCCGCGCGGCCGGCATTTCCATCCTTTCCCATAAGGTGGATATCGCCAACGTGCGCTTGCAGTTCCCCAACGGTTGCGTGGCTAATCTCACGGCCAGCCGCGTGTCCACCGAACGGGTGCGCAAGGTGCGCCTTTTCCAGCCCAATCAGTACCTTTCGCTGGATTACACGCGCCAGGCGCTGGCGGTGTTCTCGGTGAGAGCGGGCCACCAGATCGGGTTCGAGCAGGCGCCGGTTAAGCAGGCCGAGCCATTGAAGCTGCAGCTCGACGCCTTTCTCGATTCGGTGGAGACCCGCAATTCTCCGAAAACTTCCGGCGGCGCGGCGCGTCAAACCTTAGAGGTGGCGCTTTCGATCCTGGAAAAGATCGAGGAGCACTCGGAAGTGGTAACTCGAACCCTGGCAATGGGATGGAAACCGTAGGACGACCTCAGGCCGATATCGAACTTCACCTGCTGACGGAGTGGGGAGAATCGGGCTATGGATCGCGCAAGCCGGCGAGCGTGGTCTG
>JBEKPK010000201.1:0-10227 GCA_049520795.1 Bryobacteraceae bacterium
TCTTTCCCACGGCTTGCGCCGTGGGCTAAGATGTTTGGCCCTCCGGGCTAGGTAGTAGGCGACTCCAAATGGATGGTGGCCGCAAGGCGCGGAGATCTCACGAAAAATGTAGAAACTGCAGGGCACGGCTGAAGCCGTGCCCTGATACAAAACCTGTTCTTTCATGGTCTTAGGTTATGGAAACTCAGCTTTGCCGAGGTTGACTTCGGAATTCGGGCTAAACTAAGCCTGCGCGAACCTCCAATTCCCCTTTCCCCCAAACCGTCTGCCTTCCCACCCCCACCCACCTGCCCGCTTTCAAGTAAGGCAGAAACTCGCTGAGATCCCCTTCATACTCCGCCTCTCCCACGAACCCGGCAAGCGGGTGCCGTTGGCCCGTCCTTGACGAGAGGCGGTCCACCTGGGTTTGCTGCAAATCGCAGCGCGTCATCCGCACCTGGGCCGCCCTCTCGCCCATCGCGCGGAAATCGATCTCCAGCGGGCCGGCGCCATAGAACGCGCGCAGCGTGCTGATGCGGTCGCGTAACCGCCCGAGCAGTATGCCGAACTCCGGCCGTTCCACCACCTGGCTTCCCGCCTTCAGCTCCGTGGGCGTCACGAATCGCACCCGCACTCGCGTCACCCGCTCCGGCGCCGGGCTTAGTTCCATGATGTTCGGCGCGGCCAGGTCGCGCATCCGGGACTTGTCGCCAGCGAATACTCGGGCCACAGTTTCCTCGTTCAGATCCAGTTGATCCACGGAGGTCAATTCCGCGAGGCCGCGTCCTGGCCCCAGGCCATCTCGCGCCAGTTGGGCGAACGCCAGCGCGAAATATGGCAGCGCCGGGTCGCGCACGTCGAAGATATGGACGTCGAAGTGGAAATCCTCGCCCCGCGGGATCGTGCGCCCGTCCAGGTGGGCGGCGCGGAACACGAACGGCCGCGGCCAGTCCGCCAAGCCGCTCGGGCCTTCGCCGCGCGCCGCCCGCGGCTCGAAGACGCGCGCGTATGGGCAGTCCGCGCGGATGCCGCAGGTCTTCGCGTCGTGGCAGCCTGGGATGCAGACCAGCCTGCGAAAAATGCCGCCGAACGCGCCACGCACGATGTTGCCGGATTTGTAAACAGGGAAAAAGAGCGTGCCCGCCGCGTGGAAATAAAAGCGGAAGCGATAGAACTCGAACGTCAACGGGTCGGCATACAACTCGTCATCACCTGTGCAGGCGCCCCGTGAGTCCGGCGATCCGGGCCTAATGCCAGTGTCACCGGAAAAGCTGGAGGCGCGGGTCGGAGTCGAACCGACGTATAAAGGTTTTGCAGACCTTTGCCTTACCACTTGGCTACCGCGCCCGAGCGTGGCTCTAGTTGCAAAATAGCGCGCCGGGCGAGGCTAAGTCAAACCCGCGCCTAGCGCGCCCGCAGCCCGGCAGCGGCCGGAACGGGCAGGGCCGGGCCGCGCGACCCATGGGCCGAGGCGTCTCCGCCTCTGGGCGGCATCACCATCAGCGCCAATTCCGACGGGTGCGCGCGATCGTGGTACACCGTCTGGGTGGCCTTCGCCAGGCGGGTTTCGTCGGCGATGCGCCCGCCCGTGTTTGGGTTGCGGTCGAACCGCGGGAAGTTGCTGCTCGAAATCTCCACCCGTATGCGATGCCCCTTCAAAAAGACGTTGCTCGTCACCCCCGCATCGATCGCGATCCGGTAGATTTCCCCTGGGCTCGCCGGCTCGGGCTTCTCGATCGAGTTGCGGTAGCGCAGCCGAAGGATGCCGTCGGTAAGATTGCGCGCATATCCATTTGGCAATACGTCCACCAGCTTGGCCGTGAAGTCGGTGTCGCGCCCGCTGGTGGAGGCATACAGAGTCACCTTCACCGGCCCGATGGCTTCCACGTCTTCCTTAAGCGGCTTGGTCGAGTACACCAGCACGTCCTTGCGCCGCTCCACGGGCCTCTGGTCGAACGGCCCCCACGGAAAAACCCGCGGGTTGCAGCACACCGCGCCACCCAGCGTGGGCGCCGGGTCGCGCGGATCGTAGGTGAACTGGTCCGGCGCATTCTCTTTGGCGGGGCTTTCCTCGAGCGCGCCGCCGCCATCCAGGCTGCTGGCCCTCCCGGCGCTTTTCAGATAGAACGAGCGGGCGCGCGCCGCCGCCGGCGGCCACTCGCGTTCCTCGCGCCACCGGTTCGACCCCATCACGAAAATCCTCACCGGCGGCTTGGCCATCAGCGGCGCATCCTTCCCCATCAGCCACTGGTCGAACCATTCCAGTTGCAGGGCGCGAATGGGAACCTGGGAATCCGGGCCGAAATCCACGCCCTCGAAACGGTACGACATACTATGCGGCCATGGCCCTACCAGGATCCGGCCGGTCCCGCCGGCCTTTTTCAGCGCGGCATAGGCCTCCAGATCGCTCTCCACGAAGTTGTCGTACCATCCGCCCACCGAGAACACCGGAACCCGCACCTTGCGGATCTGCTCGCGGGTGCTGATGGCCCGCCAGAAGGAATCGAACGCCGGATGGTTCAACGCGTCCTGGAACATGGCCGAAGAGCGCCCCGTGGCGGCCACGTCGCTGGTGCGCAGCGGCAGGTGCAGAACATACTTGCTGAAATCCGGCTGGTAACTGAAGGCCTTCAGGTTTTCCGCCATCCACTCCAGGCGGTTTCCCAGTTTCATGGCCCCGCCCTTGGAGTAGAACCGGTCCACATAGTCGTCCCATCCCGAGACCACCGGAAAGATCGCCTTAAGATGGGGATTGCCCTGTGTCGCCGCCTTCCACTGCACGATGCCGCGGTAAGAGCCGCCGATCATCCCGATGTCGCCGTCCGACCAGGCCTGCCGGGCGATCCAGTTGAGCGTATCGTCGCCGTCCGCGGCTTCCTGGCGCAGCGGATCGAAAATGCCTTCCGATCCATAACGTCCGCGCACGTCCTCCACCACCACGGCGTAGCCATGCTCCAGGAACGCCTGGTAGTTCGCCGTGGCGCCGTCGCCTTTCCCGTACGGAGTGCGCTCCAAAATGGCCGGGAAACGGCCGCGCTCGGCGGGCAGGAAGATGTTGGCGGAGAGCCGCACGCCGTCGCGCATGGCAATCGGCGCGTCCAGCCGCTTGACAGCCTCGCGGGGCTGTCCGTCCTTCTTCGCGTCCTGCCCGGCGAACAGCGTCGCGCAGCAGGCCGCGATCACCCACAGTGCTCGCACAACAAGTCCCAATATAGCTTCCCCGCCCGGTCGGCCCGATGGTGGTCCTGAATGTGCCCGGCTCCCCGCTGCCCTATGGCGCCGCCCGCTTCAGCCCACAATGTTAGCAGACGCATGTGGTCGAACAGGGAATCCCGCTCCGCCTCTCCCGGCGCGATTCGCAGGCAGGCGTCCTGGGGGAATCGCGCGCACTCCGGCGAGTCCGTCACCAGCGTGGGTTTGCCCAAACCCATCAGCCGGATGGCAATGCCCGAAGTCTCGCCCGCGGCCGGATAGCGGAGGTTGATGCAGGCGTCCACGGAGGCCGCCGCCAGCCAGAATTCGGGATCCGTCAGATGCGGCCGCCGGATCACGCCGGGCGCTTCGAGAAGCGGACCCACGGCGCGCTCCAGATCGGTGGAGACGAACTCGCCCGCCACCAGCAGGGCTACCTTGGGTTGCTCCCGGCGCAAACGCGCGAACGTCTCGAGCGCCACCGGAAGCCGTTTGGATTCCCGCAGGTAACCGAACACCCCGAACAGGTACGCGCTCGGCTCCACTCCCAGGCGCTGGCGATAGCGCTCCGCCTGCGACTCGGTGGGCCGCGGCTCAGGCGGCTCGAACAGGTGCGGAATCTCCACAATCGGGCGCGACCCGTTCCCGGCCGCCGACGCTACGCGCGCGGCCTCGGGGTTGTGAACCACAATCGCCCGCGCGCGCTCCGCTATCCGGCGAAGCATCGGGAAATCGAAGTACCGTGCGTCCGCGCCGGCCGCCGCCCGCCCGCGCCATAACTCGCGCGCCAGCGGCCTGTGCCACTCGCCGTAGTTGTAGACGAACTCCTCCACGTAGCGCCCCTCGTCCATCCGCCCCAGCAGAAAATGATGCAACACGGCGTCGTGGAGCACGACCACGCCGGGACGCTCCAGCGCCCGCTCGTAAATGCCCGCGTGCAGGGCATTGTTGCCCAGGTGGTACAGCGCCACATCGCATTTGGACGGGGCGATCTCCACCCTCCCGTGGCGCCGCAGCTCCACCAGCAGCGCGGAGGCGTAATCCGCCACTCCCGAGCGAGCCGGCGGCAGCGGGGAGTAGAATCCGACGGTCATGGGGCCATGAACGAAACGGTCGATGTGTGGGACAGACCATCGTTTTTCGTGGTCTGTCCGGCCTGCGGGCACGGGACGACAGATGACAAAAACCGATCGTCTGTCCCACCTTGCGGCCGCCTCACCCCGCGCTCCGTTCGCCGAACAGCGCCGTTCCCACCCTTACGCACGTGGCCCCTTCCTCTATGGCCACTTCCAGATCGTGCGACATGCCCATCGAAAGCCCCGCCACCTCGTGCCGTTCTCCCAGTTCCCTCAGGCGGCGAAAATAGGGGCGCGACGCCTCCACATCCTCCGACCACGGCGGCATGGTCATCAGCCCCGCCAAGCGCAGGTTTTCGCACCCGCGTACGGCTTCAATCAACTCCGGCAGTTCCCCGGGGTCCGCGCCGCTCTTGGCTTGCTCCGGGGAGAGCTTCACCTCGAGCATCACCTCGATCCGCCGCCCGGCCTCGTTCAGGCGCCGCGCCAGCTTGGGCGAATCCACCGTCTGAATTACCTGAAAAAGATCAGCGGCTTTCCCCGATTTGTTGGACTGCAAATGGCCGATGAGATGAAAACGCGCGCCCTCCAGGCCCTGCACCTCGGGGGCCTTCGCTTCCATCTCCCGCACATAGTTCTCGCCGAACTCGCGGAGCCCCGCGCCGTAAGCCTCCCGGATGGCCGCCGCGGGAAACCTCTTGGTGACCGCTAACAGCATAATTTCAGAAGGGTTACGCCGCGCCTGCCACGCCGCGATCGCGATCCGCTCCCGCACGGCTTCGAGGCGCTCCGAAAGCCTCTCCATGGACGGTTGCACGCTTCATTATTCCACCATTTCTTGACCGTTTTGTCGCCGATCTGTAACCCCAATTCCTGCTATTCTGTCCATTCAAGGTTCGTTACGATGTGTAATCCTCAAACGCACCCGGCGCATAAGCTCGTCTTGCGCCGTGGGGCCGGCTCGTCGGCCGAAGGCAGGCGAGCTGTTGCAGGTTTCAGTTTTGGCTCGCATCGACTTAATTCTTCGATTCGAAAGGGATCTATGACCAGTTGGCATACAGTAGGCCTCACCAGGATCGCGTTCATCGTTCTATTGTTGAGCGCGCTGGCTTGCGTTCCGTTACAAGCGCAACAAGTTCTCGGAGCGATCACCGGAACCATATTGGACGCCTCGGGCGCGGTGGTGCCCGATACCGTCGTGAAGGCGCGCAGCGTCGAGACAAACCTCGAGGTGACGGTGCACTCGCAGTCCAATGGCTCCTACTCGGTTCCCAATCTTCCGATCGGCACGTACGTTTTGACGTTCACCAAGACCGGATTTGAAATCGAAAGCCACACCCAGGTTCTGGTTCAGAGCGATCGAACCACAACCGTCAACGGCGCCCTTACCGTCGGGGCCGTCAGCACTACCGTGGAGGTCACGGCCACGCCGCTGATGAACCAGGTGGACACCACGAACGGCTACGTGGTGGATCACCTGACCATCGAGGATACGCCGCTGGGCACCGGAAGCTTCACGCAGTTAGCCATTTTGACGCCCGGGGTCCACGCCGATTTTCTGGGCGGCGGAGGCTCCAACTCGGGCCTGGGAAATCAGGCGATCTATGCCAACGGCCAGCGCGCCACCAGCAACAGCTTCTCGATGAACGGCGTGAATTCCAACAATCTTTTTAATGGGAACTCCACCAGCCAAGTCGGTGAAAACCGCTTCATCCTGAATACGGGTGAGAATTTCGGACTGGGCGGAACGGCCCAGACCAGTACCTCGGTCTATGGCGCTATCGGCCAGTCCCTCCCGACGCCGGCGCCGGAAACCATCCAGGAGATCGCCGTCAACGCGGCCATGTACGACGCCTCGCAGGGAGCCAGTAGCGGCGCCCACATCAGCGTCGTCACGAAATCGGGCTCCAACGGTTTGCACGGCGAGGCCTATGAGCATTTCCAGAACAGCGACATGAACGCCGCGCCGTTCTTCTACAATGCCAATCCGGCGGTTCCCACCAAGGTGCCATTCCTCAACCGCAACGCTTTCGGCGCAACCCTGGGCGGGCCGATCAAGAAGGATAAGCTGTTCTATTTCATCGCCTACCAGGGCGTGCGAATCGCCGATGGCCAAACCTCCACCGTCGGCGCCACGGTTCCCATCACCCTTACCAACGATCGCAGCGCGGCCGGCATCGTCGCGGCCGTGAAGTCGGACTACGGCACCACCATCACCACTAGCCAGGTCAGTCCCGTGTCGTTGGCGCTGCTCAACGCGCAACTCCCCAACGGAAGCTATCTGATCCCCACTCCGAACATCACCAACCCCGCCGTCGCCAAGCAGCTCGGTTACGACGCCTTGCAGATAGGCCCCAACGCGCAGGCGCACGTGAATCAAGGCTCCGGAAACATCGACTACCTGATCAGCGATAAGGACCGCCTGGCGTTCAAGTATTATAGCCAGAGCGATCCCACCACCACCCCATTCGCCGCCGTCACCCAGGCGCTCGGTTTCCCGCAAACGCTTACCGCCGGCAGCCAGGTAATATCCGTCGACAACACCTATATTCTGGCCCCCACGATCACCTGGCAGCAGCGCGCCGGCTTCACTCGCATGCAGGCGTACGCCGCAACCTCCGACGGTTTCACGCCGGGCGCATTTGGAATCAACCTTCCGGGCGGCTCGGCGTTTCCGGAAATCACGATTTCGAAGGCCGACAATACCCTGTCGTCGAACAAATTCACGTTCGGCGCCAACCCCAGTTTCGGCAATGCCGGGATGTACCAGAATCAGTTCGAGTACGCGACCACGCTGCGTTGGGTGCTGGGACGTCATTCCTTGAGCTTCGGCGCCAACCTGGACCAGACCCAGCTCAACGTCATCAACAACAACACCAACAGCGACATCGTGGCTTTCAGCAGTTTCGTCAACTTTGTCGAAGGCACTGTCCGAACGGGAACCTACTCGACTGCCTTTCTGGGATCCGCCGACCGGTATTACCGCTCCAATACCGCCGGAGCCTACGTGAACGACAATATCAAGGCGACCAGCAACCTGACGGTGACTCTGGGGTTGCGTTGGGACTTTGACGGCCCGTTGAGCGAGAAATACGGACGTTTTACCGGCTTCAATTCCTCCCTGTACGGCTACAACGCGGCCACCGACACCATCACCGGTTCCGGGCTGGAGATCGCCGGCAACAACTCGGCCATGGGTACCCCGGGCGCCAGCAATTCGCTGATGACCCAGCGGCAGTGGGGTTTCGCGCCTCGCATCGGCGTGGCTTGGAGCCCGGCCAAGAAGCTGACCTTGCGCGCCGGAGCCGGCATGTACTATGATCGCGGCGAACTATTCAGCTATCTTTCCGCCGGGGCCGGCGGCGGCTTCAGCGGTCCCTTTGGCGTCACCCTGTCTCCGCCGTTTGTGAATGAGATCACGGCCAGCTCCGCTTCCACCTTCGCCAATCCCTTCCCATCCGCGGGGGCCGCTATTCCGGGTAGTCCGGCGGCGTTCCTGGCCCAGCTTCCGAATCTCGCCCAAACCACCAGCAAGACAAACCCGGCCGGTAATCTTTACGGACCGTTCATCTTCAGCGGTTACGATATCAACAACAAACTGCCGTATTCGGAGAACTGGACAATCGATTTGCAATATCAACTGACCAACACCTGGCTGATCAGTGGGGGCTATGTGGGCAATCATGGCCAGCACCTGGTGATTCCGGTTACGTTTAACGAGCCCATCATCGCCACGCCTTCCAATCCGGTCAACGGTCAGACTTCCTCTTACGGGTTCTCGTATGTTGCGGGGAGCACCGCCGCAAATCCGCTCGAACCGATCAGTACCTTGGAGGGCGGTAACACCGGCATCCGGGTTCCTTATCTCGGCTACAGCGCCAATTCGGTTCTTTACAAGGCCGAAGGAGTTTCGAATTACGACGCCCTTCAGATTCAGGTCCGCAAACAACTGTCGAGCGGGTTGCTGGTCACGGGCAGCTACACCTGGTCGCACACTCTGGACGACCAGAGCGGCGCCGGACTTTTCTATACCGGCAACGATTCCCAGAATCTGACCTCGGGATATGCTTCGTCGGACTTCGACCAGACTCACGTGTTCCTGGTCAACTTCAGCTACTCGTTGCCGGTGGTCGCGAAATTCAAATCCAACAAGGCCCTCGACAAGATTCTGAACGGCTGGACCATAGGCTCGCAGGTGGTCGCGCAGAGCGGCCAGCCGTACAGCGTGTACGATTACTCGGGTTCACAGGGGAGTCTCTACTTCTCGAGTAACGATGAGATCACCAACCCGATTGTTCCGCTGGCCGCAGGCATGACCGCCAAGCAAGCTCAGTTGCAGGGAACCACCGGCGTGAACCCCGCGACGCCGGTTCTCAATCCGACCGCTTTTATGCCGCAGTTCCTGACCCCGGGCCAGGACGGCGTTCCGGCCAACGACACCGGCGAGTCGGTTTTCGGCAACAGCGGACGCAACCTGTTTCGCGGCCCGTTCGGCGTCCGTTTCGATACCTCGCTCGGAAAGCAGGTTAAGTTGAACGAGCGTTTCAACCTGCGTTTCAGCGTGGACGCTTTCAACCTCTTCAATCACCCGAACTTCGACACGCCGAACAACGACGTCGACTTCTACCCGAACTACGATCCGCCCGCGACCGTCCCGCCGACGGGCAGCCTGGGCGTGATCCAGCACACGGTGGGAAGCCCGCGCTTCCTGCAATTGAACGCGCACCTGACGTTTTAGGCCGTTGAGGCAGGCCTCCGGGCCTGCCTCGCGGATCCAAGCTAGTGGTCCGCAGATGGGCAAGCTAAAGCATGCCCCACCGGGGCGACTGGTTCCCTGGGTGGGGCATGCTTTAGCTTGCCCGTCCGGAAGCGCCTGACTCCTCCGCGATGGCGCCGCCGCGACCACAGCGGCCGGCCATTCCCTGGCGGAACTTCTCGCGCTCCTCGGGGCTCATCTGTTCCCAGCGGGCGCTCATCCGACGCTCCCAATGTCCGCCGTGGGGCCGGCCGTGGAATCCTCCGAACAGGATCTTGCTGAGGATCAGAATGCCCAGGGCTTGCCCAAAATCGATCGTGCGCGCTCCGAACACCGCCGGCGCCAGCCAGTTCCACAGGCTCATCACCGCGAAACCGAAGACCGCAATGGCCGCGATCCCGATTGCCCCGATTTTCAACGCTCTTAACGCCCATCGTCTTTTCATGTTTCTAGTCCTTATGCGCCTCTAAACTCTTCGTGGATGGTCCGCAGACGGCGCCGCAGATGAAGAACCGCATACCGCTTGCGCGACAGCAGAGTGTTGATGCTCAGCCCCGTATCATCGGCAAGCTCCTTGAAACTGCGGCCGTCCATTTCGTGCGCGATGAATACGTCGCGCTGCTCCTCCGGAAGTTCCTCCAGCGCGGCGTCGAGTTCCTCAAGAAGTACGCTCCGGGCGTAGGCCGCCTCCGGGCCGGCATCGGGCGATGGGAGCAGGTCTTCGAGCCCAAGTGCTTCTTCTTCGCTTGCGCCGGCGCGCACCTCGCCGAACGGTTGCGGCTTTATCTTGCGGAAGCGATCGATGATGCGGTTACGCGCCACCCGGTAGAGCCAGGCGCCGGCCTGCTCCACCGGTTTCATTAACCGGTACGCTTCCGTCAGTTCGTAGAACACATCTTGCAGGATGTCTTCGGCGTCGCCTTGGTCGTCCACACGCTTCCGAATGAACTGAAGCAGGCGCCGCCCCTCGCGCTGGATCACGTCCGAAATACGGCGATTCTCCTCGGCGCGCTGCTCCATGCGTTCGGCCTCAGCTGTCAGCACATCCTCCATCTACAGTGGTAGACGGACTGGGGGTCTCGATATTTTATCGAAGCCAGGAAATCTTCTTACCCCGCGGGCTGAACTAAAGCACGTCCGCGAATCCGCGCTTCATGTGCCGGAAGAACAACCCGCCGGCCACGAAGATCGCGCAGCCGTAAGCTGTCGCGATGGCCAGGTCCG
>JBEKPK010000202.1:0-11667 GCA_049520795.1 Bryobacteraceae bacterium
CATGGAAGCCCGGGCCGCTCACCCGCAGGCGCCCGCGCACATCCCGCGGCCAGGCTTTGGGAACCGGAAGCGGGACCGTGGCGGACTGCGCCCACTGGCCGTTTTGCCGCGCGAACCAGGCGAGCCTGGCGGGCGAAAGCACCAACATCAGGTCGCCGGGGAAAACAGCGTCGAGGATCTGCTCGTCCTGCTCGAATACCAGCCTCTTTTCGAGGGTGGCGGCGGGCGACGAGGCGGGGAGAGGATCGGTGCGCTTCCAGGCCGACAGCCACACCAGCCGCTGGTCGCCTTTGCGCGCCTCCTCCACCAGCAGGTAGTCGGTGGGGTTCTCGGAAACCGTGATGCGCACCTCCACGGCGGGAGCGGTTTCGCCCAGGACGCCGCCGGCTTCCCGGAACGCCGCCTCGAAGACCGTCCGCGCGCGGGCGGCTTCCGCGGAAGCGAGCGAGGATTGGTTGCGCCACGCGATGGAGACCGGCGCCCCCTTGCCGGCGAAGGACGCGGTTTTCCAGGCCAGCTCCTGCGCGGCTCCGTTCAGGTTGTCAGCGGAGGCCGCCCCGCGCGCCAGAAAGATCAGGAGAGCGCAAAACGCCGGGAGAGCCCCATGGCCCCGTCTCACGGGCAAAATCATAGCACATCGCGGTTGACTCCCCCGGTTACCATGCGGATCACCCCCCGCAAGCAGGCCCGCGCCACCAGAAACGAAACCGGAAAGGTGACGGCGGCCATCAGGATACAGCCGAGTGCGTTGTCCATATAGCTCCTTTCGCCGGCATTAGCGCTCATCAGTTTCCTGGCGAGCCTGCCCGAAGATTTCTTCCAATTGCGGGGTGCGCTCGGCGAGCAGATCCACCGGGTCGCCCACCGACACCATGGTGAACAGCTCCTCGACGTCGCGGTTGCGCATCCGAATGCAGCCGTGCGAAGCGTTGCGGCCGATGGAGGCGGGGTTGTTGGTCCCGTGAATTCCGTAGCCCTTGACGCTCAGGCCCAGCCAGCGCGGGCCGAGAGGATTCGACTTGCCGGGCGGAACGATCTTGCCCTTGGCGTACCAGGTGGGATCGGGAAGGGCCTGCACTATCTTGAACGAGCCGGTGGGGCTGGGCGTGCGCGGCGCGCCCACGGCCGTGTCATAGATTCTGACCACGCGATCCTGTTCCAGCAGGACCAGCTTGCGGTCCGGAATGCTGACCACGATGCGCCGCGCCGGCCTGGCCGAATTCTCCTGCGCCAGCGCCTCGGCGGTGGCCACAAGCACCACGCCGGTGAGAGCCGCCAACCGTCTGAAATCCTCCGCCTTGAGCATTTTTGCTTCCTCCGTACGCGGGAGGAAGTGCAAGTGGCGTCCCAAACAGCAAGTCGCTGATATGAAACATATTAGATACCCGGAGCAGCGTGTCAACCCGGCCACGTGTGGAAATGGGCACGCGGAGTGGGGGCCCGACAGAGGAACCTCGGGTCAAGGCCGAAGGGGCCGATAGGCGGTTCGCGCGGGGGCGCTAGCGGTCCGCGGCGCAAATGATGCGCATTATCGAGCGCGCCGTAGAGCGGGCGTCCCGCCTGCCATGCCGGTATTCCTACCGGCATTCCTCGAAGAACGTCGGCAAGGATGCCGACGTGGCAGCCTGGAAGGCCGCTCTACGGATCGCCCGGTGCTTGCCAGTTCGCTCCGAAGGGCGATCAGAACGTCCCGAAAGACTGCCCCGGAGATCAGCTTTCGGCCGCCGTCTCGACGACCGTCCGAGTTTCCTTAGAAGGCACTACCGGCACGATCTCGAATTCCATCAGGTCGTTCCAGGCCAGAATCCACCGTTGCAGCAAGGTTAAATCGTCGGTTTCCATCAACTGGAAGCAGCGGTCAAAATTCGGCTCGATCCAGCTATCAAGGTATTTCAGCCCTTGCGGCATCCGCCGCCCCGATTCGAGCAGCCGCCGGTAGATCGGTTTGGCGTCGCGGCCCTTGAATCTCTCGATGACCATGAACAACATGTCACGACGATAGCACGGCAGTGCTTGGCGCTCCGCCGCGGCGGCCACGTCCGAGATGTCGAGACTTGACCCGCGGAGGTCCGTTCAGGCTGCGCGGCAGACAGTTACAGGGAGAAGGGCTCGGGTAACAAACGGGAAATCATCGGCGTCTAAGCCCTTGTGAACTCATTCCGGCCGGCCGCGCTCCTGCCTTTCGGCCTGTTGCTCTCGGCGTACGCCTGGAGCGCCGATCCCCCGCCGGAATTCACCGCTGCCCGCGTCTTGCGCGGCTCCGTTTCAGCCCAGATCCTTGTGCCCGGCGTTCGCATGTCGATCCAAGGCCGGCATTTGGGGCCGTCCGGAACCGGGTGCCACGGCTCCGCCGATCCGCAGCTCCGCGAAACACTCAACCCCCGGCGGCTGGATAAGAGGTTTGTCGATACCCTGATCTTCCCGACCGAGCTTTGCGGCGTCCAGGTGTTCATCGGCGACAAGGCGGCGGGATTGATTACTGTCTCCGATGGGCAGATCGACTTCAAGATCCCGCAGGATTCGGCGGAGAGCGGCAGCGTGGATATCCGCGTGGTCTACATGGGACAGTCAAGCGCGCCGGTGAACATGGCGGCGGGCTTCGAGAAAACCACCATCTCCCTGGAACAACCGGCTTATACCGGCATGCCGGTCTGGCTGAAGGCCGACCTGCCGCTTGAGTCTGGCCCGATTTGGTACCCATACGTTTTGGGCCCGGCGGGGTTCGGGTGCAATCAGGTCGAGGTGCGAAGGGAAGGCAAGCTCCTCACGCCGACGCCCGGTTCGGACTGGATGCGACATGGCTCGGGGGGCTCTGGGAACATCTGCGGGTCTTATCGCGCCGGTTCTGCGTTGACCCACATCGGCCGCTTGCCGCTGCACCTCCTGTATCGCTTTGACGCGCCCGGGACTTATGAAGTCCGTCTCAGTGTGTGGGGAAGCCCTGTCGGGTTTGGGCCACAAACCGAGCTCAGGGCACGCTCCGAGTGGACGCCCATCGAGGTCTTTCCGTCCCAGCCGAAGCAGCGCGCCCAATGGCTGGAGGCTATGCGGGCGCGCGCGCCGGTGGACGCCGCCGAGGTTCTGAGCGATACGCTGCCCAGCCTGCTGGGGGCGCCGGATGACATTTCGTTCGAGATTCTGACCGGCTATCTGTATCATCCGGACTTGTCCGTGCGGCGTTATGCGATCCAAGGGCTGTATTATTGGCCGGAGGAATTCGCCTCGAATAAGCTCCTTGCCCTGCTTCACACGAAGGGGCCAAGCGATACCCTGATCTATTTCCTGACGATGCAGCCGCGGTTCCGCGACTCCGCTGAGATTGTGGAAGCGTCGCTGCCGTATCTGGAAGCCGATTCGCCGGTGCTGATGGGAGGCGCCGTGGATGCGCTGCGGCTGGCGTCTCGAGACAATCCGGCGGTTCGGGAGGCCCTGCTCCGGTCGGCGGAACACGTGCTCGCGCGCGCCGATTCGCAGAGTGGAAGCGAGTTGGCGCAGATGCTGGCCGCCACCAAGGACCCACTCGCACATGCTCTGCTTCAAAGCCTACTGGAGAAGGGCCATAACCAGGTCTCGTCCGGCCTGCTCTCTTTCGGCGATCCGGCGGACCTGCCGGGACTGGGCGCGCTGCTGACCGATCCCTATGGGGGGACTCTGGCCGACGATCTGTACCGGGTATACGGGGATGCCGCGGTACCGTATCTGGAGCGCACGCTGGCCGGCTCGCCGGGAAGGTTCACGGCGCAGAATATCGCCCGGCAATTGATGGCGATTGGCGATCCCGCCGGCTTTCAGTTTGCGGCGCGGTCCATCGAGCGGAAAGACCTTTCCCGGGTAGACATGATTCTGGCGCTGAAGAGCCGCTTTCCCGAACTGAATTCCGCAACGGAAGATGCCATCGCCGCATTCGCCAGGAAGCGCGCCGGAACGGCGCAGTAACGGCGCCGCTGTACCTCGCAAGCGTCGGAAGATCGCGGAAACCAACGGTCCACCCTACACAGCGAGCAACAGGTTCTCGGCAAACGGCCATTCATCGTCCACCCACTGCGCCTCGGTACGGAAGCCGCAGGAAACAGCCAGCTCCGCGATCTCCCGCCGGGTGTATTTGTGGCTGCTCTCGGTCCAGATTGTCTCGCCGGCATCGAACGTCACGGCGAAGCCGCCTTGCCGGATATTCACCACCTGCCGCCTCTTCGACCGCAGATGCATCTCGATACTGCGGGCCGCCTCGTTGAACCGGGCGACATGCTCGAACTGGCGAAGATCGAAGTCGCCGTCAAGTTCTCTGTTGATCCGCGCCAGCAGGTTCAGGTTGAACGCCGCCGTCACGCCTAGCGGATCGTCGTAGGCCTCCAACATCCGCTCTCGGGCCTTCAAGAGATCCGCGCCGAGCAGCAGCCAATCGCCTCGCGCCAGGATTCTTCGAACTTCGCTTAGAAAACGGGCATCCGCCCCCGAATCGAAATTGCCGATGGCGCTGCCCAGGAACAACACCAGCAGGGGCGCGCCCTCCGCCCGCAGCGCCGCGACTTCGCGCAGACCGTCCAGATACTCCCGCTCCACGCCGACGATGCTGACGCATTCGATGCCGCCCAACTCGGACTCGCACGACGCCAGCGCCGCACGCGAGATCTCGATGGGGTAATAGGATACGCGCTCACGCTCGCACAGGGCCCTGAGAATCCAGCGCGTCTTTCTGCCGCTGCCGCTTCCGAGCTCGGACACCTGCGCCGGACTCCTTAGGCGCTTGACTATCTCCTTCGCGTGCCGGCGGAGCAGCCGCTCATCCGCGCGAGTAAGGCCGTACTCCGGGAGCAGGCTGATGGCTTCGAACAGAGTGGAGCCCAACGGGTCGTACAGGTACTTGGACGGAAGCTCCTTCTGCCCGGACCCGCAGAGCCCGGCGCGTACGTCGGAGGCGAACTGCGCTCCCGAGTCGTTCATGAGGTTCGCGGGTGCAGCCATTTCGAGTATCTCCTCCAAATCCTAATCGCTCGCGCAGCGGAACCCCGCGTAGACATATTGATAGTGGGGCTGAAACCAATTGCGGAAACTGCGGCGCAGCATGCATGAAGCGGTCCGCACGCTTCCGCCTTTGAGAACGTAGTGCTTACCATCGAAGAATTGGGCGGAGTACCCGGGGTAGCAAGGGAAGGGCCGGAATCCCGGGAACGGCGCGAACTCCGTTGCGGTCCACTCCCATCCGTTGGCGAGCAACCCTTCGACGCCGAAACCGCTTGCCGGCAGAGCGCCCGCGTTCACAGGAGCCGGGTCCCATGCGTCGGAAAGTGGATACCGGATCCAGGCGCCCGGTTGTTCGTCACCCCACGGATATTCGCGTTCGTGGAGTCCATGCGCGCCATACGCCGCCCTATGCCACTGCGCCTCCGTAGGCAGACGCCGGCCCGCCCACCGCGCGTAGGCGCTCGCTTCCGCGTGACTGGCATACACGGGCCAGTCGAGCGGGAGCGGTATCTCATCGAACATGGACCGCCATGCCCACTTATCGCCGCGCCGCGCCCAGAACGCCGGATGGGAAATTCCCTGCGAGGTCTTCCACTCCCAGCCGGCCTCCGCCCAGAGCGCGCGGTGGTTGTAGCCTCCGTCCTCGAGGAACTTCACGAACTGCCCGTTGGTGACCTTGTATCGGTCGATCATGAATTCCGGAACGGCGGCGACGTGGGCCTCGAACTCGTTGTCCCAGCCGAACACGCGAGAATCGCGCCGCAGCCCCAACGTCGCAGGGCCGGCGGGGACGCGTACGCGACCCGGCGTGAATAGATTGCCTTGAAGCACGCGCCGCGCCGCCAGGCGCCTTTTCCGCCGGATCGGCATCTGATGGAACATGTAGGCAAGCGTCTCGGCGTGCATCAACCGGTGTTCGATCGCGACATGCAGCAGTTGCCCGAATGAATCTCCGCCGTCGTCCGGCGCCGGCGCGGTCTCGAGCGCGCGGTCCAAAGTTTGGCGGACGCGGTCCCGATACGCGTTCACGTCCTGAAGCCTCGGCCAGTCCTGGGGCCGATCCGCCGGGAGACCCCCGTCCACCGGGTCGATGCCGAAAGCAAAGAGGCGGTCGAACTCCGGATGAAAGCTGGTGAGATGGCAGGGCCCCTTGAGCAGGTTCCAATCGAATGCTTCCAAGTGGCCGGCATAGAAAACGATGCGGTGGCGCTCGGGAATGGGCCGGTCATACAGCGCTTGGGGCCGGATGATCCGGAAGAGAGCGTCCGTCTCCAGCCTCGCTTCGAAAAGCCGCGATAGAAGCATCGCCCGGTTGTTCGCCGCGGCTTGTGTCGCCATAGCGCAATCCCCTCACTCGTTCAGAAACTCGCGGCCAACCTCCGCCGCCATTTTGGCGACTTACGCCGAGAAACTCGACCAGGACCGCCATCAGGCGACATTACTCCGGATTCATTTGGGCATCCCAGGTTTCAAACAGTATATAGCAAGCGGCTGCCGCCGGCGTTCTTCGCGGATCGACCGTACGATTCCGTACTGCGACGCGCGGAGCGCCATGACGAACTAACTGGCGCTTGATGTAGACTGACTGGACGGAGCGTATGGGTCACTCGGAGCGCTGGCCACCCCTGCCGCTGAACGAATGGCAGACGACCTACCGCACCCTTCACATGTGGACACAGATCGCCGGCAAGATCCGCATGGCCCTTTCCCCGCCCATGAATCATTGGTGGCACGTCGCCCTATATGTCAACTCCCGTGGGCTGACGACGGGACCAATACCGTATGCGCCAGGCGTGTTCGAGATTCAATTCGACTTCCAGAAGCATGAGGTGAGCATCTCCTCGAGCGACGGTCCCAGCGCATCGCGGCCATTGCGAGGCGAGTCAGTCGCCAACTTCCACAGCGGCCTATTCGAGATTCTGGCATCGATGGGCATCGCGGTGCAAATCAATCTCAGGCCCCAGGAGGTCCCGGATGCCGTTCCGTTCGACCAGGACTTCGCCAACTGCTCTTACGACCCCGAGTACGCGAATCGTCTTTGGCGGATTCTGGTCTCCAGCGCCAAGGTGCTCCAGGGGTTCCGAGCGAAGTTTATCGGCAAATGCAGCCCGGTCCACTTCTTCTGGGGCAGTTTTGACCTGGCGTGCACGCGTTTCTCGGGGCGAACCGCGCCGCCGCGCAAAGGCGCAATCAGCGGCCCGGCCTATTCGCACGAGGTGTCGAGCGCCGGCTTTTGGCCGGGTGGCGGCGGCGTGGACGGTCCGGCGTTTTACTCGTATGCCGCGCCTCAACCTCCCGGCATGGAGATTCAGCCTTTACGCCCCGCCAGCGCGAGGTGGAATGCGCAACTTTCCGAGTTCATTCTGATGTACGATGACGTCCGCCATGCGGAGTCGCCGGAGGAAACCTTGTACCAATTCCTCGAGAGTACCTACGATGCGGGAGCGCGTCTGGCCAAATGGGACCGCGGGGCGTTGGAGGCCTGAACATGTCTGAAACCTGCAAGCATCTCGACCAGATCAAGATAAGGCATACGGCTAAGAAGGGCTGCGAGGACTGCCTCAAGACGGGCGATGCGTGGGTGCACCTTCGACTTTGTTTGTCGTGCGGGCACGTAGGTTGTTGCGACTCCTCGAAGAACAAGCACGCCACCGGGCATTTTCACGCGACGAAGCACCCCCTGGTGCGTTCCATCGAACCAGGCGAGAGCTGGATCTGGTGTTATGTCGATAACATCACGCCTGGCGAATTGGACGGTTGAGCCTGAATTCCGAGGTCAACCTTCTCCACAACCTAATACTCTGAAAGGATAGGCATTGTATCAGGGCACGGCTTCAGACGTGCCGAACAAACGCATCTCCCGGGCTTTAGCCCCCGCGATGGCAAGCCCCGCGCGCAAGTCCTTCTCATCCTCCTGAAAAGACAGGGGCTAAAGCCCTCTGAGTGTTCCGTTTGCGGCACGGCTGAAGCCGTGCCCTGATACTTCCAACCTCGGGATTCAGGTTGAGCCGGGGCGTCCCGGATCGTCCTCATCGCTTCCCGAAATCGGCGGCTGAAGACAGCCTGAAGACGCCGATCAGACTCGCTTCGACGCTCTGCGCCAGCGCCCGATTGTCAGGGCCCCGAGACCGATGAGCATCATGGCGAGAGGGGGCGGTTCCGGGGTCGCTTCCGCCGGGTTCACGACAATGTCTTTTATGCCGTTCGGCACGCCCACGCTCTGGCGCACATCCGAGGCGGAGAGAATATTGCCGGTCGCGCTATAGTCGATGTAATAGAGGTTGCCACAGCCAGCGACGTACGCGTGACCGGCCCCGTCGACTGTCCCCGCATCCAGTTGCGCGGTCGACCCTCCACCGCAAGTCAAACCGGCGGTGGCGCCAGGAAGGGTAACCGCCGTGCCCAGTGTATTCGTGCCCGGGTTGAACGTGTCGACCTCGCCGTCGCCGAAAAGCACGACCAGGCCGGTGAATGGGTCGAAGACCGCGTCCTGAGCCGTGGCTATACCCGCGAAAAGCTGGGTTGTGACGAATGTGGACAGGTTGATTGTGCCCAAATCGCCAGTGGTCCCCGCCGCTCCAGTCAGATAGTAAGCCGTGTTACTGGAACTCCAGAACAGATCCGATACATTTGTATCCGCACCGGTCACGGCGTGTACGGCGCCGTTGGTAATCAAACCGCTGGACGGACCGCTGGACGGCACCGGGAGGACCGCGATAGAGCCCAGGTTGTTAAATGTGAAGACATTGCCAGTGTTGTTCTGATTGATGGCCAGGAAGAACGAACCCGAGGTTCCCGTACCGAAAGCCGGGTAGGGCGTCGTATCCGTTCCGGTTTGCGTTATTTGGAACACGCCGTTACTCGCTTCCCCCCCGTAGAACAGGGTGCTGTTTGGCCCGAGCAGGATGCCATCCGCACCCTGTTCTGAAGAGGCGATGCCTAATGCCGTCCCCAGAAAATTTGCCGTGTTGTAAGTCGACGAGAGGACATCCGTTGAGCCGAGCTGGGTGTAGAAGATTGGGACCACACCAGCCTGAACCGACAAAGCGCACCCCAATGAAACTGCTAACGCTAATAACGATTGACGCATTTCATCCCCCCCCGCCGACAACTCCTTCTTGCCCCCGGCCTTCAGGCAAGTTGTGGCGAACCCAAAGTCCCCCTTTGGAATCCCGCACATGGCGATTGTACGCCGGATCGACCGAATTGGTGCTATCTTTGGTGCATTTTCGCCCCAAAGGCGACCCCAGCTCGCCGATCGTGAGGAGGGCGTACCCCTAGCGAGCCAACCCAGCCGGCCGCTTGCGCGATGGGGTGAGCGCAGGATCCGGCCAATACCGGGACTCCGAGCATGCCGGCTCCGATGAGATTACTGAAGCCGGCCTGCCGTTACCAACGCGTGTTCGCCTGGTCGAGGATGCTGTCCTGGATCGTGCCCATCGCTTCCACTACCCGTTCCACCAGGTCTTCGGTCTGCGCCACAGATGTGAGGACGGATTTGGTAATGGCAGCCTGGGCCCTGATATCCGCGCCGAGCCTCTGGATGTCCGCGGCCTGCTTGACCTCGAGCGCATCGATGCTATGTTCCAGGGCGGTAAGGCGCGCGGCCAGCCGGGCTTCCAACTGTTGCATTCCGGCGCGCAGCGCCACGCCGGCCGCGCCGCTGCGCGCGACCGCCGGGGCCTCGGCCCGGCGGGCGGCCAGAGTGGCGAGCTTGAGTTCCAGCAGCGCTCTCCGCATGCTCAGCAGACGGGCGGGATGTTCTTTGGCCAGGCAGCCGGCTATCAAGCGGTCCGCCGCGGGGATACCGGTGGGCGCCGGGACGGAACCGTCCCCTCCGCCGAGGCCCTTCCGGCCAGTCAGCATCTCATGGAGCAGCGCGCCGAAAGCGTAGATATCGGTTGAGACATCGGTCGCATGGCTCTCCAACTTCGCCGACGCCGGACTCAGTTGGATACCCGCGCCGGTGAGGACCACCGACTCCGAAGAAACGGCTCCGTGAACCTTGCCTCCGCCATGAACCTCGCGAAGAGCTTCTCCCAGCAGCCTGGCGTAGCGCAGAGCCTCTGGCGCCGGCATTCTCCCTTCGGACAGACGGTCAGCGAGCGTTCGGAATCCGATTCCCGCGGGTTCCTGAGGGGTCATCCTGGTATCTCCTTCCGCCGAACCGATCGCCGGCCCGCCAATTTCAAGGTAAACAGCCATCGGCGTTTTCAGCAAGTCGGCATACAAAGCTGAAAGACGCCGTAGACGGCCAGGCGCCCAGCGTCTTGCCAGCAGATCGCGGCCGCGTAAGGGAGTCAACCAGAAGCGATTGTTAATAAAGGACTTAAATTGGCTCCTGAAATAGGACGCGAACCTACAGCCATTTGGCTGGAAACACGGCGCCAGATGCGGAATTCCCAGGCGGCCAGATAAACGCCCCCGCAGCATCGGTGCGGCGGCGCACAGGCCGTGGCGAACCCAGCCTTGGGGTCGCGCGCCGGATACCCCGCGCTTGGCGTTATCCTGTTTGATCTCGGAAGGGTTGCCATACCGACCGGGTTCGACACATGGAGGCATCGAGATTGTCATGGATCAAAACAGGCGAAGGTTCTTGCAGGCAACAGCCGCGCTGACGGCGGCTATGCCGCGCTCCGTGCTTGGAGCCAATGACCGCGTCACGGTGGGGATCATCGGTACGGGTTCGCGTGGGTCCGCCATGGGGATGGCGGCCCATAGGTACCCCACCTCCGATATCGTGGCCTGCTGCGATGTGGATACGGCGCGCCGCGAGGCGTTCGCCAAGGGCATCGGCCCCAACTGCCAAACCTACGGCGATTACCGGCGGGTGCTGGAGCGCAAGGATATCGACGCAGTGCTGGTCGCCACCCCGGATCATTGGCACAGCCCGATTTTGGTCCAGGCTCTCGACGCGGGAAAGCACGTTTACACCGAGAAACCCCTCTCGAACACGGTGGAGGGAGCCGTCAAAATGCTCGCCGCGGTGGAGAAATACCCCACCAGGGCGGTACAGGTGGGCACTATGCAGCGCAGTTGCGCGCATTTTCAGGAAGCCGTGAAGCTGATCCAGAGCGGCGGCATCGGCCCCGTCACGCAGGTAATCGTCGACCACCCCGCCGGAGGCATGGCCGCCCGCAATCCCGATGACTCGCCGCAACCCATTCCGGAGGGCTTCGACTGGGACATGTGGCAGGGCGACGCGCCCAAGCGTCCCTACAACGCGGGGAGGGCGCGCAACTGGCGCTCATGGTACGCCTACGGCGGGGGAACCATGACCGACTGGATCATCCATCACGTGGATATCGTCCATATGGCGTTGGATCCGGATGGCACGAAACCCCCGTTGTACGTCTCCGCGGCCGCCAACTACGCATTCCTCGATAACCCGAACCTCGAGTACGTACCGGACACCTGGTCCTCCACCGTTCAGTTCGGGCATTTCATGATGACCATCCTGAGCTGTACACCTCCTCCGCATCAGCACTTGATCCAGGGGCCGTCATTCTTTGGAAGCAAGGGCCAGCTTATGGTCAACCGCGCCGGCTATATTGTGGTGCCGATGTCCGAGTACCAACCGTATATGACCACCTTGGGCGGCAGGAACAAGGTCGGAGTCCCCGTGCCGCCTCCGGTGGTTCGCACATCGGCGCCGGGCGCGGCAGGAGCGGCCGGCCGCGGCGGCGCGGCGGGTGGATTCGCCGG
>JBEKPK010000203.1:0-10120 GCA_049520795.1 Bryobacteraceae bacterium
TGCCCGCTCTTCACGCAAGCATCAAGGGCATCGCCAGGGCCAAGTCGAAGCTTGCGCCGGATGGGACCGGGAAGAACCACCTGCCCCTCGCTGGACATGCGGGTTTGCATGGCAAGAGTAAGGTACCGCGCGAGGGCCTTGGGGCACAACACAACTGTGGAACCGCAGCACCCAGGAGCGGCGCCGGGTTGCACCCGGAATTTCGGGGACATTTCTATTTCGCTGGGAAAGGGACATTTCTATTTTGCCTTGACACGGCCGAAAACTGGTCCATTCTGGAATTCGAGAATTCGGCCAAAACGGAGCCGCTTGGGCGTATAATCTACACGGGCGGATTCGAGACTTGGAATCGCGGGTTGAGTGGCGCGTCTTGCTTGACGGCCGGCGGAAGGCGCCCGCGATCCTGCTGGCCATGGCCGCCTTGGCTTGGCCCTGTCCCGCGCAGGAACTGCCGCCGGACGTGGTTTTGCTGGCGCGTGTGAAGACGCATCTCCGCGAGGCGCTGGCCCATTTGCCAAACTACACCTGCCTGGAGACCATGGAACGCTCTGCCAAGCCTTCCGGGAAGGGGCCATTGAAGCGGCTCGACACCGTCAGGCTGGAAGTCCTCTACAGCGGCGGCTCCGAACTCTACGCCTCGCCGGGAGACCGCCGGTTCCAGGAGCGAGACCCATCGACGTTCACCAGCAGCGGACTGATGTCCACCGGCGTGTTCGCCATGCACCTGAAGGCGGTTTTCCTCAGCGGCAATGCGATCTTCACCTGGCGCGGCGAGGAAGAGCTGGAGGGCCGCCGGGTGGCCCGCTACGATTTCCAGTTGCCGCCGCTGGTCAGCGGATTGTCCATTCGAATCGCCGGCGGGAGCGGAACCGCGGGCATGAAAGGGTCGGCCTGGGTCGATCCGGAGTCGCTCGACGTGCTTCGCCTGGAAGACCATGCCTACGAAATTCCGGCGTTTCTTGCCGTGCGGGATGCCAGCACGATCGTGAACTACGCGCGGACGCGGGTCGGCGCCGAAGACGTGATGTTGCCGCAGGAGGGCGTCATCCGCATGCTCGGGACGTCCGGTGAAGAGAACCGGAACACCTTCGCCTTCACCCACTGCCGGGCGTTTGAGACCCAGAGTTCGCTCAACTTCGACGCGGTTGCGGCGGCGCCGGCCACGCCGGCCGCGCCGGCCGCCGCGGCTACCGCCAGGGAGCTGGCCAAGCTCCTTCCGGCTGGGCTCGAAATCCCCATCGTCCTGGCGGCCCCTGTCACCGAGAAAACGGCGGTGGGCGACCTGATCGAAGGGAAGATCGCATCGGACATCGTGCAGAGTGGCCGAACACTGATCCCCAAAGGCGCCGTGGCCCGCGGCAGAGTCCGGCGCCTGGAACAGCACGCCGAAACAGGCCGCTATTTCGCCGTGGGATTGGAGATCACGGAGATCGAAACGGGCGGCGAGCGCTTCCAGTTTTATGCCGATCTCACCAAGGTCGATCCGATACCCGGATTTGAGTGGACCCTTACCAACACAAGCACAAAGACGGAGACTAGCAACGCTATGGCGGGCGTGGGCGGCCGCGGCGCGCGGATGTCCGGGCAAGTCCGCGTCACGGAGGGGGAGAAGCTGACGCTCCCCGATTTGCCGGGGGTCGGGTCGTTCTTCATCCGCGGCGACCGGTTGCTGCTGCCGGCCGGCTTCCAGATGGTGTGGAGAACACGCTCGCCGGCCAAGTGAATTGCTCTGGGCGAGTCGAGCAAGCCTGGCGCCAAATCGCCGGCCTTAGCCGGACCTTCTCACAGGTGTTCAGGTGTGATGGCGTGGCGGCAACTCCTAATTGTGGGGCAGGCGCTTTCGCCTGCCAACCGGCTTCGGTAGGCGGCGCCTGAGCTTCGCTCGGGTTGACAGGCGGAAGCGCCTGTCCCACATCGGAGGGTGGAGTGTGAGGTATGCGGGTTACCGCCCCCGCGGCACGTTAGTAATCCGCTCCACTGCGATTCGCACATTCTTATCGCGGTCGAATGACCTTCCGCTTCGCGGCCACCCTTCAGCATACCCTTCGCGCCGTGGCGCGGCGTGGATTTTTCCGGTCGGGTGCGCGCGCTGGAGCCGGCCGGTCAAAGCCGTCCCAAAAATCGTTTTATGATCGGAACAGCGCTTATGCCGGATGGGCTCAGTCTCTGCATGATTGTGAAGAACGAAGAGCGCAATCTTGCGGAGTGTCTCGATTCGGTGCGAGGACTGGCCCGTGAGTTCATCGTGGTCGACACGGGTTCCACCGATGCCACGCCGCGCATCGCGGCCCGCTGCGGAGCGCAAGTGATTCCGTTCGATTTCACGGTGGCGGATTTCGCGGCCGCTCGCAATCGCGCCATCGCCCACGCCGGCGGCCGGTGGATCCTCATGCTCGACGCGGATGAGAGACTGGATCGCGCGTGCGCCCCAATGGTCGAGAGGCTCGTCGCTCTGGACGAAAACGCGGGGTATTTCCTGGAGCGGCGCAACCACTCTTCCGACGCGGAAACGCCTCTCCGGGATCACGTAGTCAGGCTCTTTCCCAACCGGCCGGATTACCGCTACCGCGGCCGCGTTCATGAAACCATCGACGCTTCGATTCTGGCCGGAGGCGGGCGTCTGATCGAGACCGGCCTCCGCATCGATCATTTCTTCGCTTCGGACCGGGAAGCCAGGCGCCGCAAGAACCACTGGTACATCGAGATTTTGAAAGAGGAGATCGCCGCCGACCCCGGCGACTACTCGCGCCTCGATTTTCTGGCCTCCGAATATCACCAGCTCGAGATGTTCGATGAAGCCGCCGAAATCGCCGAGCGTCTCGCGTGTCTGCGGCCCCTGGACCCCAGGGCGCATTTATTCGTGGGCGTATATCACTTGCTTTACAAGCCCGATTGGCCGCGCGCGCGCGCCGATTTCAACCAGGCGCTGAAGCTCCGTCCCGGCTACCCCGAAGCCCAGTCGTTCTTGCAGCTCCTCGACGAGCGGGAGCGCGCTGAATGCCCGCATTAGCCACAACGCGGTTCGATTAGACGTGGCTCGCGGCGAGCCGTCACAAGCGCCGGAACCTGCCGGCCCAGCCTCCCCCGTGGAGCGGGCTTCCAGCCTGCCATGCCGGCATTCTTGACGGCATTCTCACTCTCCGGCCGCAACGATCTCGATTGCGATCGGACCGGACGTCACCTCCGCGCAATTAGACCCGTCCCAGATAGCAAGATGGTAAGGACCATCCATTGTGCACACCCTCTTGCTGACCGCCGTGACCCTGTAACTGCCAGGCTTCTTGAAACGGATCCACTGGCTCAGTTCAACCCGGACCTTCACCTCGCTCTGGCCGGATAGAGGGTCGAGACTGGGGTCCCAACTTGCCACCGCCCACCGTCCAAAGGGGCCGGGATCGCCCGCGGGGTCCGCGGCGCCTTCCGCGGGGTAGGCCGTGAATGCATCGAATATGTCGCCCAGCTCCAACCGGTCCGGGTGTTTTGTATACACCCCATATCCGGCCGCCTCCGCGCTGAAGCCGAGGTCCACCGAAATCGTCTCTCCCTGCCGAAATCGACACGGCGACCGGGCGCAACTCAGCGAAAGCCGAGGCTTGGAAGGATTCGGTAACTGTCCGTCCTGTGCGCAAGGTAACGAGGCCGGTATCAGCACGACCACCGTCGTAAAGACGCTCAGGCGCATACTGCATGCCTCCGGTTCCACTCTACCACAGGCCCGCACGCGTGGCCGCGCGTTACGGACCTTTTCGCCGGATGGCTGGAAGCGGCGCCGCCGCTCCTATAGAATGCGAGTATGAGAACCCGTCGCATGTCTGTCTTTGGTTTGGCGCTGGCTCTGGCTGCATTCGTCCACGCGCAAGGACGCGCGGGCCGCGGAGGCCGCGGCGACGCAGCCGAACAACCAACAACTCCCGCGCCAACCCGCACCGCGCCCCCGCCGGAAGAGAAGTCTTCCGTCACCCATCACAGCATCCGCATCGACGGACAGGAAATCCAATACACCGCCACAGCCGCGACCTATGTCCTCAAGTCCGATGACGGCTCGCCCAAAGCGAGCATGTTCTTCGTGGCGTACACAAAGGACGACGTCGCCAATCTCGCCCGGCGTCCGGTCGCCTTCATTTACAACGGCGGGCCCGGTTCCGCATCCTGCTTCACCCACATGGGCCTCGGTCCGAAGCGCATCGTCCTCACCGACGACGGCCATGGCATAGCCGCGCCGTATTCCATCGTCGACAATGACGGCGCATTTCTCGACGCCACCGATATGGTGTTCGTGGATGCCGTTTCCACCGGCTACAGCCGGCCGGCTCCCGGCGAGGTGCCGGCGCAGTTCTACGGTCTGGTGAACGATGCCACCTGGTTTTCGGATTTCATTTACCAGTATCTGGTGCGCAACGATCGCTGGGCCTCGCCCAAGTTCCTTATCGGGGAAAGCTATGGGACTACTCGTTCCGCCCAGTTGTCGAGCGTTTTGCAGGAGCGCCACCAGATCTATCTGAACGGCGTCGCGCTGCTGTCTTCGGTGGCATTCGGCAGTTTCGGCGCCGACGACCAGTTCCGGTTCTTCCTCCCCACCTTCGTCGCCACGGCCTGGTACCATCGCCTCCTGCCGCCCGATCTGCAAAAGGAGAACATCGAATCCGTGGCTCAAGCCGCGCGTCAGTTCGCTCACGGCGAGTACGCCCAGGCCCTGGAAAAGGGCGACGAGCTGTCCCCGGCCGAGCGCCGGAAGGTGGTCGAAGATCTGGCCCGCTTCACCGGTCTTTCCACCAGGTACATCGAGGAAACCAATCTCCGCATCAGCCCGCAGCGATGGTTCAAGGAGCTGCTGCGCGACAAACGCCTCACCCTCGGCCGCCTGGATTCCCGTTTTACGGGCATGGATTACGACGCCGCCGGCGAGCGCAACGAGTACGATTCCAGCGAGGCCTCCTATGAAGGCGCTTATGCCGCCATGTTCCAGGACTATGCCCGCCGCGAGTTGAAGTGGAACACCGATATGTTCTACACCATCACCGCGCGGGTGCAACCCTGGGACGAGGGCCGGCCCGGGCAACCGGCGGAAGCCCTGCGCTCGGCCATGACCCAGCAAAGCGCCCTGAAAGTCCTGGTGATTTGCGGCTACTACGACGTGGCGACTCCTTTCAACGGCATCGAGCAGACCGTCTCGCACATGAGCCTGGAGCCCTCCATCCGCAAGAACGTCAGCTTCGCGTATTACGAAGGCGGCCACATGATGTACATCGACAAAAAGGCCCGCGAAAAGCTGCACAAAGATGTGGATGCCTTCATTAATGCGAGCTACCAGGCCACGGCCAGGTAGGTGGGATAAGGCTCCCGCCTTGTCAATCCGAGCGAAGCTCGGACCTGCGTCGGCCGGACGGCCGGTCGAAGATGGCAAGGTGGGACAGACGATCGGTTTCCGTCGTCTGTCTTCCCCTGGTTACTTCTTCGCCTTCACACTGGGGTCGTCGTCGGCCTTCAGATCGCCGAGCGCGTATTGCACGCCCGCCAGCACGTGCTCCAGCATCGGCTTGATGGCGTAGATTCTCTCGTCGTGGCCGTGGGCTTCGTAGAACACGCGGCCCTTGCCTTCGCGGTGAATCCAGCTCAGTCCGTAGTCGTGGTCGGCGCGCGGATAGTCTTCCTTGGCTTTGTCGGCGTCGCTCATCTTGTCGTAGTCGATGCTCGTCAGGATGTGCAGGTTCGTTCGCGACCACGTGTCCATGCCGAACGTGTAGGTCTCGTCGTGAATCTCAAACTCCTGGCCGTGGAACATGGCCGTGAGCGGGCTCTTGGGGTCGTCGATCTTGGTGGTGATGAGCTGCGGGTCCAGCCAGTGGAACTTGAAGAAGCCGCCGATCATCTTGTTGAACTCGGGCCACGTGCCCACTTGCGTGTCGCGGCCCTGCTGGGGGCCGCGGCCGCCGCCGGCCGGCGCCGCCGGCAGCAACGCCGCGAACCGCGCCGCGAAATCCTGCTGGCTCACCTTACCGGCCCTTTCCGTGTCGAGTTTGTCGAACCAGGCATCCGCCAGCGCACTTAGCTCGTCCCGGCTAAGCTTCTTGTCGCCGTTCTTGTCGCCGGCGGCCATCATCTGCGCGGCAAGCTGCCCCCCCCCGCCGCTCCCGCTCGCGCGGTGGTAGGAATCGCCGGCGGCGTGAATCCCCGCCAGACCCTTGCCGGACCTCACAAATTCGAGCAACGCCGCTTTGCGGGCATCCGTCACGGATGGATCGTTCGGATCGTCCAGGAAGTTTCCCGTGGTGTTGTCCAGAAACACCAGATCGTAGTCCTTCAGATTCTGCGCGGTAATGGCGGCCGGATCGTAGGTAACCGTGGTGGACCAGGCGCCGGTCTTAATGCCGATGGCCTCGACGGTCTTCGCCGCCAGCGGGATGCAGGAGTGCACATAGCCGTTGGCCTTGGCCAGAACGAGCACCTTGCGCGGCTTCTTCGGCTTGGCCGGGGCTTTATCGGGCAGCGCGGCCATCATCTTTTCCACATCGGCCGGCTTGGCAACCGTGGGTTGAGGCGGGGTGGCCCGGCCGCCGCCTCCGGCCGGGGCCGCGGGCTGCGGCAATGCGGCGCTCACCGCGGCCGCAAGCTGATCCTGCGTCACCGAGCCTGTCTTGGCGGTATCGCCGTCGGACAGCCACTTGGCAAAGGCCGCCTTCAGCTCGTCGCGGGTGATAAACCCGTCCTTGTTCACGTCCGCCGCCGTGAAGACGCCCGCGGCCGGCCCCCCGCGTCCGCCGCCGCGCCCGCCCGGAGCGGCCTGCTGGCCCTGAGGCCCCGCCGCGGCCTGCTGCGCCTCCAGCGAGAGCAGCGCGCCCGCGCACAATGCCGCCACGCAAACGCCCATCAGCAACGTAGCTGTCGAGTACTTGAAAGGCATGATTCCTCCTCTGCGGCGCGATTCGCGCCACAACCATCCTGCATCGAGTGGACCGAACATGATAGCAATGTTCCGGCTGGAGAGATCGACGCTGTCCCGGATGGCGGGGATTCGCACGACAGGACGGCGGCGGCGCATGACCAAGTGCGGATCAATTGTCCGCCGGCGTGCGGTCCGCATGGTCGACGACCAGGACCGGCAGCGGATGCCTTTCCGCAGCCAGTTTGAGCCCGAGTTTAGCGATGCCCTCGAAGACCGTGAGCGCGCCGCTGGGCGCGGCGGATTCAGGAGCGGCGCCCGAGGGCTGGGCCGCGGCCGCGCCTGCGCCTGCGCCTCCACCCGCGCCTCCGGCCCCATAAACCCGCCCCGCCGGGCTCCAGCTCAGGGTGAAATCGTAGGAGCCCTTCAACCCCGTCAGATCCACGACAGGATGGTCCAGATAAGCGCGCGCTACCGAGCGCAGCTTCTCCGCCAACTGCGCCATGGTGGTGTTCTGGCAGATGTAGTTTCTCACGCCGTCCGTGATGCTGAGCTTGCATCCGCTGCGAGCGGAGCCATCGGCCTCCGTGAGCTTCGGGCCGCGAGCGCCCAATGTGAGGGCATACACCGGCTGGGGCCGATCTTCTTTGCGGACCGCCAGCTTGAACCTTTGCGCCAACAGGGCCTGGAGCATCGCTTGCATGGCAGCGAACGATGCGGTGGGCTCGGTCTTGGCGTTTACATCGAAGAGGTCCGAGTCGAGCCAATTCCCCCCGCCCGTCACCATCTCGTCATCGACGCCGTAGGCCATGGCGATCAACTCTTTCAAGGACATGCCGATGGCCCTGAAACGGCCACCCGTGAGGTCAATGACTTCGGTGGAGTCCGACTGGCTGGGATGGACCGCCGCCACTTCGAATTCCAGCGGCGCGGGGGGCAAGGCCAGGGCCTCCGCGACGCCGGGCGGATTGACGGCCGGCGTCTGGTTCACATGTTCCACGACGATGACCGGCGCCGGTCGGCTCGAAGGTTCCACCTTGATCCCGAGTTCCTTGTCGAGAAACTCGAAAAGCGAGACGCTGTCGTCTGCCTCAGGCCCCAACCGGCCACGCGGAGTCCATTGCAGGGTAAAGTCATAGGCTCCGGTCAGCCCGGTCCGGTCCACCACGGGGTGGTCGAAGTAGGCCGGCGCGGCCGCGGGAAGTCTTTCCGCCAGGCTGGCCATGGTTACGCCATGGCATGTATAGGTTCGCTGGCCGTCCACAAGAGCCGGCTTGCAATCGCCATCGCCGGCGGCGGCTTGCTTGAGTCGCGGGTTACGCTTGCCGAGGGTCAGCGCATAGACCGGCAGAGGCCTGTCCTCATTACGAATCGCCAGATTGAAGCGCTCCGCCAGAAGAGCCTGGAGCATGGGCTGAAGCGTCGCTTCAGAGAGAGACGAAAGGGGTTTGGCGATGATATCGAAGCGGTCCACATCGAGCCAGCTTGGCCCTCCTATGACCCGGTCTTCCTCGACGCCATAGGCGGTCATTATGAGACGCAGCATGGTAACGCCCCGCAGCTCGAACCGGCCGGGGACACGCGCCCCGCCGCTCGCATCGGCGCCGGGTGCGCTCACGTGGACATCCGCCACTTCAAACTTCGCGGCCGGCGTGGTGGATTGGCCGAAAGCGGCGTGGAGAAGAACGATCGGCAAGCAGAGACAGGCGAATCCGCGCTTCATGAGTTAGCCTCCCGAACCCCGGGGACCACCAATGGCAGTTTACTTTACTGCAACGATCCTAATCAAGGGTACCTCACGCGGCATCGATCCAAGCTGTTACGGCCCGGAGCGGAAGGGCGACGCCGGCAGGCCATCCTTGTTATAGAGGTTGCACTCGGGCGCGTCCGCCCAGGCGTAGCGCACGTAGAGCGGTTGCGCCACATTGGGGCTTGAAACCACCACCGTCACGCCATCGACGCGGGCATCGGCGGCCTGGAACCGGCGGTCTGCGCCGGCCACCTGGAAGCCTTTCAGCGGCGCTCCGTCCCTGGCTTCGAGGCCGGCGCCCACATGATCGAACCATATCCGCAGTCCACCCGCGTCCGGCGCCGCGGCGCGGAACAGGGGGCCGGAGTATTCGAGCTTTTCGCCGTACGCCAAAGCGCGCGCGGCCAGCGCCAGCCGGTGTCCCACGTCCTGCTTGTTGGGGGGATGGAGGTTGGCGGCTTCGCCCACGTCAATGGTCACCGCCATGGCGGTGTTGTCCACGGCCAGCGTCTGGAGCTGCGCCTCGCGCAGCTCCATCCACTTGCTGGTGGGACCGCTGCGGTAATTGGGAAGCTGCACAAACAGGAAGGGGAAATCGCCGATGCCCCAGGCGCGCCGCCAGTCGCGGATCATGGCCGCGAACATGGCCGCGTAGGTGGGGCCGCGCTCCACCGAGGCGTTGCTTTCGCCCTGATACCAGATCACGCCGGCGATGGGGAAGGGCGTCAGCGGCGCGATCATGGCGTTGTAGAGCCCGGTCGGCATGTCGGCGTTGTTCAGGTTCTGCTCCCAGGGCTGCTCGGGCGGCGTGCGCCTATCGGCCTTGGCTTTGGCCACGGATTCCTGCCAGGCGGCGTAGCGCCGTTCGCGCCGCGCCAGCAGCACGTCGTAGTTCTCGATGGTTTTCGCCCACAGGGCCCAGGCGGGCATGAAGTCGGCGCTCGAAGAAAGCGCGCGCAGGCTCATCCACGCCTCCACGTAGGTGCCGCCCCAGTAGGAGTCGATGATGCCGATGGGGATGTTGAGCTGCTGGTCGAGGGCGCGCGCGAAAAAGTACGCCACGGCCGAATACCTGCCGGCGCTCTGCGGCGTGCAAACCTGCCAGGGGATGGCGTCGGCGTCGCTGGCAGGGACCGGAGACGATTTCCTTTGGACCTTGAAGAAGCGGATGTTGGGATGATTGGCGGCGGCCACCTCGGCTTCCCCGTTGAGCGCCTGGCGCAGCGAAAACTCCATGTTGGACTGGCCCGAATCCACCCACACCTCGCCCACCATCACGTCGCGCAGGGTGATGGAGTTATTGCCCTTGATGACCATCTCGAACGGGCCGCCCGCCTCGGAGGCCGGCAGGTAGATGGACCAGAAACCGAGGTTGTCGGCGGTCGCCGCGCGGGTTTCGCCGCGGAACGTAACCGAAACGGCCTCGCCGTCGGCCGCCTTGCCCCAGACGTGGACGGGTTGGCGCCGCTCGACCACCATGTGATCGCACA
>JBEKPK010000204.1:0-10034 GCA_049520795.1 Bryobacteraceae bacterium
AAACCGGCGCCGCAGAGGCTTTTCGCCGACTCAGCGCCGCCCGCCGGCCCGGCCAACTACCTGCGCTTCCGGGTCTCCCCCAACACGGCCGTCGCCATCGCAGCTCGCGTCAAACTCGCCGGAAAGGAGTTCGTCGGGGAGCAGCGCGAGCTCTACCTTCTCGAGGAACGGACGGGAGAGAAAGCGCCCTACGAGCGGCTCTTGGGCGACGCCCTAGCCGGCGATGGTGCACTCTTCACTCGTGAGGATGCGGTGGAAGCCGCCTGGGCGGTGGTCGACCCAGTCCTTAAGGGGCGCCACAACGCCCGCCCCTACAGGCGCCGGAGTTGGGGGCCGAAAGAGGCTGACGCGATTATCGCTTCGGACGGCGGTTGGCACAACCCCATACCCAAGGAGGCATCCGGATGATGTGCCTGCCCTGGCCGCGTCTCCGTCAGGCTTGATCGCGGCTGGCCAGCACGCCGAGAGAAAACGGACGACGGGGCGCCGGAACCTGACAAGAGGCGGAACACCGAAGCGAGAACCTGATCTCCATCTGGCCCGCCGCGTGCTCATGCTCTGTCATGTCCTCCGCGACCACGGACCAACTTGCGACCACCATGGAAGAGCCTCTCGCGCGGCTGGTGGCATTCGAGCCCACCACGCTGCCGGTGGTGAGCGTGTCTGAACACTCAGCCGGATCGGCACGGACGCACGTCCGACGCCGCGCCGTATCTGCATCGCGAATTCAAAGCTCTCGCCAGGACGTGGGCGCCGGGTTCCCCCGAGCGTCACAGTTTCGATCGGGACGTGGAACGAATCGTTTCCTATGCCGCCGGCAAAATCGACCCCGCGGCGAACGGGGTCGCCATATACGCGTGTTGGGGCGCGGGAGAGTTTTTCGAGGCCATCCAGTTAACCACCCCGGTCAGCGATAACCGCGTCTACGCCTGCCCCCAACCTCATCTGTATCATCTGGCCCGGCTCGATGAGCAATACCCGCGCTACGCCGCGGTGCTCACGGACACGAACACGGCGCGTATCTTCGTCTTCGGCCTTGACCATATAATCGCCGCGGAGGATGTGAAAGGCAAGAAAGTCCATCGAGTCAAAGTCGGTGGATGGTCGCAGGCCCGCTACCAGCGGCGTGTGGGGAACGCCCACCAGGAGCACGCCAAAGAGGTCATGGAACGCCTGGCTCAGATTGTCCGCGAGGACAAAATAAGTCACATCATCCTGGCCGGAGATCAGGTTGTGATTCCGCTTCTTCAGGAACAACTGCCTCGGGAAATGGTCTCCATGGTGGAGGTCATGAAGATTGATATCCATGCTTCCCAGCAGGATGTCCTGACAGCCACTCTCGCCAAGCTGCTGGAGCAGGAGGCCAGGACTGCCGCGGAAAAGGTGGAGCGGCTGATGCAGCAGTATCGCGCTCGCGGATTGGCGGTGGTCGGGTTGCAGGAGACGCTCGAAGCCCTGGTCAACGGACAGGTCGATGAATTGCTCATCAGCGGCGCGCTCGAGGACAGCCATCCCCTGCCGGAGGAAGTGCGAGCCATTCTCGCGCCGGAACTCCCCGATTCAGAGGGAGGAACTGCCAGCGAAGAGCCGCGGCAAGCGTCTCTGCCCGATCTCCTGGTGACGAAAGCCAACCAAAGCGGCGCCACCGTGATATTTATTGAAGACGCCGCTTTGCTCGAATCGGTCGGCGGTGTCGCCGCGTTCCTGCGATGGCGCGGGTAAAGCGGCCATTGGCTTGCTCACCGGGAAGTATGTCCAAGATCACTGAAGCCAGCCGCGATCATGTCGCCGACGAAGACTTCGCTTTCCCCAAGGAGCGTAAAGAACCCATCCATGACGCCGCTCACGTGCGCAACGCAATCGCCCGCTTCAAGCAGGTGGAAGGGGTGACCGACTCTGAGCGCGACGCCGCCTGGAAACGCATCAAGTCCGCTGCGAAGAAGCACAAAGTGGAGTTGAACGAGCAAGACTGGCGCGAACTGAACTAACCTCCCCGTGTGCGGCACGGCACCCAGGCTCACTGGACCAGGCGCCCTGGAGTGCGGGTGGCGTGAAAGAGAAACCGCCCCGGGGATCAGCCGGCAGGGACACCGGCTGCTGGTTTCGGCGGCTAGCCAGTAGTTCGTTTGGCTCGCTTGAACATATGCGAAGCCGATCATCTCCCCCGAAGTTCGGCTCCTGCGGTCTCTTGGCGAGATTGGCGCGATTCATTTTCCAGCCGGTTCACCTTGACGTATTGAGGGACAAAACCGATGAAAAGCACGGCGATCAGCGCGATGGCGGCCACGCTTGCGCCATCGGCGAGCCAGCAGGCCGACCTCGAAGAACTTCTGGCGGAACAGCAGACGCCAGGCTCGGCGAACTATCATCACTGGCTAACGCCGGGAGAATATGGCCAGCGCTTCGGCGTGAGCGATGCCGACATCAGCAAGGTCATCCAGCGGCTTTAGGAGCAGCGGCGATGGCGGCCGTGATAACTAAAACGCGCATTGTCGACTGGACCTTTCGGACCTCGCAACACGATAATCTACGCGCAACTCACGGATGAGGCGGCCAGAGCCATCTTCAGTGATCTCCGACCCACCTCGGACCTGGGGCACGCTCCTTCTTCGCGCCCCAGCGTCTGCTTTGCGCCTGCCGCTCGCCCGGAATCGCTGCGCAGGCGGCAGCCGCTGTTTGGCGCTCCGTGTCGGCGGCGCCGGACGCACGCCGTTTTGTCGCACGTCCCGCGCCGTGCGTGTCAGAGCAATGCATGCCGGCGATAGAACCAGGTCTTGACGACTTGCACCAAAAACAGGTATGTCAGGCCAAGCAGCGAGATCGCACCCAGCAACGACAGCGGTAATGGGGTAAACCCGAGCAAGGGGCCGAGGGGCGTGTACGGCAGCACGGCGCCAACGACGGTGATGGCTACTACACTTATCAGCAACTGCCCGCTCGGGCGGCTCCGAAACGGGTTGCCCGCCGTCCGGATCACAAATACCACCAGCGTCTGAGTGGCCAGGGATTCCACGAACCACCCGGTCCGGAACAGCGGCGGGTTGGATCCAGCGTGGAACCACCAGAGGAGGACGCCAAAAGTGAGGAAATCGTAGATGGAGCTGATGGGGCCGATGATCGTCATAAACTGGCGAATGAACCCGATTTGCCACCGCTTGGGCTTGTGCAGCAGGGCCGGATCCACGTTATCTCCGGGGACGGCGATCTGCGAGGTGTCGTAAAGGAAATTGTTCAGCAGGATTTGAGTCGGCAACATGGGCAGGAATTTAAGAAAGAGCGAGGCCGCGGCCATGCTGAACATATTGCCGAAGTTGGAGCTGGTGCCCATGATGATGTACTTCATGATGTTGGCGAAGCACCGCCGCCCTTCCATTACCCCGTCGTTCAAAACCGCCAGATCCTTCTCCAGCAGGATGATCTTGGCGGCGTCTTTGGCCACATCCACGCCATTCATTACGGAAATGCCGACGTCCGCGGTGTGCAGCGACGGAGCGTCGTTGATGCCGTCGCCGATGTACCCCACTACGCGCCCGCGGGCCTTCAGACCGAGGATTACCCGGTTCTTCTGTTCGGGAGACACACGGGCGAAGATGGCGCCGTGCTCCGCCTGGTACGCCAGCGCGGCATCGTCCATGGTGTCCAGTTGGTCGCCGGTGACAATGCAGTCGGTAGCCAGGCCGACATCGTGGGCCACTTTCTGGGTCACGTACTGGTTGTCGCCGGTCATGACGACCACGGAAACGCCGTTCCTTTTCAGCGCTTCGAGTACTGCGACAATCCCCTCCTTGGGCGGGTCGAGGAATGCCGCGAACCCGATCAGCGTCATCTCCCGCTCGGCCGCCAGCGGATAAGAATCCTGCTTCTCCACCTTCCGGAATGCGACTCCAAGGGCGCGGTACCCGTCGGCGCTCAACTTCTTCAGGGTCTCCGCCGCTTGGGCGCGCCGGCTTTCGTCGAACGGTTGCGCCCCCCCGTCGATGCTGACCGTGGCGCAGATGGCAAACATGCTTTCCGCCTCGCCCTTGGTGATCAGGAAGTTCTCGCCGCCGCGCCGCACCACCACCGAAAGGCGCTTGCGGTTGAAGTCGAACGGGATCTCGTCCACCTTCTCATACTCCGTAATGGCGGGGCGCTGATACTTCAGGATGGCATCGTCCAGCGGGCTCTTGATGCCGGTTTGAAAATAACTGTTCAGGTAGACGAATCGCAGCACCTCGTCGTTGTCCCGGCCCTGCATGTCCACGTGCCGGTCCAGCGCAATCTCGCCTTCGGTGAGGGTGCCCGTCTTATCGCTACAAAGAATCTCGATGCTGCCGAAGTCCTCGATGGCCGTAAGCTGCTTGACCAGAACCTTTTTCCTGGCCATCCGGCGCGCACCCTGCGCCAGCGAGATCGTGATGATCATCGGCATCATCTCCGGCGTCATCCCCACGGCCAGCGCGACGGAGAACAAGAACGATTCCAACAGCGGGCGATGTAAGACGATGTTCACCAGCAGGACGAAGAGCACCAACAGCATCATCACGCGCGTGATCATCAACCCGAAGTGGCGAATGCCGCGGCCGAATTCGGTCTCCGGCGGCCGCATGGCCAGCCGTTGGGCGATGGCGCCGAAGGCCGTATCCTTGCCGGTGCGAACGATGACCGCTGTGCCGATTCCCGTCTGCACGGCAGTCCCCAGGAAAAGGCTGTTGCTGGCGTCGGCAATGGTGTGCTGCCCCGCCGGAAGATCGCTCGCCGCCTTGTCGACGGGCAAAGACTCGCCCGTGAGCGCGGACTCGCGCACGTGCAGGTCCTTGCTGTCCAATAACCGGGCGTCGGCTGGCGCCAGGTCCCCGGCATTGAGCCGGATGATATCTCCGGGGACCAACTCCGCGACCGGCAGCTCCAGTTCGTGGCCGTCGCGTAACACCGCGGCGGTGGTAGCCACCTGCTTGCGAATGTCCTCCACCGCATGTCGAGCCTGAAACTCCATGTAGAAGTTCACGACGACGCTGAGCAGGACTATCGCGATGATGATGGCGCCGCCAACGTGATCGCCCAGCACGATCGAAACGGCGCTGGCCGCCAGAAGAATGAGGACCAGGGGATTGGCAAAAAAGGCCAGAAAGCCGAGCAGGGGAGCGAAGCGGGACTCCCCTACCAAGCTGTTCGGGCCATGCAGACGCAGCCGCTGTTTGGCCTCGTCGGAAGTCAGCCCGGCTGGAGTTGCCTGAAGGAGGACGAGCAGGTCCCGCTGGGGCATATCCCAGAAGCGGTCCAGCGTCTTGTCTGGTTGGTTCATGCGCAACCTCTCCCTCGAATTCTACACGCTGTCTGGACTTGGCACTCCCGCGCGCGCCGCCGAGGTTCGAGCTGCAACAACTGTCGTGTTCAGTGCAGATTCTGTACCTTGCGCCAGTGGAACTGCACTGGTCCGCGGCGCGCCGGTTGGCTCGCAGCCCCCTTTGCGCCTCGCCGCGCCTGGCAGCGCGCCCGTACGACGAACTCGACCGGCTCTTCAACGCGATCGGCTCGCCGCGCGAACACGCAGTTTTCCGCGGGAAAACAGCGGTCCCGGCAGCAGCTACCCTTCCTTGATCCAGACGATGGATGTGGCCGGACGGCGAGCGGACCGCGCGCCGGCCGCGGGCGCGGGAGGAGCCGGCGCGGCCTCCGTCTCACGATTCATCCGCGCGTAGTTGGGGATCGCCAGCATGGGGCTGCCATCGGCGAAATTGCCTTTGATCACTACCACGCCACCTAACAGATCGGGCTTCCACTCGATGGTCAGGGGAGCATCGGGGCTGAGAACCCTGCTTATGTCCTGGTCTACTTGTTCGATGTTATAAACCAGGGGACCGAACCGGAGGGCCACCTTGTTCCGGTCCGCTTCCAACTGACCGGCGGCTCTCACGCGCTGGACCTTCATGGGCAGAACCAAGTCGATCTTGTCACCCGCTTTCCAGCCGCGCGTGATCACGGCGTACCCCTTATCGATGACCGGCTTCACCACCGAACCGTTGACGGCGAGGGAAGTAATGCCATTCGCGTCGGGCGTGCTCTCGTAGAGGCGGCTGACGTTACGGTTCGGCGTCCGGATCCTGATACTGAAGCTCTTCGGCGCCTTGGGATTGACGGTGATGGAGACTTTGCCGTCCCATGGGTAATTAGTCGCCTGGACCATCTGGACATCGACGCCGCCCACATTCTCAACCGTGATAGCGCTCCCAATGAAAAGGTTGACATAAATGCCGTCGGCGCTCTTGGCGTAGACCCAGGTGGGGAGCATGAGCAGCGTCCGCGGGATGTTGCCGACGCAGCAGGGGCAAGCGTGCCACGGGGTACGAAGCGCGTTCGCATCCAGGGGATTGGTGTAGTAGAAGTTCTTGCCCGCAAGATCCGTGGCCCCCAACAGGGCGTTGTACATGGTCTCTTCGTACAAATCCACGTACCTGGCGTTGTGGCAAGCCAGGTTCATTTTCCACTGAAAGAAAATCTCGCCGCAACTCGAGCAGGATTCGCAATAGGCGCCGTTTCTCAGCGAGTAATTCGGGCCGAACCCTTCCGAGGTTTCGCCGCTCCCCACGCCGCCGGTGACGTAGTACTTCTTGTGGACGAGGTTAGCCCAGAGCGACTTGACGGCGCTTTGATAGTCGGGGTCGTGGGTTTCCACGGCGACGTCGGCCATACCCGAGTAACAATAGACCGCTCGCACGGCATGACCCACCGCCTCATACTGCTGAGTGACCGGCAAATGGCTCTGGTCGTACTCCTGCCTTTCGCGGTTGTCCTTCGCGGCGGTGTAGCGGCAATCGAGCAGAAACTTGGCCAGTTCGATGTACTTCGCGCCCTTGCCCCCGCCTTCCATATCGTTTACAAAACGGCCGAACCGGACGAGCGCCTGTTCCATTTCTTCGTGGCCGTCGTACCATGCCTTCTTGGGCGGGGGGCCGAGGTTTCCACACCAGCAATCGGCGAGCTTCCTGGCCGCCTGGTAGAGCCGGGCATCCCTCTTGTTCGTCATGAGGTAATGGTTGATGGCGGACTCCAGGAAATAGCCCGCGGTATAACCCTCGTGATCGCCGCGCCGCTCCCAGTGCTGGAATGGGCCGGAATCAATGGCGCCGCGCGCGCCCACCCTGGGCAGGGTGAAAGCCGTCTGCAAATATCCATCGGGCTCCTGGGCGGCCAGGATGATAGGGATCCAAGCCTCGAGCGTCGCCCGCATCTTGTCCTGGGCTTTGACGATCTCCGGATCGCCCTGGGAATCGATCATGAGCGCGATGCTCATGGCCTCCACGGTCTGGTGGACCCAGGCATTAGAAAACACGTAGCCCTTGTGACTACCATGGGGCTCGCCGCGCAACGCCTTCCCCGCCTCGACGAAGTTGTCGATTCCACCGGGACCCTCGGTGAGGTCCGTGCGGTCAATCTGGTCGATGCAATGGGGAATCCAACTTACCATCAGAGCCTTCATCCGGGAGTTCCACAAAGGGTTGTCGACCTTGAAGATCTTGGTGTAGACCGCATCCAGTTGTCTTGCTGGGGGCGGCGTCTCGACAGTGACATTCAAGGTGGAGAGCGCGGTCGCTTGGCCGTTATCGGCCGTGAGCTTTAGGGAGTACTCGCCCGGCGCCGAAAAAGTCGCAGTGGTGACCAGCGACTTGGGGTCCGCGAAGACGACCGCCCCGGGACCGGAGGCCTTACTCCAGATTACGGCCGGCGCGGGGCGCGTTTCAGCAGGCGGCGCGGCCTGGGAGCCCCGGCCCCTACCGGGCGTCGGCGGGTCCCCATAACCGGCCCATCCCTTGAGGTACGTCTTACCCGGAAGCACGGTCACCCGATCGATGCCCGCAACTCCACCCAGAAGCGCTTCATCAGCGGCCACGGCGCATGAGACGACGGCGTCCCCGATCACTGGAGTGAGCAACACCGATGCGACCACCGGCCTACCCACCGTTTCGAGCATTTCGCGGCGGCTGATGTTGGAGCTTGTCATGGCGCCTCTATTCTCGCGCAGTGATGTCCCGGCCGCAATCGTAGAGCGGCTTTGTATCCGCGTGTCCGATCCTCTACACCTGGATTACGAGGCCGCCGAGGATACCATGATGTTCTCGCCCGCCGACTACGTCGATATCTCCTCCGTCGAATCACGCCGCCGCGCCGCTTGTTATGCGCACGCCTCACAGGCGGCGTTATAAGCCTGTATGATGCGGCTCGCGTACCCCGACATCAGCCTGGCCGTGTTGGAGTCCGAGGCGTCCAGCAGCAGTTGGACCGGCGTTTGACACCGGCCTCAGGGGTCACAGTTCCGCATCGAATAGCGTCACCGTCACAGCCGGGGGCGTCAACCTGCCGGTCATTTACGCGGGCGCGCAGAATGCGCTATATCCGGGTCTGGACCAGATCGATGCGTTGCTGCCGCAAAGCCTGGCGGGGAAAGGCGACGTGGTGATTCAGGTCACCGTGGACGGTGAGGCCGCCAACCCCGGCCACGTCACCATCGAATAGCGATGCGCGCCGGCGCGGTGGTTCTTTTGGCGGCGGCCCCACTGTGGGCGCAGCCCCCGGCGATCCGTACCGGCGGCGTGGTCAACGCCGCCAGCCGCAAGCCGTCCATGCTCCCCGGCGGTTCCATCGCCCGCGGCGCGCTCTTCGATATCGTTGGAGTCCGCTTGGGGAACAGTGCGCGGACCACTTCGGTGACGGTGTCCGCGCGAGGCGCTTCGGTCCGCGTCCCGTTGCTCGAGGTCTCGCCGAGGCGCATCGAAGGGAGGCTGCCCACGGGCGCGCCTCTGGGCGATGTCTCGCTGACGGTGATGGTCGAAGGCGCGGCCAGCGCGCCTTACTCCATGAAGGTGGTTCCTTCCGGTTTCGGCATTTTCAGCCGCAACCTGGAGGGTTGGGGCCCGGGCCGCCTGGACAACCTGACCTCCGGTGGCTCCCGTTCCGAAAACAGCCTGCGCAGTGCCGCCCAGCCCGGCCAGTCCGTGGTTCTTTCGGGAACGGGGGTGGGCGCGTCGCGCCCGGAGGTTTGGGTTGGTCTTCAGCGCGCTACCGTGGACGCGGTGCGGCACGGTGCGACGGATGGCGCCGATGAGATCGTGTTTCGACTTCCGCCCGAAAGCCCGGCCGGCTGTTACGTTCCGCTTCAGGTTCGACAGGCAGGCGCGGCCCCCAGCAATACCTTCACGGTGTCGATCCATGCCGGCGGCGGCCTTGCGAGCCTCCACCCATATTGCCGGCCGCGGCCTGGTCCGGCCGTAGCGCGGGGATGGTGGTAATCTCGCGAACTGTGAGACCGCCGGATTCCATCACCGACGAAGGCATGGCTGTATTTGCCATGCACGAAGACCACGAGCCGGCGCCGAGTCAAGTCTTGTTAGTTCCTCCTCTGGGGACTTGTACTACTTATACCGGCGCCATGGACTCCGGGTCGCAGCCATCCTTCTCGCCGGGAGATGCGTTGCTATCGTCGGCGCACGCCACCGGTCGCGATGCCGGTCCGCGCCTCACCGTGGCCCACGGTAATGTGCGCCTGGCGATTGCGCGGCTTCCGGGCGCTCCCGGCATCTACAAGCGTCTGCTCGGCGAGCAACGCGGCGGACGCCCCGGGCGTGGTGGCGGCCTGTTCCTGGAGCCGGGCGAGCTGGTGATCGCCGGGCCCAGCGGCGCCGACGTTGGCCCGTTCGCCGTGCCGGTACCGTCGCCAGAACCTCTCGTATGGGAGAACCGCGACAGGTGGATCGGCGGCTCGGGGCGACCCTCCGCTGGCAGCCGCTGGCGCACGAGGGCGTGGTCCTGATTGGGGGTGACCAGCGTCGATCCCTCCGCGGCCGCCTGGGGCGAGTGTTACTGCGCGGCCGAGGGCGCGTCGGGGACCTTTACTATCCCGCCCCCGATTCTTGCCAATCTTCCGGCCAGCCAGTCCGCCCGCACCGTTCCGGCGCCGTCCCTATGGCTCGCGTGCCTGCCCTTGCGCAACCAGCAACCCCTGCACGCCAGCGGCCTGGACAATGGCCTGGTCATCAGCCTATCCATGCAGGCGCTGG
>JBEKPK010000205.1:0-9986 GCA_049520795.1 Bryobacteraceae bacterium
CGTATCCCCATGTTCGCTTCGACGCCATGATCCAAGGCAGGAGCCGTATGCGTTAAAAGCGCCCGTACGGATCTGTGCGGGGGGCGGTCAGCGATGACGTCCCTACCGCGACTCCGGGCTGGAGAACCCGGGGCGGACCCCAGGTCCGCGCGTCCGACACGGACGCTCTCTCGAAGGATCAGGTGTCTGCCACCCTCGACAAGCCGGCCGGGGGGCCGGCTGCGGACCAGGGGGTCCGCCCCACCATTTTTCCAGGCGCCGCGCCGCCCACGGCTACCGCGCCGGTTTCAAGGGTTCCACCTTGAAGTTGTCGAACTGGGCCAGGGCGTACCCTACCACTCCCAGACCGGCCATGCCCCTGGCATAGGTGGCGTCGGAGACGGTCTGCACCGTCACTCCATCGATCTTCGCGGTCAGGGAGCCGCCCTGAAACTCCAGTGAGAGTGCGTGCCAGGCGCCGACCCCCAGAGGACTCGCTTTACCCGATGCCAGTACGGCTTCATCCGGTCCCGTGGCAGCCCGTTTCGTGCTGGTCTTCAGCACCGACCACGCTCCTGTATCCGAGACGCGCAGCACATAGGAATTCGGCGTATCCTCGCCACTCATCCCGGTGAGGCGTCCGATGATGTCCACCGAGCCCGCCTGTTCCAGCAAGACGTCGCTCGAAACCCGGTAATCCGACCAATCGAGATCGCCAATTTCGGTGAATGGGCGGTTGCTGGTCCTTTTCCACGCGGTGGGCTCCGCCGGCACAACCTGGGCGAGACACACGCCCTTTCGGCCGGCGGCGCAGCGCGATGTTTCAAAGCCGCCGTACATATCGGAAAAATATTTTGGCATCTTGCCCACGGCATACGCTTCGAAGTTCTCGGAGTAAGGGATGGGGAATGGCGCGGCGGCGGGAGGGGCGACGGCGGCCTTGGTCTGTCCGGTGGTGGACGTCAGGGTATACACATAGCCCGGCTGGATGGTGAGCGAGTACTGGCCACCAGAAAGAACCAAGTCGGCCTGCCTCACGAACCAATCGGAAGAGTTACTGGAAGTGAAATCAGTCGACCAAAGATGCACGGCAGCTTTGGGGAAGCCGGCGACGCTGAATTGCACCGTCTGGGGGGCTTTGGCCTGAACGGTCTCGATGATGACGCTGAAGTCCTTGTTATCGGGCGACTTCAGCGTGACGTAGCTGCCGTGAGCGCCGGTGGCGTCCTGGCTGAAAAAGCCCGATGCGCCATCGATATAACTCCAGCCGGGTTCGGTGAACTGCGCGGTATGGGCCATGGCCCAGACCGAAGGAGTGACCACGTAATGCCCCGACCAGGGCTGGTTGCATTTGATCATCCCGATGTTATCGTAGGGCAGGTTGTCATAGATGGCGCTGACAATGGGCCAGTAAATGGCGGCAGTGACCTTGCCGCCGGGATAGTTACGGTTGACGTTGCGCGCCATCTCGTTGAACGGCAGCTTCTCATCGTAGTGGCCTTCACTGTCCCACAGCGGCTTGCCGAGGGATAGCGCCTCGGGAGGCGGGTAACCGCCCCAGCCGGGACCGTGGGCGCCCACGATATCGATGGCGTCGTTCAGGGCGGGATCGTTCTTCATCTCCTTGGCTATGTTCCACAGGCTCTGCTTTGGCCAGTCGTCGGAAGCGACGACCTTAATGGAAGAGAGGCCGTTGGCGCGTAGCGCCGCCTTGAAATCCTTGTACCACTGAACGTTGTAGCCCTTTTCGTTCCGTCCGCCCACATAGTCGATGGTCAGACGATGGTCGGACTTGGCGTGCTTGAGCCACTTGATCATGTAATCGATCATGTCCTTGGACCAATAGTTACCGTTACCCACCCAGTGCGGGGCGCCCCATGGCAGGGCGGCCAGCTTGATCCGCGGATTTCTGGCCTTGGCCTGCTCCATGAGCCACCACTCATAGCCGCGATGGTAGTTTTCGTCCGTGGCCGTATGCATGTGACTCGACTCCGCCCCGTCGGTGGAGTCCATGTCGGCGCCGATTTCCACCTTGAGAATTTGAAGGCTGGCGCCGTAGTGGGGCTTGAACAGGTAGTCGAGAATCTGGCTCCGATAGGGCTCCGCATAATCGATCAGGAGCCTGGAGTTGCCGCCTCCGCCGCTGATCGCGCCCACGCCATCGAAGACTCTTCCGCCGCCCGAGGCGTCGATCGAAACGGTCTGCGCGGCGGCGATGGCGGAGGAAAGGAGGAACAGCGCAATTACCCCAAGTCTATGCTTTGATTGCATGTCCGTATTGTATCCGAGCGAACAGAAGTTCATGCCGGGAAATCTCGCCTGTTAAAGGCTTGTCGCCAACCGCTCCCTGACGGTCGCGGCTCGCCAGACTGCTATTGAGCCAACCGCTCCCTGACGGTCGCGGCTCGCCAGACTGCTATTGAGCCGGGCCCAGAGGGCGCCGCGTCAGGGAGGGGTCGAGCAAAGCGGACATGCTATTGGTGACGAACTGTTTCCGCTGCTACTGCCATCCGCCGCCCAGGGCGCGGTAGAGTTGGGCCACGGATTGCAATTCACCCATGCGAAGCTGCGCGAGCTGGAGCTGGCCCTGGAACAGGCTGCGTTGCGCGTCGAGCACCTGGAGGTAGCTGTCCAGCCCGCCCTGGTAGCGAAGGGTCGAGAGGCGCACGCTTTCCGAAAGGGCGGCGACTAGCTGTTCCTGCTGTTCGCGCTGCTGGCGCGTGCGGTCATGTGCGATGAGCGCGTCGGAGACGTCGCGCAGAGCGCTGTAGACCGCCTTCTGATAGGTGGCCAGCATTTCGCGCTGCTGGGCCTCGGTGAGGCGCACCTGCTGGCGGGTCTGTCCGGCGTGGAAGATGGGGAGTAGGGCGGATGGGCCAATGTTCTCCATACGCGCGGGGAAGGTGAAGAATTGCGTTAGTGCGCGGCTCTGCGCGCCGAAGAAACCGGTGAGTTCGATGGTGGGAAAGTAGAGCGCGCGGGCGGCGCCGATCTGGGCATTGGCGGCCACCAGGTTCTGCTCCGCCTGGAGGATGTCCGGGCGGCGCTCGAGCAGGGCGGAAGGCAGGCCGGCGGGCAATTGGGGCGGCAACGGGAACTGATAGAGCGGCTTGCCGCGGGGCTGAGTGGCGGGCGCTCCGCCCAGCAGCAGGCTGAGCGCGTCTTCGGTCTGGCCCACGCCGCGCTCGGCGGCGGCCATGGCGGAGGTGGCCGTGTAGAGCAGTTGTTGGGCCTGGCTCACGTCCAGGCCGGTGGCGGCGCCGCGGTCATGGCGCAGCTTGATCAGGCGCAGGTTGTCGGTGGCGATATCGCGTGTTTTGCCACTGATCTCCAGTTCGAGGTCCTGCTCCAGCAACTCGAAGTATGTGGTCATCACCTGGGAAACCAGGGAGACCAGCGCGCCGCGCCGGCCCTCTTCGGTGGCCAGGTACTGGGCGCGCGCGGCTTCCGTCAAGCGGCGCAGGCGACCCCAGAAATCGATTTCCCAGGAAAGCGCGACGCCCGCCTGGGTGTAGGTGGAGGCGATCTGCTCGCCCGGCGAGACCGGAAAGGAACCCACGGTGGAGCTGCGCGTAGATTGCCCCAAGGCCTGCGCGTCGAGAAATGGGTATTGATTGGCGCGCGCGACGCCGAGCGAGGCGCGCGCCTCCTCGACGCGCTCGGCGGCGATGCGGAGGTCGAAATTGCGGTCGATAGCGGTATTGACGAGCTGCTTCAGGGTATCGTCGTCGAACAGGTCGAACCATTTGGCATCGGCGATGGAGGCGGCCGATTCGGGCTGCGCCGCGGCGTGGAACTGCGGCGGGAGCGGCGTGTCCGGGCGCTTGTAGTTGGGGCCCACCGTGCAAGCCGACAGGCCGAGGAGCAGGATGGCGAGGGCCAGCTTGACAGACGAAAGCGTCTGTCCTACCTCGACTGAGCGTGGTGGGGCAGGCGCCTTCGCCTGCCAATCGGTCACGGTGTTCATCACGCTTCCTCCTTCAGCGGATTGCGGCGCTCCGCCAGGGTTTGCACCACGATGTAGAGGACCGGGACGATGAAGACGGCGAACAGGGTGGCGGAGAGCATGCCGCTGAAGACCGCGGTGCCCAGCGACCGGCGCGCTCCGGAACTGGCGCCGGAGGAAAGCATCAATGGGGTGACGCCCAGGATGAAGGCGAAACTGGTCATCAGAATGGGACGGAGCCGCAGGCGCGCGGCTTCCATGGCGGCTTGGCGCACGGTTTTGCCGTGGGCGTGGCTTTCCTTGGCGAACTCCACGATCAGAATGGCGTTCTTAGCGGACAGGCCGATCAGCGTCACGATGCCGATCTGCGTGTAGATATCGTAAGGATAAGACCGGAGATATGCGCCCAACAATGCGCCGAACATGCCCAGCGGCACGGCGAACAGCACGGCCATGGGAATGGTCCAGCTCTCGTAGAGCGCCGCCAGGAAGAGGAACACCAGCACGGAGGCAAAGCCGAAAATGGCCGGCTCGTTGCCCTGCGCCAGCTTCTGCTGGTAGGTGGTTCCGGTCCACTCGTAGCCGTAGCCGGAGGGCAGGCTGGCGGCGGTTTCCTCCATGGCTTTGATGGCGTCGCCGCTCGAATAGCCGGGCGCGGGTCCGCCCAGAATCTGGATGGCGCGGAAGCGGTTGTAGCGGTAAATCACGTCGGGGCCGGAGGACGGAGCGATGGTAGCAAAGGTTCCGAGCGGGGCCATGGCGTCGCCAGAGCCGCGCACGTAGTAACGGTCGATGGCGCCGGCGCGGTCGCGGAATTCCGGCTCGGCCTGCACGAGCACCTGCCAGGTCCGCCCAAAGACGTTGAAGTCGTTGACGTACAAGCCGCCCATGAAGGTCTGCAGGGCGTCATAGGCGTCCTCGACGGGGATGCCCAGGGTTTCGAGCTTGGCCGTATCCATGGCGATGCTGTAAGCCGGCACGTGGGCGCGGAAGGTGCTCAGCACGCTGGCCATTTCCGGACGGCGGCGGGCGGCGTCCACCAGCGCATCGGCGGCGTTGTTCAGCGATTCGACGTCGCCGCCGGCGCGGTCCTCCAGCATGAACTGGAATCCGCCGGTGGCGCTGAGTCCCAGAATGGGAGGCAGCCCGAAGGCGAACGTGAAGGCCTCCGGCACGTTGTAGAAGCCGGCCTGGGCGCGCGCCAGGATGGCGGCCAATTGCAGGTCCTTGGACTTGCGCTCGCTCCACGGCTTGAGCGCCGCGATGATGGTGGCAACGTTGGAGTTGGCCGTCCCGGTGGCGATGTCCAGGCCGCCGATGGTGAAGTATGTGCCGACTCCCGGCAGGCCGCCGATGACCGACTCGATTTTCCGCGTGGCGAGGCTGGTGCGGTCCATGGACGCGGCATCGGGGAGACGGACGGAGACGAAAAACGCTCCCTGGTCCTCATCCGGCAGGAACCCGGCGGGCAGGATGCGGAAGAGCTGCACCGCCGCCAGGGTGAGAATAGCCAGCCCGGCCAGGGCCACTAACGCGCGGCGGCTCAGAAACTTCACCGAGGAGAGATACTTCCCGGTGGTGTAGCCGAACCCCCGGTTGAAGCGATCGAAGAGAAACGTCAGAGGACCTCGTTTGGTCTGTTTCGGGCGCAGAATGAGGGCGCTCAGCGCGGGGCTGAGAGAGAGCGCGTTGAAGGCCGAAAGCAGCACGGAGACGGCGATGGTGAGCGCGAACTGCTTGTAGATCTGGCCGCTTATGCCTCCCAGGAACGCCACCGGGATGAAGACGGCGGCCAGGATGAAGGCAATGGCCACCACCGGCGCGGAAACTTCGCTGAGCGCCTGAATGGTGGCTTCGCGCGGCGGCATTCCTTCGTCGATGTGGCGCTGCACGGCCTCTACGACCACGATGGAATCGTCCACCACGATGCCGATGGCCAACACCAGTCCGAACATGCTGGTGATGTTGATGGTGAATCCGAGAATGGGAAATAGCGCGAACGTGCCCACCACCGCAACCGGCACGGTGAGCAGGGGAATCAGGGTAGCGCGCCAGTTCTGGAGGAACATGAAGACCACCAGCAGCACCAGGACGATGGCTTCGAACAGGGTCAGCATCACGTCCTCGATGGCGGCTCGCACGAAAATGGTGGAATCGTAGGGAACCAGGTACTCCATGCCCGGCGGGAAGTTCTTCTTGGCCTGCTCCATGTAGGCGTAGACCGTCTTGGCGGCGGCCGTGGCGTTGGCCCCGGGCGCGAGGTAAACGATGACGTTGGCCGAGGGCCGCCCGTTCAGGCGGCTGAAGCCGCTGTAGGTCAGCGCGCCGAGGTCGGTATGGCCCACGTCGCGGATGCGCACCAGGGAAGCGTCCGGCTGGGCGCGCAGGATGATGTTGTCGAACTGGCTGGCGTCCACCAGGCGGCCCGGCGCGCTTACGGTGTACTGAAAATCGGTCCCCGCGGGCGATGGCGCCTGGCCGATGGAGCCGGCCGGGTTCTGCCGGTTCTGCACCCCGATGGCATTGGCGACATCGGTTGCGGTCAGCCCCAGCTTGGCCATCTTGTCCGGGTTCACCCACACGCGCATGGAATAGGTCTGCGCCGAGCCCAGGCGCGAATCGCCGATGCCGGGAAGGCTGCCCAGTTGGTTCACCAGGTTGATCTGGCCGTAGTTGGCCAGGAAGAGCGAATCGTAGCGGTCCCCCTTGGACACCAGGCTGACGCCCATCAGAAACGCGCTCGACACCTTCTTCACCACCACGCCCTGGCGCTGCACTTCGGGAGGCAGGCGGGGCAGCGCCACGCTCACGCGGTTTTGCGTCTGCACGGTGGCGGTGTCGGGGTTGGTGCCCAGCTTGAACGTCACCGAGATGGTGATGGAGCCGTTGTTGGCGGAATTGGATTGGTAGTAGAGCATCCCGTCGAGTCCCACGAGCTGCTCTTCGATGGGCTGCGAGACGGTCTTTTCCAGGTCGATGGCGTTGCCGCCGAGATAGCTGGTGGTGATCTGGACCACCGGCGGCACCACTTCGGGATAGGTGGCGATAGGCAGACTGGGAATGGCCACGGCGCCCAGCAGCACCATGATCAGGGCGATGACCATCGCGAAGACGGGGCGGTCGATGAAGAAGCGCGCCATGGGTTACCGGCCCGCCCCTCGATAGGGAATGGGGTGGACCAGCATGCCAGGCCTGAGGCGAAGCTGGCCTTCCACCACCACGCGGTCGCCCGGTTGAAGGCCGCTGGTGACGATCCAGGATTCGCCCGAGCGGTCGCCGGTGGTGATCGGCCGCGCCTGCGCCACGTTGTCGGGTCCCACCACGTACACCGTCTGCAGGCTCTGGATCTGCTGCACGGCCCGCTGCGGCACCAGGATGGCGTTCTTGCGGTCTTCGGTCTGAAACCGCACGCGGCCGAACTGGCCGGGCAGCAGCGTATGTTGGGGGTTCGGGAAGTTGGCCTGGAGTTCGAGCGTGCCGGTCTTCGGGTCCACCTGATTCACGGTGTTCTCTATATGGCCGCGTTGGGGAAAAGTGGTCTCATCCGCCAGCAGGAGTTCGAGCGGCGCCTGGTCATGCAGGCGCCGTTTGTAGGCCAGGTACTGCGACTCGCTGATCTTGAAACGCACCCACATGGGATCGAGAGGGACGATGGTGGTGAGCGGCTGCGCGGCGCTGGGCGTGACCAGGCCGCCCACGGGAATCAGGGTGTCGCCCACCAGGCCGGCGATGGGCGCCTGGATGGTCCCGTACTGCACATTCAGGTTGGCGGTGGCCAGGAGGCCGCGCTGCGCTTCCACCTTTCCCTCGGTGGATTGGATCTGGGTTGCGGTTTGAATCCGCGCCTGGTCCACGTTGGCCTGGTTGGCGCGCACGTTGGCCTCCGCCGCGGTCAGGGCCGTGGTGGCCGTGTCGAGATCCTGTTTGGCGGCGGCGTCCTGCTCCACCAGAGGCTTCAACCGGTCGTAATCCTGATGCGCCTTGACCAGACTCGCCTGCGCCACCGCCAGGTTGGCCTGGGCCTGCAAGAGCGAAACCTGCTGGCGGGCGTAATCCAAATCCGCCTCGGTCTGCTTGAGGTTTCCGTTAGCCTGCTGGACGGCGGCTTCGTAAGGGCGGAGATCCAGAACATAGAGCGGCTGGCCTTCCCGAACCTCGTCGCCGGGCTTGAAAAGCCATTTTTCGATGTAGCCCTCCACCCGGCCGCGCACCTCCACCATGTTGCGCGCGTAGGTTTGCGCCGGATACTCCACGTAGATGGGGACGTCGGTGGCCGCGACCTGGGTCACTTCGACCGGCGGAGGCGGCGCGGCCCCCTGGTTCTCGGCGCGTGTGGAACAGCCGGCGGCGAAGAGGGTCGCCAGAACGGCGGCGCAGACGGGTGGCAACATCCGATGACGCGTCATAAATGGTTTGATGCGATGGCTCCTTAGAGGCGCTGTGCAATTCTCTATTGTGCTCGAAAAACCGAATCCGCGGGATTACGAATCCCGAAGGAATTCGCCTGGACGCCGGTCTTCTCCGTCCAATTTCTATCATAGAGCACGGCTGGCAGGCGAAAGCGCCTGCCCCACAAGGATGGAGGTCGTTCGACGGCAAGGTGGGACAGGCGCTTTCGCCCGTCGATCCGACATCCCGCCCACGGCGCCTACTGCAAATGCACGGGTTGGGTGAAAGCTCCGTTGCCCGCCGAATCCCACGCGGCGAAACGTATCCATTTCTTGCCGGTGGCATCGAACGGGATACGGTAGCGATGGGTGGAGAACGGCGCCAGCGAGGTTGCGGACAGGATTTCGCGGCCGGTGGTCTTGCCGTCGCCCCAGACCAGCTCGACGAATTCGGCGGGCCAGGTCCAATCCACGTCGACGGCGAAGGTGCGCTTGGCGCCCGCGCCCTCAACGGCGTAGTCGTGCAACAGAACTTCGCCCGAGGTCACAAAGAACGCGCCGGCGCGCAGGGCGTCGAGCACCGGCGCCCAGCCCTCGGAGAACTTCGGCAGGCGGTCGAGCTTGACATAGTTGACGTCCAGTTGCGGGTAGGTCTCATCTTCCGGCGATTTGGTGTACGTATCGCCCTCGGCTATGAGGTACTTGGGGCCGGCCCAGTTATTCATGTCGTCGAGCAGGTCGAGACAGCGCACCTCGCAGAGGCGCTTCTGGGATTGATCGACGGGCAGCGACTGGAAGGAGGCGCCGGCGAAGCGGTCGCTGAGGAAGTGCGGTTTGTCCTTAACGGCGTCCGGGTAGCCATCGGAACTCTTGGTGCGGGGGTGAGTCTGCCACATGAGGGCGCGCTCGTCGTCGAGCAGCCGCGTCTCGGTCTCGGGAGACGAGGTGTGATAGACCTTCCCGTAGGGCGCGATGTTTTCCGTATACGGCTGCTCCGGGGCCGTCCCGGTGGAACCCGGACGGCGGGGCGGAGCGTGCGTGTAGTAGACCGGTTTGGGGAACAGGAACATGTAGTGCCCGCCCAGAGTGGCGTCGGGCTCTTCGCCGGGAATGATCAGGAAATCGCGATCGGAGAAGCGGGCGCTGCCCTCGAAGTAAACGCGCTGCTCCTCGAGACGGACCTTGCCGGTGTCGGTGGGATGAGAATCGGCATGGAAGTCGCACAGGGCGGCGATATTGATGCCCAGCGCCTTGAAGGTGGGAATCCATTGCGGCAGGTGATCGATCGTGCCGGCGTCGGTGAGCTCCTCATTAAGATGGAAGTGGAAGTGGCTGACCATCACCTGGAAGCCGGGCAAGGGTTTGTAGACATCGTCATGGGTGAAGGCCATGACTGCCTCTTGGGTGGCCCGCGCGTCGCCCGAATCCAGGTAAAAGTAGACGGCCATGCGCTGCATGGTTCCCGGAGGAGCGTTGTAGAGGGCGAAGTTTTCCTCGAACTCGCGCGCCTGGGTGACGCGGCGCTGCCAGACGGCGTCGGTCACGCCGTAAGGTTTGAAGGATTCCTCGCGATCGGCCTGACGCACTCCCACCGCGAAGGTGGTCTCGCTATCCTTGCGGTAGTAGTTGTAGCCGAGGTTGGATTCCACCTCGCGCGCGAAGAAGAACTTGTG
>JBEKPK010000206.1:0-9966 GCA_049520795.1 Bryobacteraceae bacterium
AGAACTACATGCTCAGTATCAAGCCTCTTTTCGTGCGGTGGTTCCTGAAGATGGCGGGCGGTGAAACGGACCGCCTGGCGGGCATCGCTAAGTTGAAGCTCACCGCCGAGAAGGGCCGGTATCTGGCCCCGTTCGCGCGCCTGCTGCTCGGTGTGGTGGCCTTGCGCGACCACGATGTGAACCGCGCGCGGGAGATACTGACGGCCCTGACCAAGGAGTATCCGGACAACCCGCTCTACCCGCTGGAACTGGCGCGCCTCAATGCGGGGAGCGCCTTCGAATGAACGCGCTGCCGGCTTCGACCGATGTGTTCGTGATCGGCGGCGGCCCGGCCGGCCTGGCGGCCGCCATGGCCGCCCGCCATCGCGGTTTCGATGTAACGCTGGCCGATGGGTCAGTTCCGCCCATCGACAAGGCTTGCGGCGAGGGCCTCATGCCCGATGGCATCGCCGCCGCGCGGGCGCTGGGCATCCCGCTCGAAGAAGCCGGCGGCCATCCCTTCCGCGGCATCCGCTTTTGCCAGCGCGAAGACGCGGTGGAAGCGGCGTTCCCGCACGGGCCCGGCCTTGGCCTGCGGCGCACGGCGCTGCACGGCCTGATGGTGGAGTGCGCCGCACGGGCCGGAGTGCGCCTGGCGTGGGGCGTGGCCGTGACGGGCCTTCACCCGGAAGGAGTCCACGCCGATGGGCGCCTGGTGAGGGCGCGCTGGACGGTGGGCGCCGACGGCGGGCGCTCGAACGTGCGCCGCTGGGCCGGCCTGGACGCCTACCGCCACGACAGCCGCCGGTTCGGTTTTCGCCGCCACTACCGCGTCGCGCCGTGGAGCGAGTTCATGGAACTCCACTGGGGCCACGCCTGCCAGCTTTACATCACTCCCGTGAGCGAACGGGAGATGTGCGTGGCGCTGATCTCGGCCGATTTCCGATTGCGCCTGGAGGATGCCCTGCCGCGCTTCCCCGCCGTAGCGCAACGCCTGGCCGGAGCCGAAGCAAGTACCCTCGAGCGCGGAAGCGTCTCCAGCTCGCTCCGCCTGAAGTCGGTATGCCGCGGGCGCGTGGCCCTGGTGGGAGACGCCTCCGGTTCGGTGGACGCCATCACCGGCGACGGCCTGTGCCTGCTCTTCCAGCAAGCCGAGGCGCTCGGCCGAGCTCTCGAATCGGGCGACTTGCGGCGGTATGAAGCCGAGCACCGGCGCATTGGCCGGCGCCCGGAATTCATGGCCGCCCTCATGCTCCTGATGAACCGGCGCGACGGCCTGCGCCGCCGCGTTATCCGCGCCATGGCCGGCGCCCCGCATCTGCTCGAAGGCATGCTCGCCATGCATGTTGGCGAGGTTTCTCTCCCGGCTTTCCTGACCAACAGCCTCCATCTGGGCTGGCGTATGTTGACCATATGAGAAAGACTCTGCGGTTTCCGTCTCTGGCTTTACTCGCAGCGGTTTTGGCCTCCTCCGCCATCGACGCCCAGGAAAGGACGCTCCAGGTGGATCCAGCGCGGACCACGGTAGAGTTCACCCTCGGGGCCGTGCTCCATACCGTTCACGGAACCTTTCATCTGGCCAGCGGGCGCATGAGCTTGGACACGGCCACCGGCCGCACCGCGGGCGAGCTGGTGGTGGATGCCGCCAGCGGCCAGACCGGCAACGACTCGCGCGACAAGAAAATGCACACTAGCGTGCTGGAGAGCGCCCGTTTTCCCCGCATCGTCTTCCAGCCCGATCGCGTGGAGGGCGTGGCGGCCCCGCAGGGCGTCTCGAAAGTGCAGCTTCACGGCTGGTTCGAGATTCACGGCGAGCGCCACGAGATGCTGGTTCCCTTGGAGGTCCACGCCTCGGCGGCGGAGTACGAGGCCACCGCGACGTTCAGCGTTCCCTATGTGAAATGGGGCATGAAGAACCCCAGCACGTTTGTTTTGCGCGTGGACGACCACGTGGAGCTCACAGTCCACACGGTAGCCAGGATAGGCAAGTAGAGAGCTTGCGCTTGTGGAGCAGGCTCTTTCGCCTGCCAACCGCGCCGTTCAAGACTTCTTGCGCCGCGCGGCGAAGAAATCGCGGAGCAACTCGACGCACTCCACCGCCAGGACGCCTTCGACCACTTCCACCCTGTGGTTGAGTTTGTCGGAATCGGCCAGCCGGAACTTGCTGCGCACGCCGCCAAAGCGCAGGTCGCGCGCACCGAATACCAGGCGTCCGATGCGCGCGGCCACCAGCGCGCCCGCGCACATCACACAGGGCTCGAGCGTCGAATAGAGCGTGGCCCCCGTGAGGCGATAGTTGCCTGTATGGGCGGCCGCTGCGCGTAAGGCCAAAATCTCGGCGTGCGCGGTGGGGTCCACGCGGGCGATGGGCGAGTTCCACCCGCGGCCGGCGATTTCCCCGTCGATTACCACCACCGCGCCCACCGGGGCTTCCTCGCCGCGCGCTTCGCCAGCCAGCCGCAGCGCCTCGCGCATGAACCTCTCATCCTCGGCCACTAGTTTATAATACGGGATACCCACATATGGCCGAACTCGAAATTCATCACGAAGGCGGGCACAATGTCGATCCGATGGGACAGCGGGTCGGCGTACTGGCGGCCCTGCTGGCGGTGGCTCTGGCCATCGTGACGATTGTCTCGCACCGCACCCACACGGAGGCCATCATGCAGAAATCCGCGGCCAACGACGCGTGGGCGCACTACCAGTCGACGCGCGTGAAGTATCACAACCTGGAACTCGGGCAGAGCCTCATCGGGGCGCTGGGAGCCAAGGGCGCCACCACCGAAAAGCTGGTGGCCGATTACGGCGCGCAGGAGAAAGACTACGAAGCGCGGGGCCGCAAGATCCAGGAAGAAGCGGAGCGGGACGACGGCTTGGCCGAATCCGCCGAGCACCGAGCCCTGCGCTACGACCTGGGCGAAGGGCTGCTCGAAATCGGCCTGGTCCTGAGCTCGCTGTACTTCATCTCGCGCAAGCGCATGTTCCCCGTAATCGGCATCATAGCCGGAATCGCCGGCGTGGCGATCGCGGTCACGGGGCTGCTGGCGTAAGAGCCCAGGAGTTTGGCGCGGAGGCGCGGAAAGTCGTCGGGCGACTACTGCTCTGACCGAGTGATTACTTCCTCAACGCCGCGGGCCGGGCACGCCCCGCCCGCAGCGGGGAACAAATCAAACGGTCAAGGTACTACTGGCTGAAAGGCTGAGAAGATCTTGTTTGGAGCGGAGTATTCGTGTGATAGAGGCCTCGCGTCGTCCTCACGTTCGATGATCGCGGTCAGGCGTTGCGCTGTCTTCATCCGAGTCTACGCCCACGGCGCCTGTGCCCCTACTTCGGATCGATCAGAAACGTCGGCGCGACTCCGGCCGCGAAGGTGAAGCCCGCCTTGCCGGTGGAAAGCCAGCTCGAGCAGCCCTGCACCTTGCCCAGGTAGGCGTGCGGGTGCACGTCTACCTGCATTTCGCGGAACTCCAGGTTGCCGAAGCTCATGAGCGGGAACACCGACCGGGCGGGCTCGACCCGTTCCTGCGCCACGTACGGCGTGCGCATAGCCTGCTTGAGAGCGCGATCCCACGAAGCGGCGTCCATCTCCCACCCGAAGTAGCTGTGCTGGTCGCTCGAATCGTCATTCGGCTTGAGCGTCAGGCGCTCGCGATTCTGGGCGAGGAACTCCGGCAGGTCCACCACGCGGTCGCCATAGCTTGTCTTGGCCGCCGTCACCAGCCGCGTCCACGGCACGTGGTCGCGAATGGCCTTGCGCTCGGAGGCCGGAAACTTGGCCGTCAGCGTCTCGTCCGTGAGCAGCCCGAACATGGCCTTCTTATGGGCCAGCTCCGAGCGGAAACTGTTCACCACGCACACCGCCCGGTCGCGGTACGCCTGCACCAGCGGATGCGTCAGGTCGAACCGAAGCAGAAACTCCTGCACGCCGAGGCGGCGGTAGACCAAGTCGATTTCGAACGAGCCCTTGCGCAGCACGCCGTTGCGATACTCGAGTTGTTCCGGGGTGACGATCTCGACGACGTAGCCCTCTTCGCGGAAGCAGTCGCGGAACAGCTCGAACTCGCTCTGCCCGGAATGGTACGCGGGGCGCAGCTCGACGATGGCCATATTCGGCGTCTTCGCCCCCCCGAACTGCTTGTACGCTTTGAGCAGCGCCTGAAGCAGGTACTTCCGGCTCCCTACCCGCGTCAGCGCGTATTTCTTGCGGAATTCCTTGACCGGCGGCGCGTCGAAGAACAGGTCCGCCAGAGCATCCGCGTAGCCCGCTCCGGTCGGCGAATCGGCGTTGTACTGGACGAAGCGCGCGCGCCCGTTGGCCATGTGCGTATCGAGGCGCGCCGATACTTCCAGGGCCTGATATCCGGGGTCGATCGCGGCCAGCATCTTCTCGGCGGGCAGCAATTCCAGGCGTCCCAGCAGCGCCGGGCTAGCCAGAACCATCTGCTGCATGCGGTCGATAGCCCCAATCAGCGCCTCGCCGGTCTTCACCAACGATTCGTACTGCCGCCGGGTAAGAAAATTCGGCCGCAGGAATGGGCACACCAGGCGCCCGCCCGCGGAGAGGTTGGCGTTCTCCATGCGCTGGTGCAGCGCCTCGGCCCAGGAGAGGTCGCGATACGGACCGCTCTCCAGTAGTTTGTTGTACTTAACGACTGCTTCGTCCAACAGGGACATTTGCGACTTGGAAACCGTTCTATAATCGAGTATCCCACAGAAGCGTGGAAAACGATAGGTTTCGGGTTCTCGCAGCTCGTGTAAATCTTTTTTTATCAGTCACTTATCGGCATTTATCACGTTACGCGCGCAGCGCTGCTCCAACCCTCCGGGCCGCCGAAAGGGCAAGCAACCGGGGGCTACGGCGCCGTGCGTGGAGCGGGCCTCTCGGTTGAAACGGTCATTTCATGGCCAGCCCCTTGTTGGCGCGCTCCATAACCATGCCGCGCAGGGCGATCAAACCTTCGACGCGGGTAGTTCCCAAGAGGCGGCGATATCCCAGCGAGAGGCGCTCCGCTTCGTCCGAAGCTTCAAACGGCCACGCCACGAATTGCCACGCTTCCGATGCGTCGATCGGGTACTCGCGTCCGTTATCGAGAGACCAGTACAGTCCGGTCTGCTTTGGCAGGCCAGAGGTACGATACTGAAACCGCAGTACGTAAGCGCCGCCTCTTTCGAGAGCCAGCGGGTGGCTCAGGATTTCGCAACGTTCCGGCTCATTGCCGGAGAGCGCCAGGTACAGTCGCGGTCCGCCTTCGTTCGTTTGCCGGGCTTCGACGCCGGGTGTGGCGGGAACCCGCCAGTCGAAGGCTCGATTCGATATCTCGTGGGCGAAGTCGCCGTTGGCCAGCAAAGCGGGCTCCGGCGGCGCGCCGGGCGGCAGCCGCCGGCGACCGAGCGCTTGCCAGATTTGAAAGGCCGGGACAAACTGGCCCGCCGCCAGGGCGGCATCGATGTAGGCGAGCAGCGGATCGCGATCCGCCTCCTCGGGCCGGCCGGCGATTCGGGCCGCCAGAAAATGGGCATCCGGCCAGCGGCGCGCCGCAACGAGGTATGCCAGATACTGCCGCTCCACACGGCGTTGGCGCCCCACGACCCGGTCCAGCACCTCGCGACCGTCGTTGGTGACGCGAAAGCAGAGATCGAAGAGCGGACGCGCATCGTCGTAAGAGATTTGAGCGGCGGCCCGCGCCCAACTCCAGAACTCCTCCACCCGGTTCCGCCGAAAGTAGAAATTCGCCGCGGTCCAGGCGGGCAGGAACTGCCGGTCGTGGAGGGCGGCTTCCAGTATCAGCCGCTCGCTCTCACCGGGCCGTCCCAGCATCTCCATCTCCAAAGCAAGGCGGATGCGGGCCCTCGTGAAATACGGATTCCGCGCGATGGCTCGTTCCAGAAGTCCGATGTCGCCGTCCGGTTCCATCTCCGACAGAGCAAAATAGTATTCGGCGCGGCTGGGACGCAGGCGGATCGCCCCTTGCAGGCTTTGCCGCGTAGCGCGATGGTACAACGTGTCCGCCCATCCCGATTCGGCCGCGGAATAAATTCCCCAGAGCAGAACGGGTACGGCGCCGACGGCCATCATCCAAGACCGGAGGCCGGTCCCGCGCGAATCTGTTTCTCTCGCCGGCTTCGATCCCAGATGGCTCCGTCGATAGGCGGCGAGACCTCCCCAGAAGGCGAATGTCCAGACCGCCAATCCCAAGCGAAGAAAAGGGTAGTCCACCAGGGAGTGAAGGAACACGGCCAGCACTCCGATTCCCCACACCGAGCGTATGGCCGGACGGACCACCCAAAACACGGCTCCCAGCATCAAACCCAGGGCGGGCAATCCGCCTTCGGCAGCCCACTGCACCCATTCGTTGTGCGCGTGGTTGGCGATTGCGCCGACATCTATGGTGGCGAATTGCGGGTAAACCGAGGCCCATGTTCCAAGGCCGAAACCGTGGAGCGGTTGGGCCCGAAGCATGGCCACCGAGGACGCCAGAAACTCGCGCCTGACATCCCACGGATTTCCAGGCTGGAGGAAGCGTCCCCAAAGAACCCCATAGCCGACGACTAAGGTGAAAGCCGCTACGAGCGCCGCGAAGCCGATCAGCGGCCCACGGCGCGACTCGCGTGGAAGGCCGCGCCGGGCGGGGTGGTACAGGAGGAAGGCCGCGGCGCTCTCGGCGACCACCAGGATGGTCCCGGCGCGGGATCCGCCGGCGACCACCGACGCCACCAAGGCCGCCGCGACCATCAGGTAAAGTCGACGGTTCGCCTTACTCTCGAATGCCAATGTCAGCGCCACCGGAACCAGCAGTTCGGCAAAGGCAGCGTAGCTGTTGGGCGAAACGAAAGGGCCGATGACGCGCGTTTTGTATCCGGACTCAAATAGCCAAAACACGCGCCCCGGCGAAGTAAACAACTGGACGACGCTCAGCAGCGCGACGACTGATCCGACGGCCAGCGCGGCATTCAGAAAGCGCCTCCGCTCCTCACGGACCAGGCAGGCCTGGTATCCCAGCCAGGCCACAGCGCAGGCGGTGAGCCAGTACAGGACGGCGTCCCCGGTTTGGGAGCGCACCACCGTCCAATGGACCGCCGACTGCACCGTACTCCAGAGGCACATGCCCGCAAACGGAATCAGGAACAACCCATCCGCCTTTCGTCCGGCGGGGCGACAGACGAGGATGGCGGCGCAGGCGAACACAGCCAGTTGCAGGACGCTCACCGCCCATCCTTCGCGCACCCAGACGGTGCAGATGGAGTAGGTCAAAATGGCGACGAGGATGCGGCGCGGGGCGGCCCGCGCCACATCACGGCGCCCGAGCAGTGGCGAGAAATGCGGCTCAGGGGCAATACGGTTCACTGAATGGCCGCTTTTCGGGTTGCGCAGCCTCTCAGGCCGCTTCTCGATGAATGGCGGCGGGACGGGCACAAGGCTCGACGCGAGCATCGAGCCGGCGGGCTGAGGGCCTGCGCCCCGGAAACGTTGGGCTTAGCCGCAATACTGTTCACTTAATCGATGCTCTCTTCCGTGGCGCAGCCTCTCAGGCTGCCGCGTCGAGACTCGACGCTTGGTGGTGGACCAAGCGCCAGACTCGACACGAGTGTCGAGTCGGCAGGCTGAGAGCCTGCGCCACGGAGGAGCAGACGTCCTAAGTGAACAGCATTGGGCTTAGCCGGCATGTCTCGCACTCGAGAAGCCGCTGCGAGCCGCGACAATTCCGTCCGTGGAGCGGGCCTCCGGCCTGCCGCGCCGGCATCCCTGCCGGCGTTCTTCCGGCCCAGGCGCTCCGAACTGCCGGCCTGCGACATTGTGGGGCAGGCGCTCCCACCTGCCAAGTGCGAGCGGAACTCGCGCTGCGGGCACAGGCCGGCAGTTGGCGCCTGCCCCACAATTCGGGAATGTGAGAACCTCGCGTTAGTGCATGTGTCCGCCATCTGCACCTGAGATCGGCGGATGGGAGCCCGGGCTTTACGGCGAAAGCTAAGAACCCGGCGTCACTTGGGGCGGTTCGCCAGGATCAGGGGCGAAGGGCCGGGAGCGTCGATGGTGCGCGGGTTCTCGAAGCCCGCTTCGCGGAGCCAGGCGGCGATCTCGTTGAACGAGAACGTGTCCCCTTCGTCGGTAAACACCAGCATGTTGACGGCGAACATGAGGCTCATGGGCGAGGCCGCGCGGGCGTCGTCCACCAGGAACTCGGCGATGGCCACAACGCCGCCGGGTGCCAGGGCTTCGCGGGTCTTGCGGAGCAGCGCGCGGCCGCGCTTCTCGCCTTCGCTATGAAGGATGTGGCCCAGGGTGGCGACGTCATAGCCGGATCCGAAATCGGCCTGGGCGAGGTCCCCGCCGACGAACTCGAAGCGGTCGGTGAGGCCGTGGCGGGAGACGACTTTGCGGGTCACTTCGAGCACGCCAGGCCAGTCCACGGCGGTGACCTTCACGCGCGGCGAGCTCTCGGCGAGCACGATGCCCCAGACGCCGGAACCGGCCGCCAGATCGAGCGCGCGCAGGGGCTTGTGGGCCCCGGCGACATCGAGAGCCGCGGCCAGGGCGCGGGCCGAAGGGTAGCTCATGGGAAAGATGTCTTCCACGAACTTCTCGAAGAATTCCGTGCCCGTCTTCTGCCGATTTACGCCCTCGGCCGGCTTGCCGGTGCGCACCACATCGCTCAGATGCAGCCATCCGGGGATCATCTGCTCGGCGGCGTGGCGGCTGATGCCCCCGAGGTAGCCGGGCTTCTTGCTCACCAGGAACGCCGCGGCGTCCGTGGAGAGGCTGAATTGGCCGTCGCCGCTCTTGATGAGCAGGCCAAAGCCGGCGAGCGCGTTCATGAGCGCCCGCACCCCGCGCGGCGAAGCGCCGGAAAGGACAGCCATTGTTTCGACGGTTTGGGGACCGTCGTCGAGAATGTCGAAGACGCGGTTACGAACCCCGGCTTCGATCATCAGCGCGGGAGCATAACCCCACGCCATCTGCATAATTCGTTCCGGCGTAACCGCCGCTTGACCAGACGCACCCATAATCCCTCCTTGAATGCCGGGACACGTTCGAGCGGGCTCCCCTCAGAGCCCTTCATGCCCGGCGCAGCAGATACATTATGTCACGTGGGTGTTGGCGGCGGGAGACCTCCAGTTCCTCGAGCGTGCGCGGCCAGGAGGCGGGAAAGGCCGCGGTCGGCGAGCACCCGGCCACCGGGCCCGCGGAAGCGTAATTGCGAAACGAAGCCAATTCTGGGCGGGAGCCGCCGCTGGGCCCACGGATGCGTAATTGCGGAACGAAGCCAATTCTGGCCCGGAGCCGCCGCCGGGTCTGCGGAAGCGAAATTGCGAAACGAAGCCAATCCTGGCTCGGAGTGGTGGCCGCGTGGTTGCGAAACGAAGCCAATTTGAGGGCCTCTGCTGGGTTGCGAAACAAAGCCAATTCACGGACATTCCTCGATGCATGAACCCGACCCATGCGGCCCCGCGCGGCGAGGGACGCATTGACGTGCGCTTACCGGCGAGCGAGTCCGAGTCTTTTCGAATTCAGAGTAACAGGCGGGCTGGGCGGGCTTTGGGCGTGGGGCCGGCAAGTGTTTGAAAATACGGGATAACTTCTTGGGCGGAGGGCTGTGATTGCGAATTCGGGGCAGTCCAAACCGTCCGTACTTCGGGGCTCCGCGGACGCTTCCGTGTCGGACCAAGATCCAACTGTGGCAAAGTTGCTTCAGATACGAAACGAGTACCTCGCTCATCGCGGCACGCGACACGTTACCAAGGGGACGTTTGCATCTTTGCCAACGCTTAACAAGGACGAAATCTCCGGCCTAATAACGAGAGCCATAGATCTTCTACGCAAGTACAGGGAGTGGCTGGGGTACCCATTACTGGCATGGGGCCATCAGGAGATGGAAGAGTTTCAGAGGCTGTTGTTACTGCTGCGGGCAGGATGCCGCCCTAATGTGCCCTAGTAGACCGCGAGACCCCAATCTAACAGAGCATCCTCGACAGTTCAGGACAGGTGTG
>JBEKPK010000207.1:0-9933 GCA_049520795.1 Bryobacteraceae bacterium
GCGGTGGAGCCGGCATCGTAGATCTGGTTGGAGTATGCGCTGAAATTGCCGCCCAGCATGGCGGCGGTGGGATACGTATAGGAGCCTGAGTTGGAGGAGCTGTCAATGTGGTACGATCCCGCGGCTTCAAAGAACGTCTTGTTCTTGCCGTTGTATACCTTGGGAATCCAGACCGGTCCGCTGATCACGAAATCGGGCTGCTGGAAAACATCCTTCACGCCCTCTTGCGGGGTGGTTTCCAACTGGAAGAAACGGCGATGGAACAGGGTGTCGTCCTTGTAGAGCTCGCCGCCCTCGCCGTGGAGCAGGTTGGTTCCGGCCTTCTTGACGACGATGAGAGCGCCGGCGGTGGCGTGGCCGTATTCGGCCGGCATGGCGCCGGTGATAACCTTGATTTCCTCGTCGGCTACCGAAACGGAGTTGATAGTGGTGCCGCCGTCCATGGAGGTGGCCAACATGCCATCTTCGTATTGGGCGGTCTGCCACGTCTGGCCGCCGTTGATGTTCCAGTTGCCCAGGGCGCCGGGCCACGGGGCGTTGCTGCTCTCAACCTGGGGGGTGTAATACAACACGCCCTTTTCCCAGTGCTGATAGTTGGGGAGTTCGTAGAAGTACGAGCCCTCCATAACCTGGCCGGCGTCGGAGGTTTGGGTGTTCAGCAAAGGAATCGAGCTGTCGACGTCGATAGACTCGGTGACGGCGCCGACTTCGAGCTTTACTTCGACGTTCAGGTTGTCGCCAATGCGGAGGGTGAAGCCCTCGCGCACTTCCTTTTTGAATCCGGGGGCCGTGATGGTCAACCTATATGGACCATCGCGGAGACCGGGCGAACGGAACAGACCGTCGGAGTTGCTGGCGCTGATGCTTTCCACACCCGTGTCGGTTTGGACGATCGCAATCTGAGCGCCCGCAACGACGGCTCCGCTGGGGTCCGTGATCCTGCCGGAAATGATACCGGCCTGGTTCTGCGCGAACGTCGGCATGACCAGCAGGAAAATCAGGGCGAGTAGCCCTATTCCCAGACGATTACGCATTTATGCTCCTTAAGGGAATAACCGCAGAAAAGTATGGAACGCCACCCCCGGCTATTCCCGACGACTTGGTTGGGACCAGTGAGGTCATGGGCAGCTTCCTTATCGCTTGAGTGTTCCTTTCGAAAAAACACCCCAAGAAAACTCAAATCCCGGCGCTGACTCCGCAATCCTTTGGTGCAACGACCCTAAGTTCGAGCCGAGCCGGATGCTAGTAAATGATTGCCAACCACTACGTATCAAGACCCGATTAATGTGTATTCGACGCTATCACGATTCGACCCCGCTGTCCACAGGTTTTTTTGCAGTTTTTTTTAGGGCTGCAGAGAGGATGTGCCGAAGAGCCCCGAAGGGACAGTGTCATGAGCCTGAAAGTGTCACCTATCATATTGATAAAAAGAGCCTTATATAGCCTACATAGAGGTCAGCAAGGGCGGTGGTAGCAGACCTCCCGGCGGGGGCTCTGGAAGGGCGTTTTTTGGCCTCCAAAACCTATGGTTTTTGGTAGACGAACGGATATGAATCCATGTAGTTTTTTCGCGAGTTTCGAGGCGGGCGAGGGTGGGGTATTTTCAGGGGGATACCCGCACTGCGAAAGAGCCGGGAGGCGGCGGGAACATTTTCGGAGTTTCGGGGTCGAATTGGTGTTGAAAGGCCTCACCGCCCGCGGTTGTTTTGAAAGGCCAGCAAGGAATTGAGCAGTTCTCGCGCCGGTCCGTCGTCGGGGTTGACACGGAGAATCTCCTGGCACTCGGCGATGGCTTCCCCGAGGCGGCCGGGGATCCGCGCCAGGGCGTACGCCAGCTCATAACGCACGTCCGGGGCGCCGGGATCGATATCGAGCGCCGTTCGATACTCCGCGATGGCTTCCTCCAGACGGCCCGCAATCTGGAAACTGTTTCCCAGGTGGTAGTGAGCCAGGGCGGCGTCGGGCTTGATCCGCAGGGCCTCGCGGTATTCGGCGATGGCGTCCTCTTGCCGGCCAGGCATTTGTCCATAGGCAATGCCCAGGTTCAGGTGGGCCTCCCAGGAGTTGGGATCGAGCCGCAGCGCCGTTTGATACTCCGCGATGGCCTTCTCGCACTCGGCGAGGGCGTCCTCGCGGCGGCCGGGCATGGACATCCAGGCCAGCCCCAGATTGAGATGCGCCGACTGGAAGTTGGGATCTATCCGCAAGGCCGTTTGATATTCCGCGATGGCATCCGGGCCGCGGCCTGGCGTTCCCGCCAGGGCCAGTCCCAGGTTGTTGTGAAAAGTCGGGCTATCGGGCCTCAGGCGCACGGCCGCCTCGAATTCGGGGACCGCTTCCGGCTTTCGTCCCAGGCGCATGAGGGCCACGCCCAGATCGTTGTGGAGATCGGGGCCGTCGGGATTGCCGGCCAGATTGGCGCGGAACAGGGTTTCCTCGTCGCGAAACAGTCCGCTCTGCCGCCAGGTCGCGGCCCCCAGGGTAGTCAGCAAGAGAGCGGAAAGGGCGATGGGGCCGATTCTACCCGGGGAAATCCGCCTGGCCAGGACGGTCAGCCCGGAAGCGGCTGGAACGATGATGGCCAGGGTAGCCAGGTACTGGAAGTGATCGGCCACCCAGGAGTAACGGAACGGATAGACATTCAGGAAACCGAGCACGGGAAAGAGCGTGCCGAGGTAGATCAGAAAGGCGGCCAGCGGCGCGCGATTTTTCCGCGCCAGCAAAACGAGACCAACGGCCAGCGCCGCCAGCGCCAGCGGGAAGAGGTACTGCCACCACTGGCTGGAATCGATCTTCCAGCGAGGATAGAAGAACATCAGGTTGGCCGGCCAAAGCACCTTCCAGGCATAGAACCACGGCACGCGGCCGGCCAGGAGAAAGCGCTGCGGGATGGTGAGGGCGTAGTCGGTTCCCTGGGCCCCGATCAAGCGCGGAGTTTTCTCCACCCACGCCGTGAAAATCCCGGCGGGGACGCCAAGGGCGAACCACGGAATCAGCGGCAGCGCATCGCGGCGCCAGGCGACGCGACCGCGCTGCCACCAAAAGATCACCAGCAGCGCGGCCGGCAGCGTGGCGGTCACCGTCTTACTCATCAGGGCCAGAACAAACAGTCCCAGGGCCAGGAGGTAGGAAGACTTCCGGCGCGTCCGGTCAAAGTGCAGATAGGTGAGCGCGGCGGCCAGGCAGAAGACGCCGGAGAGAGCGCTCTTCTGCTCGGAGATCCAAGCCACCGCCTCGACGCAGACCGGGTGCAGGGCAAAAACGAAGCCCGCGAGCCATGCGCCCGGAAGCGAAAGGCGCCTGACGATCCTCACCACCAGGCAAGCCGACAGAGCGTGCAGGGCGATGTTAGTGAGATGATACCCCTGCACGGCGTCGCCCCAGATGCGATGCTCCAGCCAGAAGGCGCTGTGGAGCAGCGGATAGTATTGCTGGGTGGCTCCCAGGTCGAACCAGATGCGCCACAGGCCGTGCAGGCTCCGCAGGTCCGCCCGGGTGACGTGCATGTTATCGTCCCAGAGCAGGACTCCACCGAGCGCCGGCAGGTAAGCGGCCAGGGTGGCGCAGAACAGCAAGGCGGACAGGCCGGCGTCCCGCCAGAGGGAGTTCAGCGTCACAGGCGAAACTTCGGCGCCGCTTCGCCGGCGCTCCGGCGGCTGTTTGGCCCTACGCCGTTTCACAGCCATGGCATCGACTCATTTTCCCTCATCGGCCGGGTGCTCGCGAGAGGAGGTCATACCTCAACACAAAGCACTGCCAGTCGGCCTATCCGGTTATTTGTTGGACACTACGCTAACGAGTATCGTGAAAGGGAACCCGGGCTTCATAGAGCGCGATTCTGGCCGCCAGTTTTTCCGCCAGCGGTTGCTTGCTCTGTTGCGTGGCAAGGGCCTGGGCCCGGCGCGCGGTTTCGACGGCCTCGGGGAAACGGCCCACTTCGGCGTAGGCGGCGGCCAGCGTGTCAAGGACCACGGGTTCCCGTCCGCCGGACATTTGGAGCGCCCGCTCCGCAAGCCCAACGGCCTCAGCGCCGTTACGGACCGATGCCTGGGGGCAGGTTGCCAGCACCCAAGCCGTCTGATTCAGAACGGGCAGATCGTCCGGCTCCAACTGGAGACCTTTGCGCCAGTGGGCCAGCGCCCCCGGGATGTTCCCCCGCATGTAGAAGGTGTCACCCAGGACGTACTGGGCCGCGGCAAATCCGGGGTCGGCGTCGGCAGCCTTCTGCAAGTGCTCGATCGCTTCGTCCAAACTCCCCTTCCGGGCCAGCGCACGCCCGAGGTTGAAGTGGACCCCGGCGGAGGCGGGATTGACCTCCAGGACCTTTCGGAATTGGGCAATGGCTTCGTCGAGAGCCCCTTTTCGGAGCAAGGCATCCCCCAGGTTGTTGCGGGCCTCGGCATTGTCGGGGCTGTTCAACAGGACCTCCCGAAGCTGCACGATCCCCTCGTCGAGCTTTCCCGCCTGGACCAAGGCTACCCCCAGATTGTTGTGAGCCTGGACATTGGCGGGTCTGATCTCGATGGCTTTCCGGAATTGCGCTATCGCTTCATCGAGCCTACCTGCCTTAGCCAAAGCAACGCCGAAGCTGCTGTGGGCCTTACCAACCAGAGCGGAGGTATCGTCCGGACCGACTTGTTCCAGGGCTTTCTTCCACTCGGCGATGGCCGCATCGTACTGCCCTTTCTCTCCCAACTGCAGCGCGGAGTCGTACAAATCGTAGAACGCGGCGGCCGGCGCGTCGATCTTCAACAGGCCATCGGGGGGGATGTTCACGAACTCGGGAATGTTCACTGCGCGATTGGCCGCGGTTGCGTTCTCGATCAGGATCGCCGGGCTGTCACGGCCCTCTTCGTCCAGGTGCGTCAAAAACATCTGTGTGTAGGGCGTGCGGCTCTTCGAGGAAAACACCAGCCAGCGCCCGTTGGGCGAAAAACTGTGCCAGGAGTTCATCAGCGACGTATTGCACTGCATCCGCCGCGCCTGGCCGCCTTCCGCGGGGAGGATGTAGAGCTGGCTGTCGGGACGCATCAACTGGCCGTTGCGGCACTGCACGAAGACGATCCAGCGCCCATCGGGCGATATCTTGGGGAAGGTGTTGCTCATGCCGTTCCGGGAGGCGCCGGGGATCGGTTCCGCCCGGCCGCCTTTGCCCGCATTAAAGGGAATCCGGTAGAGGTCGTACTGAATCTGAACTTCGTTTGGGTCGTTAGCAAATTGGGCCAGCTCCCGGCCCTGGGGATAGGCGTCCACGGCTTCCGCCCGGGAAAAGACCAAGTACTTACCGTCCGGACTCCAAACGGCGTTCGACTGAACGTAGCGCGTGTCGGCGGCTCCCGGCAGGGCCTGTATTTGCCCCGTCGCCCGGCTGTACCAGACCAGTATCCCGCGCGTCGGATAAAACACCTGTAGGAAGCGATAGTCCTTGAACACCCTGGTGTACACGTCCTCGTCGACGGTGGTCACGGCATACTGCCCGTCCGGCGAAACCGAGGACATGAAACCGATCGTGCGGCGCCCCGGCGGCTCGAAGGAATTCCACGTAAACACATTCTCCGGGAGGATGGACATTTTTGGCGAGATGGGGGCGATGACATACGTCCCCTTGTCGTTCTCCGGGCCGTCCAAATCCATCCCCAAGGTCTTGCCGTCGCTCGAGAAAGAGTGGCAGTTGGCGCAAGTGTGGAGACCCTCCAGCAGCAGCCGGCTGCTCGACTCGCCGACGTTCCGCAGCCGCCAGGCAACCAGCGGCATGGCGCTCGTGGGCAGGGGCTTGATCACCCCTTTCTCCGGTTCCCCGGGCATCAGCGGCACGTCACGGTAAAAGATCGGGGCGCCTACCGGATCTTTCGAGGTCTTGATGGCGACCCGCCCGAGGGAGACGGCCAGGCGCGAGTCCTTTTCTCCGAAACCCGAAATCGTCACCGTCGCCGGATGCTCTACGGAGTGCTTCTTGATCGCTCCCCAGGTCTCCGCATCCGGCTTCCAGCTTTGCGCAGCGGCCTCCTGTGGCGTTAATTTGGGCAGGACGTTCGTTATGGCGACAGCGCGCGCGTCGATCTCGCCGATGCGCACCCGCTCTCCGCGCGTCCTCACCGTCATTCCGGCCGAACCGTCGGAGAATGCTACTTCGATCGACCACTCGACCGCGCCTTCCGAGGCGTCGCGCCAGAGAAAGGTCGGAGCTGCTACGTCAGGCGGGAAGATCGAACCTTCCGCCGGGTAGTCTATGGTGATCGCGGCCGGCTGCTGCGCCGCCGCGCCGACAAAGCCGGCAAGGAGAACGCCGGCCCCGAGTAGTCCTGCCAAGAAAGCAGGAGAAGTCACTCGAGCGGATGAGAGAATTCGAACTTCCACGGAGTTGCCCCCACATGGACCTGAACCATGCGCGTCTACCCGTTCTGCCGCATCCGCATTACGAACAGACTCCATCTCATCCTACCCGAGCGGCGCGAGCGTGTCAAACCAGCGTAGTGTCCAACAAGTAACCGGAGCGGGTAAGGCGCTTTCGCCCGTCAACCGTTCTCGGTGCGGAAGATGGCCATGGCCTCGATCTCCACCAGCAGCTCCGGCCGGCACAGAATCGCCTGAATCCCGGTCGACGCCGGCAACGGATCGAGACCCTGCTCTTTGAAGAAGACGGTGCGCTCCTCGTTGAAGGCGGCGTAGTCGCGCTCGATGTCGCGCAGGTAACAGGTGGTGCGGACCACGTCCTTCCAGGTTGCGCCTTCCGATTCGAGCAGCAGGGTGATGTTCTGGTAAGTCCTCCGCGTCTGGGCTCGAAAATCGCCAATGTGAACGCTCCGGCCATGCTCGTCGATGCTCGCCGTGCCCGAAATCAGCAGCATGACCACCCCGCCTAAATCGACGCGCATGCCGCGCGAAAACGAGCTCGGCTTGGGATAATGGTACGCCTCGTTCAAAGCCCGGTGGTTGGTGATGGCGCGTTTCCGGACCGGAGCGCCGGCCAACCCCTTGAGGAGACCCGTAACCTCGATCATGTTTTTCTTAACCGGAGTTTTTCCATTTTGGACTTCCAAATCTCATTCAGTATAAGCCAAAGCGCCATCCTTATAGTCCTGCGCCACTGTAAGGCTTTCGCAACTTCAACAACTATCGGTTGAGGGTTAAGATTATGTGTTCGTGAATCAGTTGGGGGCGGGACCTGCCCCCACTAATGGCGTAGAGCCATGGCGCAGAGCCTCGTTTTCTAGGAACTGGCGGGCCACCATGGACGCCTTTCGAACTTTCCTCGTCCGGCAAGCCAGCTGCGTCGCGGCTCTCGAACCGGCAGAGTGAGAAACGTGAACTGAGCTTTCGGGGAGATCGAATCCTGCAAGCGATTGAAAAGATTGGTTCCCCACGTTGGACGACTTTAGAACCCTGGCGCTCTGACTTGAGCGGAGACCGTGACCCTCCTACGTGGAGGGCATGGTCCGGCCAAGTGGATAAAGACGATGCTTCAGAAAGGGTTAGGTTTCGAGACACGGGGCAAGGCCGCGGAACCTCAGGCGGGCGGGGTTCGCCGATGCGAACCCGCGAACCCCGGCGATGAGGTGAGTCGATGAAATAGGCTATGCCATCGTTTCGGCCAATCCCCGTCGGCGTCGCGGCGGAGGGGAACTCGCAAAGCCAGGCCGGGCTGAATTGCTGTACAATCTCCCGTATGCATGCGATGAGAGCTTTGGGCGCGGCCGTGATAGGTCTCTCCGCTATTTGCGCTGCGATTGCGGGGCAGCCGGCCCCGCAGAGCATTAGCAGCAATAGCGTGGGGTCTGCGGCACCACCCTCGCCCGCTGGTACGGCGAAGGTCTACGTTTACCGGCGGGGCTTTGTGGGATTGGCAATAGGCTGGCCGGTTTTCATTAACGGCGAGTTCCTGACCAAGTTGCGCCACTCGAAGTACGTACTGCTTGAGATTCCGCAGGGCACGTTGGTTTTGTCCTCACAATGTTCCCCTTCTGCGACGATAACGACGCTGCACATGCCCGGTATCGATGTGAAGGCGGGGCAGACGTACTACGTGAGGATGTCGATGAAAATCATGACCAACAATAAGACACAAGGCTGCCAGGGCGCCGATACATTTATGAGTCTGGTCGACGAGAAAACCGGAGCTAGCGAGATCAGGGGATCTAAGCCTGCACCGGACGTCAGGAGGCTGGATGATCTGAGCCTGATGGATCAGGCCCAGTTGGCTAGGTTGGCGCTAGAGGGCCCGGATTCGTCCGTCCGCGTCGATGCGTTCAAAAGGCTGGCAGGTCGCACGCAGTTGGCCACCCTGGCGCTGGGGGAAAACGACGAGCCCGTCCGCGCGTGGGGCGCGGCACAGAGCAGGGCCGATCAGGCACTGTTGGCGAAGTTGGCGGTTGAGAGCAAAGATGCGGTGGTCCGCGTGGGCGCGGTCGGTAAGATGACGGACCAAACGCTGCTGGCCAAGGTGGCGATGGAGGGCACCGATTCGTCTGTCCGGTTGAGCGCTGTCGACAGGTTGAGGGATCAGGCCCTGTTAGCCAAGGTGGCGATGGAGAGCACCGACCCGTCTGTCCGGTTGAGCGCTGTCGATGGGTTGAAGGATCAGGCCCTGTTAGCCAAGGATCAGGCCCTGTTGGCCAAGGTGGCGACGGAGAGCACCGGCCCGTCTTTCCGGTTGAGCGCTGCCGACAGGTTGACGGATCAGACCATGCTAGCCAGATTGGCGACGGAACGAGTGGATCCCGCGGTCCGGGTACCCGCGGTCCAGGCGTTGAAGGGTCAGGCCCTGCTGGCCAGGCTGGCGTTGGAGAGCGTCGACCCGTCTGTCCGCTTGAGTGCCGTCGGTGGTTTGACGGATCAGACCATGCTGGTCAGATTGGCGACGGAAAGCACGGATGCATCCGTCCGCGCTGGTGCGAACCGGATTCTTGCGGACCAAGCGCTGTTGGCTAAGTTGATGGTGGAGGGCAACGGGACGGCAGTGTGCGCCGTTGTGACGAACTACTTGGGCCATGCTAACTACAAGACCTCAGGATGGCAATTCTCCGACCCAGACACAACTTTCGCCATTGAGACAACCGACTCAAGGAATGGCGTGGCTACCGTCACGGCGCAAGTTGCATTCAAAGCGGGAACAGGGGCTGGTATGCGATGGAGTAGCGGGGCCCGAGCGTTCTTCGACAGCACCATTGGGCCTGCGAACCCGCTTCAGATTTATGGCGTCGAAATTTATCCAAAAGATGGTGCCATGTACATGATCATGCCACAGAAATTAACGTTCTTCCTAGCAGTACAAAATGGGTTTCTTAAGTTGTCTGGCAGGGTGACGCCACCGAAGTTGGCAGACCCAGCCGACATCGGCTCGCCACTCTAGCAAGCTACGGAAAAGGCTTCTGGAGGGACGGAAACGGTCAGAACTCCCAACCGGCCCCCTGCCCGCCTCCTCGTGCTCGCCGGTTTCGTCCTGGTCGCCACGACGGGCGCAGCCCCCGTACCTCGCTTGACCGTGACGCCGATGAGCGGCCCCAAAGGGATGGACCCACGTCCCCACCTCAGTCAAGTGCAGAGGACAATCCTGAAGAAACCGATGCAAGCCCGGCACCCGGAGTAGGCGGGTGAGGGGCTGGTGTGCCCCCGGTTTTCAGTGCGTCGGTCTGGCAAGGTGCTCAGGTCGGCGAGCTGAGAGCCCGATACACTGGTAAAATGACCCCATGGAAGCAAGATCAGATCCAATCCAGGTGCATCCCACGAAATCGATTGTCACCCGGTCACTGGCCGTGATCTGGCTAGCATTGGCGTTACTCGTCCAGGGACAAACAGTCGCGCCAGACATGGCGGTTGAATACTTCAATCGCGGCCGCGCGAGCCAATCCCGAGGCGGCAATGGCGTCAGAAGCGCCATCGCAGACTACACCAAAGCCATCGAGCTAAGACCGGACTATGCGGAGGCCTACGAGT
>JBEKPK010000208.1:0-9870 GCA_049520795.1 Bryobacteraceae bacterium
GCCGAGGAGCGCGGCTGGGACGTGGCCGAGCATCACGACAAATTCTACGGGCCGATGGATTCCATCCGCATCGAGCTCGAGACGGACCGCGGCGCGACCACCGTGGAAGGCGTGGTTCTGCTGGGCAAGCAGCGCCTCATGCAGGTGGATGGCATTTTCTGCGAAGCCGGGCTGGCCGGCCGCCTGATCTTCATGAAGAACCGCGACGTGCCCGGCGTGATCGGCCACGTGGGCGTGGTCCTGGGCCGAAACCACATCAACATCGCCAACTTCTCCTTGGGCCGCCGCGACGCTCCGTCCGCCCCCGGCGAGCCGCTCGAAGCGGTGGCCGTGGTGTCCACCGACGAGCTGGTTCCCGAAGGGGTCCTGGCGCAATTGCGCGACAACCCGGCGGTGATGTTCGCGCGGGCGATGGAGTTCAGAGGATAGGGAGACCGGGAAGAACGCCGGCGCGGACGCCGGCGTGGCAGGCCGGAGGCCCGCTCTACGTCACAGGCCGAACCGGAACACCAGCGAACCCTTGTGCGCGCCCGAGGCCTTGCTCCACTGGCTTTGCGGCCCGCTGCTTTCCGGGCCGAGGAACTTCGAGCCCATCGGCGCGATGGCGTGCAGGAACGACAGGTCTCCATCCGGAAAATCGGGGCTGGTGTTCAGCAGACTGAAGCGTGGCGTGCCGATGCGGAGATAGATATCCGGCTGCGCGCTGGCCACCCACAGCGGGCCGCCGGCCTCTTCCAGGCGCGCCCAGCGTAAGCCGGAGAAATATCCCTGAAACTCCGGATAATCCCAGTTCTCGCCGGGCTGCACCTCGTTGCGCTCGATCTCATGCACGCCGAGCGAAGCGCCGCGCAGGCGATTTTGCCAGACCCGATACGGGCCGCCGCCGAGCCAGCGGATGGAGCGCAGTTGGGCTTCGGGATAATCGAAGGAGATGCCGTAGTACGCGTAGTCGCCTTCCAGGGCGTACTCGTAATCGAGCCGCAGCGCGCCATCAGCCTGCAACGTCCAGCGGAAGCGAGTCAGCCCGGCCGCGCCCACGCTTTCGAGCCAAGCCGCCGGCTTGCCCGTTTGCGGATCGCGTCCGGCGCCGCTTGAGACCTTGGCGGCGGCGTTCGAAACGGCCGGGAAGCGCGCCGCGGCATAGCCGACGCGCCAACCCCGCACCGTGACCGCCTGTCCATCCTCGCGGCGAAAGTGCGACAAGCGCACCGCCGCCACCCTCTGCGGCGGGAAGGCGAAGAGTTTGCCATCGCCCGAGCGGCGCGTGCCGTCGTAGATCGTCTTCCAGTTTTCACCGTCCGGCGAAACATCGAGCTGGTATCCCACCCAGGCGACGGTGCGGGGGTAATCCACCGTGACCTCGATATTATTGGCCATTTGCGGCGCATCGAGGCGCGCGGTGAGGGCGGGGTTCGCCGGCGACGATGTCCATCCGGCATCGCCGGCAATGGGCAAAACAACCCACTGCACGGCGTTTGCAGCCGCCGGGCGCGCAAAGCTGAGGCGCGGCCCATTGGCCAGCGCGAAAATCCGGCTGCCGTTGCGCACCTCGCGAAGATTCCCGTTAGCCGCATCGAAAACCGCGGAGACCGCGCCCGCTCGCAGGCGCACGGCGCCGGCTGCCTTTTCGACGCGCGGCGTTGCCGTGGCGCCTTCCGGCGCAGGCACGCGCGCGGTCAACCCGGGGTGGGGCGGGCCTCCTGGCCTGCCTCCCCCGCCGCCGCCTTCCGGCGCTGGCACGCGCGCGCTCAACCCTGGAGCGGCCCACACCCAATTCCACAGTTCCTGCTGGTCCGGGCCGGCCACGGTTACCGAGAGGGCGTCGGCCTCCCGCCAGTTGGCGGGCAGCGCCAGCGTCAGTTGGCCGCTCCCATGCGGCGCGACCGCCGGCGCCGGCGCGGAGCCTTCGGATACAACGATGGGAGCAGCGTCCTTCTCCGCGGGCCCTCGATAGCGCAGCAGTTTCCACGCGATGCGGCATTGCGCCAGAGAGGTGAAGTCGTAGCGGTTCTCCACGCTCAGGGTTCCGGTGAAGCCATCGTCGAGCCGCGGCGGCGCAATCTGCACCGGCGAATACAAATCGCGGATGGTATAAAAGCTGCCTTCCTTTTCGTGGTGCGGACCCAGAATGCCATCCGGCGCGTAGGTGCTGAAGACGTCGATTCGTCCATTCTGATCGGTGCGCAGGATGCCCTCGTCGGCAAACACCCAGATGAACCCACCGGCGCCGAAAGGCGAACGGGCGATGGCGTTCCAATAGTCCTCCAGCCCGGCCCCGGCGCCACCATCGTAGATGCCATGGACCCACTCGGTGGGCATCACCAGGTTGGGACCGCGCAGCCGCCTTTCCAGGTCGTCGTAGGAGGGATAGTGCTTGGTATCGATCCCGTTGAAGAGCTCGGAGGGGTGCAGCACCTTGCGGTTTTGGGGATCGTAGAGCGCGAACTCGCCGTCCAGGTCGCGGTTCCAGCCGCCTTCGTTTCCGTTATCCCAAAACAGAATGCTGGGATGGTTCACATCACGGGTCACCATTTCCCGCACCAGCAGGCGGCCCACGGCAGTATCGTGAGCGTGCTGCCAGCCGCTAAGCTCGTCGAGAACATAAAGGCCGAGCTCGTCGCAGGCTTCGAGAAATGCCACGTCGGGCGGATAGTGGGTCATCCGCACGGCGTTCATATTCATGGATTTGATGAGGCGGACATCGTCGTAATTATCCTGGACGTCGAGCGCACGGCCGGTTTCGGGACGGAAACTGTGCCGCGCCACTCCCTTCAGGAGAATGCGCTGCCCATTGAGGAAGATTCCCTGCCCCTCGCGGACTTCAAACGTGCGGAAGCCAAAACGCTGATTGATGGTGTGCAAGACGGCCGGCCCCAGGCGCAAAGTGAGGCGTAGCGTATAGAGGTTGGGCGTTTCGGCGGTCCACAAACGCGGCCCCTCGATGCGCGTGGAAAGGCGGATCCGGCCGGTTCCTCCGGCGGCTAGCGCCACGCCGAAGGGAGCGCCGATGGGTTGCCCATCAGCCGCCAGCACCTGCCCTTCCAAACGATCGGCGGTGCGCACCGAACTCAGCGCCGCCTCTACGTTGAGCGTTCCATCGGCGCGCGCATCGATGGCGGCGTTTTCGATCGATTGGATGGGCACGGCCTCCAGATACACCGGCCGGTAGATGCCGCCGAACACCCAATAATCGCCGCCGCGCTCGGCGATTTCCGTATCGGCATTCGAGGAGATCTTGGCGACATCGACCTCCAGCAGGTTCTCCGCGCCGAAATTGAGCAGCCGCGTGACGTCGTAGCTGAAGCGATAAAATCCCCCCTGGTGCACCGGCCCGGCGGGGCGGCCGTTCACTTTCACCGATGTATCGGTCATGACGGCCTCGAACACCAGGCGAACGCGGCTGGCTTTCCACTCCGCGCGCACGGGGAAGCGCAGGCGGTAGAGGCCGTGCTCATTCGATTTCGGGGCGGCTTCCTGGCCGTAGTTGTAACCGCCAAATCCTTGCTGTTCCCAGTTCGAGGGCACCGCGATGGTGGTCCACGTCCCGCTGCGCCGTCCGTTGGTGGCGAAGAAATCCCACGGCGCGGCGTCTTTGGGGCCCTTGCCCGAAAGGTACTGGACCTGGGTCTCCTGAGCGCGCACGAACCCGGCGCATGAGAGAAGAGCCAGAAGGCCGGCGGCGCCGCGCGCGAAGAAAACCGGGAGGCGAGTCATATCAAGAGCAGTATAACGAGAGGCGGCCGCGCCCGTGGAGCTGGCTTCCAGCCTGTCATGCCCGCATCCTTGCGGGCATTCTTCGCGCCCGCGGGAACGACGATAATTCCCGTGTACATCGGCCGCCCGGACGGGCTACAATCGCCCCAGAGCCATGCTCGAAAACATCAATCTCAAAAAGAAGCTCTCGCGCGAGGATTATAAGCGCGTTGTGCCCGGCCTCCAGCAGCGCCTGTACGATCTCGAAAAGGCCTGCTGGGACGCCGGCGTGCCCAGCATTGTGGTGTTCGAAGGCTGGGACGCCTCCGGCAAGGGCACCGCCATAACCGCCCTGACGCAGCGCCTGGATCCACGCGGCTTTAAGCTCTACCCCATCACCGCGCCGCGCACTTATGAGCAGCAGCGGCCCTGGCTGTGGCGCTTCTGGCTGAAGGTTCCCGACCGCGGAGAAATGGTCCTGTTCGACCGCAGTTGGTACGTCCGCGTGCTCGACGAGCGCGTCGATAAAACGGTCTCCGAGAACGCCTGCCGCCAGGCTTTCAAAGACATCGTCGAGTTCGAGCGCATGATGGCCGATGACGGCGTGGTGATGGTCAAATTCTTCTTCCACATCGGCAAAAAGGAACAGAAGGAACGCTTCAAGGCCATCCAGGCGGATCCCATGGAGGCTTGGCGCGTCACCGAGGCCGACTGGGCCCGGAACAGGAAATACGATGGGTACCTGGCCGCCGCCGAAGAGATGCTGGAACTGACCGAGACGGAGTTCGCGCCGTGGACCATCGTCGAAGCCACCTCGAAATGGTGGGCGCGCCGGAAGGTCTTCGAAACCATCATCGCCGCCATGGAGAAGCGCCTGGGGGCGAGGGCCCCGGCCCCTGTGGAGGCGCCCGGCTCGGCGGCCAAGGACGCGCAACTGCGGGCGGCCATGGAGTCGCTCGGGAAAGGCAGGCTCTAATGCTCGAAACCGTCGATTTGACGCGCGCGCTCGACCGCGACGCCTACGTGCGCGAGCTGACGCGCCGCCAGATTCAGCTCCGCGAGCTGGGTTACCAGATCTACTTGCAGAAGCGCCCGGTGGTGCTGGTCTTCGAGGGCTGGGACGCCGCCGGAAAGGGCGGCGCCATCAAGCGCTTCACCGAGAAGCTCGACCCCCGCGGCTACGTGGTCTACTCCATCGCCGCGCCCCAGGGCGAGGACAAGACCCGCCACTATCTGTACCGCTTCTGGCGTCGGCTTCCGGAGCGCGGCCAGATCGCCATCTTCGACCGTTCCTGGTACGGACGCGTGCTGGTGGAGCGCGTGGAGGGGTTCGCGGCCGAAGAGGCGTGGAAGCGCGCCTTCAAGGAGATCAACTCCTTCGAGCGCCAGTTGCGCGACTTCGGCACGATCATGGCCAAGTTCTGGATTCACGTCTCGAGCGAAGAGCAGCTTCGCCGCTTCGAGGAGCGCCAGGGCAGCGAGTACAAGTCCTGGAAACTCACCGACGAAGACTGGCGCAACCGCCAGAAATGGCCGCTCTACGAAGAGGCGGTCGAGGAGATGCTGGTCAAAACCAGCACCCAGCACGCCCCCTGGCGCCTGGTGGAAGGCAACGACAAGAACTGGGCGCGCGTAAAGGTGCTGGCCAGCATGGTGGAGGTGCTTTCCAGGGAACTCGACTATCAGCCCGCCGATCCGCTGAAGCACGGCAAGAAGGCGGCTAAAGTCGCCAAAGCGGCCAAGCCCGCCAAGACCCCGCCGGCCAAGAAGTAAGGGTTCGCGGGTGAGAGTGACCGGTCGTAGTCCGGGCAAGCTAAAGCTTGCCCATGCCGCACAGTGCAGCGTTTGCGGACTTGCTTTTCCGATTCCTGCTAGAATATGCCGCCGGGAGGCATGTGGCATTTCTATATGCGAAAATCAGCCTATCTCACCGTATTCGCTCTTCTCCTGTTTGCGGCCGCCGACGCCGCTGGGCAGGCCAAGCTGCCGGGGCAGGGCGCCGACGCCTGCGCGCTCGTCCCTAAAGCCGATATCGAACAGACGCTCGGCGTCAAGCTGGCGGATGGAGTGAAGAACCCCAGCCTGCAGACGCCGGGAGTTGTCTCCACCTGCAGTTACAAGACCCCCGATGGCATGGTCACTATCGCCATTCGGCGCAGGCCGATCAAATACGAAGGAACGGCGGCCATGAATGCCAAGAACGTGCAGCAGGGGCACATCGCGGGCCTGGGGAGAGATGCCCTCTTGACCGAGACGTCCGGAGTGGAAAGCTTGAGCATCTTCCGCGGAGACTACGACAATATCAACCTGCTCGTTGTGGGCTCCATCCCCGTGAAACCGGCCTCCGCCGCCATCGAAAAACTGGGGCGCGCCGTGCTTGATAGTTGGAAATAACGAATTCCCGCGGATTTCTCGCATGGTCCGATCCGCCGGCCGGGTTGCATCGGGCCGCGATACGGGATACACGTCTGGTATCCGGCCGTGGCCGGAGACGGGAGCGCGGTATCTCAATGCAAAACAGGCGTACTTTTCTGATGGGTTCGGCGATGACGGCGGCCATGTCCCGCTCGGCCGCCGGGGCCAACGACCGAATCCGTTTCGCCATCATCGGCGCCGGCACGCGCGGCAGCTATGTGGGCGGCGTGTTCACCGATTTTCCCGACGTGGAATTGGCGGCCGTGTGCGACGTTTTCAAGCCCACGCGCGACGACCAGGCGGCCAAACTCGGCGCCAAGACCAATACCAAGCCGGATGCGGTCAACGATTACCGCCAGGTGCTTGACCGCAAGGACGTGGATGCGCTGCTGGTGACCACCCCGGATCACTGGCACGGTCCCCTGGTGATCGCGGCCAGCGAAGCCGGCAAGGATTGCTACTGCGAGAAGCCGCTCTCCAACAGCATCGAGGTGGGCCAGAAGATGCGCGCGGCCGTCCGCCAGTATAAGCGGGTGGTGCAGGTGGGCCTGCAGCAGCGTTCCTGGGACCATTTCCAGGAGAACGCCAAGCGCGTGCAGGACGGCATGATCGGCAAGGTCTACCACGTCGAGTGCGTCTACCAGGGCAATTACACGCGCGATCCCGGCCCTCCCACCGATCCGCCGGCTGGCCTCGACTGGGAACTCTTCCAGGGCTCCGCGCCGCGCCGCCCCTACGTCGCCATGCGCCAGCGCAGTTGGCGCGCCTTCTACGATTATTCCGGCGGCACCATGCTCGACTGGGGCACTCACCTCACCGACGTGTCGCACTGGTACATGAACGTCACGGAGCCGCTCACGTGCAGCGCCTCCGGGCAGTACGCCCGCGTCCCCGCTCCGCTTCCGGAGCAGTTGCCCGACACTCTGGCGGTGACCTGGAAGTACCCCACCTTCGTCATGACCTACACCAACTGCGTGCGGACAAGCCCCGAGTTCGACGTGCAGGGCAACTTCTTTCTGGGCACGCAAGGCTGGTTGCAGGTGAACCGCACCGGCTATCGCTACCGCCCGGCCGGCGGCGGAGGCGGCGGGCGCGGCGGGCGCGGCGCAACCGCTCCGCCCTTCGAGCCCGTCAGCAAGAGCTTCCCCTATGTCGGCGGCCCCTCCGACCACGCCCACGTCCGCAACTTCCTGGATTGCGTGAAGAGCCGCCAGGAACCCGTGGTAAATATCGATACCGGCTTCTACTCGACCCTCCCGACCCTGATGGGCGTCCTGGCGGTGCACTACGGCAAGACCTACGCCTGGGACGGCAAGCAAGCGGTAGCGGTGTAGGTGGGCGTTTCGGCCGGCGGCCTGTGGGGCCGGGCGGAGGCGCCTGCCCCTGAAGTTTCCACATTTTTGCTGAGACCTCCGCGCCTTTCGGCCACCATCCATTTGGAGCCGTCCACTACCCAGTCCGGAGGGCGAAACATCTTAGCCCACGGCGCAAGCCGTGGGAAAGAGGCCGGCCGGACTCCCAGCCCCGGAACGGGGCGTAAGTCTATGCCACACAGTTTCACTTCCCTGCTCGTTCACGTCGTCTTCTCCACCAAGGATCGCGTCTCGGACCTGTCACCAGGTCTGGCCACCCGGCTGTTCCCCTACATGGCCGGCATCGTGAGAGAACGAAAGGGTGTTCCACTGATAATTAATGGTCCGGCGGATCACGTTCACCTGCTTGTGTACGTGCCTGCCAAGGAATCGATAGCGGACCTGCTACGAGTCGTGAAGACCAATTCGTCGCGCTGGGTACACGAACAGTTCCCAGAGCACATGCGCTTCGGTTGGCAGGCCGGATACGCCGCCTTCACCGTGAGCGCCTCCCGAGCGGCTGATGTGGCCGGCTACATCGCGGCGCAACAAGAGCACCATCGTCAAGTGTCGTTCCAAGAGGAATTCCTGTCATTCCTGAGGAAGCATGGCATCGCATACGATACGCGCGACCTCTGGGGCTGAGAACAGCCTTTCGCCCCGTTCCGGGGCTCCCATTCTCACGCGCCATTCCACACGGCTCACGCCGTGGGCTAGCGTCTTTCGCCCTCCGGGCTTCGGAAATGTACGAACTCCGGTAGCAGATGCTTTCGCCTGCCAACCGCGCAAGAGCGGAAATGTCGCGTGAAAAAAGTGGAAGCCCCAGCCTCCAACTGCGCCCGGGAGCTGATCGACGACGGCCAGCATCGCGAGGACGTGGCCGCGCTCCTGAACTTCGACCGGGCCACACTTCACCGAGCGCTTGCGAGTTGACGAAACGACCCCTGAGCGCTGCTCTCACTACCCTCGCTTGTTACTCCGCTTGGTATTCCGCTTCCGCTTCCGCTTGGTAACACCTTCACGTTTCGCGACAGATGCATCTGCCATAGTCCTTCCGCCCGACGGGTGCCCTTTTCTGAGCTCCCTGCTGGCGTCTTTTAGTTCTCTCGCCGTGGGCGGTTTAATTGTCTCTTTGCTCTTAGCCATTGAAGACCCTCTAGCTATTTTCTTCCGCCGCCTCTCTCCGATCATCCCAAAGCTGTCTCATTTCTCGCCCCAAACCGTCGAGATCGGGATAGATCACAGATTCGGTGACCCCACAATCTCTCAACTCCTGTCTGATTTGTCGGCGCGATGCGGCGGCAATGGTGATTAGCTTTATGGCGGAGTCCGGCTTCTTGAATTCTTCTGCGAGCCAGTTCGGCTCCGTTCCGAACACGATAAATCGGCTGCGTTGAGCCGCGATCCGTCGAGTGATGAGAGGAAAATCTAAGACCAAGGGCGGACGTGGTACGTTAATTTCTGCGAGGACTTCCTCATCAGCGGGTAGGTATGCGTCCTCCCAGTCATCCTCGTCCAAGCCCCGAGATGGGTGTTTGGCGACGAAGGCTTTCCAAGCCTCCTCAACGATCTTCACGTCAGGGAGTTGTTTGAGTTGTTCCGACAAGCGGTAAGCTTCCAGCACATAGACACGGGCATCGTGGGAATCGTCTGCCTTGTTACGCAGCGCGAAGTGCAAGGCCATCAGCGCACCGTCCGACCAGTCGAGCAAGCGTGTGGGGCCGTTGTGCTGCTGCATCAGAAAGTATGAGTCCCACTCCCAATCTTCCTCGGATGTTTTTTCATCGGCGCGTTCAACGGCGTTGCGCTGGAACTCTTCATATAGATCGTTTTCTATTGTCAGCAGCTTCCAGATGGGTTTGAGTGACGCTTTGCGCTCCGGGCGATAAAGCTCAGGACGAAGAATGGTTTCTCCGTAATCCATGCTTTCGCCGCGGAACCAGAGCTCCTTGTGCTTGGCGAGTTTCCACCATGATAGCCGGAGCGTACTTACATGGTCAATGAACTGACCAAGGCTTTCAACCGGCTTTTCTGCTTCAGGCATGGCATTTCCAGAGTATCACAAACACGATACTACAACATAACGTCCTTTATGCCCGACAATCGATGCAAATAGTTAAAACTAAACGCCTTATCTCTGGCTGTCCTCGGGCTCTTCCGGCTACCGTGGGCGCTACACAAACCAGCGGACAGGCTACGAAGCCCCCAAAGCGGCGTAGCCCGCCTCTTCAATAAGAAAGGCCCGCGCGACGTCGATCGCGCGGGCCCGATTTGTGTCTGCGCCGCTTAGTCCTTCTTCCCGCTTTCGATCCGCATCCCGTAAAAGCTGAGGTATACGAACACCGCGGAGACCACGAAGAAGACCGCCGAGAGAGCCGTGGTGAACGCGGCGCCCTGTTTGCTTGTCAGA
>JBEKPK010000209.1:0-9844 GCA_049520795.1 Bryobacteraceae bacterium
CGCGTCACCTTCGCGGCCGCGCAAGCACCGGCAGGCGGACGCGGCGGCGCGCCGGCCGGGTATCAGATTGCGGAGCTGGTCTTGCACACCGGCGCGCGTGTGAACCGGTTCGAAGAGAAGGCGGCCTTCGCCGCCGTGCCCGACCTGTACGGTTTCGCCACTCCGCAGGCGCCTGCCCAGGATGCCGTCCGCAAGGCCGACGTGCTCGACCTGACAGCCAGGATGAAGCCCGATGGGACGCTCGACTGGACCCCGCCGGCGGGACGATGGGTAGTGCTGCGCCTGGGCTATTCGCTCACCGGCGCGCGTAACTCCCCGGCCTCGCCTGAAGCCACCGGGCTCGAAGTGGACAAGCTCAACCGGGGCTTCGTCAAGGCGTATTTCGACAACTACCTGGGCCAGTACAAAGATACGGTCGGCGAACTGATGGGCAAGCGCGGCCTGCGCTTCGTGGTCACCGATAGCTGGGAGGCCGGGGTCACTAACTGGACCGACGATATGATCGCCGAGTTCACCAAACGCCGCGGCTACGATCCGCGTCCCTGGCTGCCGGCGCTCACCGGCCGCGTGGTGGAGAGCGGCGAGTCGAGCGACCGGTTCCTCTGGGACTTCCGCAAGACCATCGGCGAGCTGACCGCCGAAAACCACTACGATCAGCTCACCACTATCCTTCACCAGCGCGGCATGGGCCGCTACAGCGAATCGCACGAATCCGGACGCGCATTCATCGGCGACGGCATGGAGGTGAAGCGCGGCGCCGATGTCCCCATGAGCGCCATGTGGACCCAGACGCCGGGCGTGAACAACGTGCAGTACGGGGCCAACGCCGATGTGCGCGAATCCGCTTCGGTGGCCCACATTTATGGCCAGAACCTGGTTGCCGCCGAGTCTATGACCGCTGCCACGGGGGCCTGGTCCTGGTCGCCCGAGACGCTCAAGCCCACCGCCGATGCGGAGCTGGCCGCCGGATTGAACCGCTTCGTGATTCATACCTCGGTGCATCAGCCTGTATCGGACAAGATTCCCGGTCTCGGCCTGGGCCAATACGGCCAGTGGTTCACCCGGCACGAGACTTGGGCGGAGTTGGCCAGACCCTGGACCACTTACCTGGCCCGCGGCTCTTTCATGCTCCAGCAGGGTAAGTTCGCCGCCGACGTCATCTATTTCTATGGCGAAGACTCCAACCTGACCGCCTTGTTCGCCAGTAAGTCGCCGGACGTACCGGAGGGATATAACTTCGACTATGTCAACGCCGATGCGCTGATCCACCGCCTCTCGGTGGAAGGCGGGCGGATAACCACGCCCAGCGGCATGAGTTACCGCGCGCTGGTTTTGGATTCCTATGCCGGGCACATGTCATTGCCGGTTCTGAGGAAGATACGCGACCTGGCGAATGCCGGCGCCGTGGTAGTTGGGGCCAAGCCCACCGACAGCCCCAGCCTGAGCGACGATCAGGCGGAGTTTCGCGCCATCGCCGACCAGGTGTGGGGCTCGGGCACGGGCCGGCGCGCCTGCGGCAAGGGCCTGGTCTACGCGGGCCAGACGGCGGCCGAAGCCCTCGCGGACATGAAAGTGGCGCCGGACTTCGATTACACGAAACCGCAAGCGGACGCCAGGCTGCTGTTCGTGCACCGCACGCTGCCGCAAGGCGAAGTCTACTGGGTGGATAGCCGCAACAACCGCGCGGAGAGCGTGGACGCCACCTTCCGGGTGCAGGGCAAGGCCGCCGAGTTGTGGCATGCAGACACCGGCAAAATGGAGCCCGCATCCTACCGCATCGCCGGTGGCAGTACCACCGTGCCGCTGCGCCTGGAGCCTTACGAAGCCGTGTTCGTGGTATTCCGCAAGCCGGCGGCCGCGCCCTCCCGCACGCTGCCGGTGTGGACGGACACGCCCATGGCCACGGTGGATGGTCCCTGGGAGGTAGCCTTTCAGCCGGAACGCGGGGCGCCGGCGAAAATCACGCTCGATAAGTTGATTTCCTGGAGCGATAACTCCGATAGCGGAGTCAAGTATTTCTCCGGGACGGGGACTTATACGAAGACCATCCAGGCGCAGGCCGGCTGGTTCAAAAAGGGCGCGCGGCTGTGGCTCGACCTGGGAGACGTGAAGAACCTGGCTGATGTATCCGTCAACGGCAAGCCGCTGGGCATTGTCTGGAAGGCGCCGTTCCGCGTGGATGTGACCACCGCTATGAAGCCTGGCGCGAACGCCGTGGTAGTGAAAGTGACTAACCTGTGGGTCAACCGGCTGGTTGGCGACCAACAGCCCGACGCCGTGAAGAAATACACTTACACGGCGCAGCAATTCTATCAACAGAACTCCCCGTTGCTGCCCTCCGGCCTGCTGGGGCCGGTGCAGGTCATAAGTTCGGCGTCGAAGTAGGGCGGGGGGTCGAAAAAGGCAGGGATTTCGCCTGCCAAAGCGAGTCCCGAAACGCTTCGGGCCGGGCGTGCCCGGCCCCTACACCGCGCAGGGCGCCGCCGTCCAGGCGTTGGCAGGCGAAACCGCCTGCCCCACCCGTGGCCGGAGTTGGTGGGGCAGGCGGTTCCGCCTGCCTTTTTCAACTGTGTCGGGCGCGAAGGACTCCTCTCTCGCCTTACATTCGGCCGTGAGACATGGGCGGCGGCGCCGGCTCGCCCTCGTATTCGAGCATGGTCATGAAGCCGAAATCCATGTGCAGTTGCATGTGACAGTGAAACAGCGACGGACCGGGGTTATCGGCCACCAGATCCACCTCCACCTTCGAGCGGGCCATGACGTCCACTACGTCTTTGATCACTCCGCGAGTCGGTTTTCCGGCTACGTTCACTAACTCGAATGAGTGCCGGTGCAAATGCACGGGGTGCATGTCGTCGCTCTGGTTATCGAAGATCAGCCGGTAGCGGCCGTTGGCGCGGACCCGGATCGGGTCGGTCTTGGGGTATTCCTTGCCGTTGATGGTCCAGTGATCCACGGCGCGATTGCCGACCCACTTTTGTTTGAAGACCAGGGGGATGCGCTGGTCGGGTTCGGGGGCGTTTTCATTCCGGCCGAAGAGAGTATAGTCCCACTTCTCGTCGGGCGGAGTGGTCCATTGCGGGTTGCCGGTGCGGTTGGCGTATTCCACCACCACGCCCAATCCGAGGTTGCGAACCTGGTCGTCGGCGTCGCCCAGAATCGCGATGCCGGGCTGGTTCATTTCGACGATGGCATCGATGCGCTCGGCCGGGCCCATCTCCAGCACGCTGACCTCGGCTGGGTTCGCCACGGGATTGCCATCGAGCGCCACCACCAGGAATTTGTGGCCGGGAAGCGCGAGGCGGTGCATCAGGGTGGCGTTGGCGTTGACGATGCGGAAGAGCACGCGTTGGCCCTGGCGGACGCGTATCGGCTCGCCACCGCCCAAGGCGTGGCTATTGACGGTGAAGGCGCCGTAGTGAACTTCGAGCGAGCCTTCATTGCCTTCGCCGCCGCCGCCGTGAGTGGATAGAAAAGGCTGCCAGCCGTGAAGAATGAGCGGGATCTCCTGGTCGTAGCGGGCCGGGTTCTGCCGGGGTTCGACGATCAGAACGCCGTATTGGCCGGAGTAAGTGGCGACGTGCAGATTGCGGCCGGCGTGGACGTGCGAGTGATACCAGCGCGTGCCGGAGGGTCGCGGGGCGAAGGAATAACGCCGCTGGCCGTGGGCCGGCGCCATGGGAGTGCCTTCTTCCACCGAGCCATCGGCATCGACGGGAGTGAAGAGGCCGTGCCAGTGAACCAGATCGGGCGAGGGAGTGTCATTGACCACATCCACCGTTATGGTACGGCCTTCGGCCAGGCGCAGAACCGGGCCGGGGAAGGAACCGTTGTAGCCGATGGTGCGGATGGTGCGTTTGGGAGCGATGGCCACATCGACGGTCCCGATCTTGAGCGTGAGATCGGCCGGAGCCTGCGGGTCGAAGAAGAGAGCGGCGGCGGTGGAGAGGAAGTCCCTGCGGGTCGGGTTCATTTTGGTGGCGCCCGGAGCTAGTGTAGCAAGGGCCAACACCCTATTACTTCCAGTGTCAGGCCGGACACCGAAAAAACCGGTCCGTGGCGCCTTTTTCGACATCTGCATTTCCGGGCGGCTGGCGATGGGTGTGAGCGGTCATGCTACAGTTGGAAGCATGAAGTACCCGGTTGCTTTGGTTCCATCCGAGGGGGGGTACAGCGCCTCCTGCCCCGGTCTGCCCGGGTGCTGGTCGCAAGGCGCCACGGAAGAGGAAGCCCTGGCGAACATTCAGGATGCGATCGCCGAATACCTCGAAGTCGCCAAACAACTGGCCGGTCCCCAGAATCTGAGGGAAGTGGAAGTCCCGGCGTAGGGCATGCCGAGAATACCCGGGATCCCTCACCTTCGGGCCGTAAGGGCGCTCGAAAAGGCCGGGTTCCAGGTCGCCAGGCAGGGCAAGCACATCGTCATGACCGACGGCAGGCGGATCCTGACAATCCCACGACACGACCCCGTGGACGCGCTCACCATGGGCGGCATTGTGCAGGATGCCGGCCTCACGCCGCGGCGGTTCCGCGAACTTCTTTGAGACTGCCGGGACAACCGCGGACCAGCGTGGCCAGCCGATCGGGCCGCTGCCTTCACATCCGGCGTCTCCGCTATACTGGTGATTTATGAAAGGCGTCGTGCTGGCGGGAGGCTCCGGGAGCAGGCTGTTTCCTCTCACCAAGATCACCAATAAACACCTGCTGCCGATCTACGACCGCCCCATGATTTACTACCCCATTCAGGCGCTGGTGGATGCGGGGATACGGGATATCCTGGTGGTCACCGGGGGCCGTAACTCGGGCGATTTTCTGAGGCTGCTGGCCAACGGGAAGGAATTCGGCCTCAAGCACATCAACTACACCTACCAGGAAGGCGAAGGCGGAATCGCCGACGCTCTGAACCTGGCCGAGCACTTCGCCGACGGCCACAAGATCTGCGTGATTCTGGGCGACAACATCATCGAGGGCAACATCCGGGAGGCCGCGGACCGGTTCCGCGCACAGCCCTCGGGAGCCCACATCCTTCTCAAGCGGGTGACTGACGCGGAGCGGTTCGGGGTGGCGGAGATCGCCGGGGGGAAGATAGTCGGCATAGAGGAAAAGCCGGCCCATCCCAAGACCGACTACGCGGTCACTGGCATTTATATGTACGATGCCACGGTATTCGACAAGATCAAGACGCTGGTCCCATCTCATCGCGGCGAACTCGAGATTACGGACGTGAACAACGCCTACATCCGGGAAGGTTCCATGACCTTTTCTTACCTGGAAGGCTGGTGGACGGACGCCGGCACGTTCGACTCGCTGCTGCGCGCCACCAACCTGGTGGCGCAATCCGTCGCCCGGAAGGCGGCCAAGGAGGCGGTGGTCTGATGGCGGACAACGCGGTTTCCGCCGGCAGGCCGCTGGCCTCTTTCGAAGGCCTCGACCTCACCGTGCCCGAGTGCGCCAAGGGCCTCGGAAGCGTGATTCTCGACCCCCGGTCGCCGGAGCTGATCGAAGGCGTTCGCGCGGAACCCTTCCCGATTTACCCGGACGACCGGGGGTACTTCCTCGAAGTCCAGCGGCTGGGACGAGGCCTCACGGAGGTCTTTCCGCCCGAAAGCACCCAGATTTCCGCCGCGGTGAGCTATCCGGGGACCATCAAGGCTTTCCATTTCCACCTGCGCCAGACGGATTGCTGGGTTCCCGCGAGCGGGATGTTTCAGGTGGCGCTGGCGGACCTGCGCGCGGGCTCGCGCACGTTCGGCTGGCGCAATACGTTCTACGTGGGGCGCCTGCGGCCGTGGCGGATTCTGATTCCGCCGGGGGTGGCCCACGGGTACAAGATAGTCGGCGGCCAGGAAGCGCTGCTGGTCTACCTCACCGACCGCTTCTACGATCCGGGCGACGAAGGGCGCATCGCCTACAACGATGGCTCGATCAACTACGACTGGGAAACGCAGCATAAGTGACGTGGAGCGGGCCTCCTGGCCTGCACAGCGCAGAACCAGGCAGGCTAGTAGGCCTGTCCCACCAATAGACCTATGAAACTTCTTGTCACTGGCGGCGCGGGGTTCATTGGATCCGCATTCGTCCGCATGACGATTTTGGAAACCGATTGGCGGGTGGTCAATTTCGATAAGCTGACCTACGCGGGCAATCTCGAGAACCTCCTTCAAGTGGAGGATTGCGACCGCTATCGCTTCCTGCACGCCGACATCTGCGACGAGCGCGCGGTGGAGGCCGCTTTGGCCGAAGAACGGCCCGACGCGATCGTGCATTTCGCCGCCGAATCGCACGTGGACCGCAGCATTCTCTCGCCGGAGCCCGTGATTCATACCAATTTCCGCGGATCGTTCACCCTGCTGGAGGCCGCGCGCCGGCGCGGAATCGGGCGTTTCCTGCACGTTTCCACCGACGAGGTGTACGGCAGCCTGGCGGCGCCGCTCGAAGCCACCGAGGATTTCCCGCTCAATGCCAGCAGCCCGTACTCGGCTTCCAAAGCCGCGTCGGACCTGCTGGCGCGCTCCTATTTCACTACCTATGGCCTGCCCGTGGTGATTACGCGCGCCTCCAACAACTACGGCCCGTATCAATTCCCCGAGAAACTCATCCCGCTGATGATCGCCAACGCTTTCGAAGACCGTCCCCTGCCGGTCTATGGCGACGGAATGCAGGTGCGCGACTGGCTGTACGTGGAGGATCACTGCCGGGGCATTCTCGCGGCGCTCGAGAAGGGCCGCGACGGCGAGATCTATAACATCGGCGGAAACCGCTCGCTCCCCAACATGGAGGTTGTGCGGCGGGTCCTGGCGGCCACCGGCAAACCCAAATCGTTGATCCAATTCGTCACCGACCGCCCGGGCCACGACCGCCGCTACGCGTTGTCGAGCGAAAAGCTGATGCGCGACGCCGGATGGGGCCCCCTGATGGATTTCGAAACGGGCCTGACCCAGACCATCGATTGGTACCGCGCCAACGCCTCCTGGGTGGCGAGGGTCCGCAGCGGCGCCTACCGCGAATACTACGAGCGGAACTATGGCCAGCGTGCGGTGCAAGGGTAAAGGTCTATGGATGGTGGGGCGGACCCCCTGGTCCGCGCGGGTCCCCCTGGACCCGCTCTTGCCACGTATAAGCCGGCCGGGGGGCCGGCTGCGGACCAGGGGGTCCGCCCCACCTTCGTGCCACCATGCGCGTCGCCATTGAAGCCGCGTCCCTGGCGCTTACGAGCGGCGGACTGGCGCGCTACACCGCGGAGCTCAGCCTGGCCCTGGCACGTACTTTCCCCGGCGACGAGTTCTTCCTCATTTCCGACCAGCCCTTTCGGATGCCTTCGGCCGCGCCTCCCAACCTCAAGCGCGGCGGCGGCCCGCGCAACGCCATAGACCGCCGCTGGTGGCTTTGGGGCATCGCGCGCGAGATGGACCGGCTGGGCGCGGACGTCGTTCACGGCCCCGATTTCGCGGTTCCTTACCTCCCCAGCCGTCCCAGCGTCCTGACCCTCCACGATCTTTCGCCGTGGATGGAGGCTGGCTGGCATTCTTCGGCCGGACGGGTGGCGCGCCGCACGCCGGTGCTGCTGGAACTGGGGATCGCGACCATGATCGTGACCCCCAGCGAGCGCGTGCGGGCGCAGGCCATCGAGCGGTTCCGGCTGCGGCCGGAGCGGGTGGTAACGGTCCCGGAAGCCGCCGCCCCCTGGTTTCGTCCGGTGGAGACGGCGCCGGCGGCTCCCAGGGCAGGCGAAACCGCCTGCCCCACCAAGACGGCGCCGGCCGCTCCCTACTTCCTGTTCGTGGGCACGCTCGAGCCGCGCAAGAACCTGCCCGCGCTAGTGGAGGCGTGGCGCGAAACGCGCCGCCATCACGCGGTCGACCTGCTGCTAGCCGGCCGCCGGCGCGCGGATTGGAACCCCGTACCCGAAGAGCCCGGCCTGCGCTACCTCGGCGAGGTTCCCGACCAGGATCTGCCCGGGCTCTACTCGGGCGCGCTGGCGTTGGTCTGCCCGTCGCATTACGAGGGCTTCGGTTTGCCCGTTTTGGAAGCCATGCAGTGCGGCGCCGGCGTTATAGTCTCGCACGCCGTGGCGGAAACCGCGGGCGGTGCGGCGGCCTACGCCGATACGCCCGGGGAGATGGCGCGCGTTATGCTCCGCGCCATCGAGGAGCCGGGATGGCGGGCCGCCCACGGCGCCCGTTCCCTGGCTCGCGCGCGGGAGTTCTCCTGGGAGCGGACCGCCCGCCTCACCTTTCAGGTGTACGAGGAGGCGCGAAAACGCTTTGCCGATTGAGCGCGCATCGCCGGCGTTGTTTCTGAGCGCGGAGGCGCCCTACCCCCTGGCCGGGGGCGGGGCCGTGCGCAGCGCCTCGCTGCTGCACTACCTCGCGCGGACGAGGGAGGTGGATGTCATCGTCTTCCGCCAGCCCGGCGATCCGGACCCCGCCGCACAGGCGCCCGGAGTGGCGCCATCGATTCTGCCGCCTGTGCGCCTGGCCGATGTGGCGCGCCGCGTGACCGTGATCGATCTGCCGCGCCACAGCCGCCGCCTTTCGGCGCGCGCCTGGCGCAACGCCTGCCGCCTGGCGCGCGGCGTCCCGGCGCTGGTAGACCGGTTCGCCGGATTCGGCCGCCAGATCGAAGAGGCCACCGCCGGACGCCGCTACGGAATCGGCATAGTCGAGCACTCCTGGTGCGCGCCATACTGGGAGAACATCTCGAAAGTCTGTGAGAGCACGGCGCTTGACCTGCACAACATCGAATCGGTTCTGCACGCGCGCTGCGCGGATGCCGGGGGCGGCGCGGCGGCCTTCGCGCATCGCGGCTTTCACGAGGCGTCGCGCGATCTCGAACGCGAGTGGCTGCCGCGCTATACCTGGGTGCTGGCGGTCTCGGAGGCCGATGCCGGCACGGTGCGCCGCATAGCGCCTTCGGCGCGCGCACTGGTCTATCCCAACGCCATTCCAGCTTTTCCGCGGCCGCCCAGGGCGGAAGAAGACGTCATCGTCTTCACCGGCAACATGGAGTACCATCCCAACGTTGGAGCGGTGCGCTTTTTCCGGCGCGAGGTGTGGCCACTGCTCCGCGAGCGCTGGCCGGCGCTGGTTTGGCGTCTAGTGGGAAAGAACCCCGCGGCCGTGGCTAAGTATACGGCCGGCGATTCGCGAATCGAGACGCTGGGAGCGGTGGAGGACGCCGTTCGAGAGCTGGCGCGGGCCAAACTCGCGGTAGTTCCGCTCCTGGCGGGCAGCGGCGCCCGCTTCAAGATCCTGGAGGCGTGGGCCGCCGCCACCGCGGTGGTCTCTACCACCCTCGGCGCCGAGGGCCTGGACGCCCGCGACGGTGAACACCTCCTCCTGGCGGACTCCGCCGCGGCGTTCGCCGAGGCGGTCTCCAGGCTGCTGGCGCGCCCTGAAGAGAGGCGGCGCCTGGGAATGGCCGGCAGGCTGTTGCTGGAAAAGCAATACACCTGGGACGCGGCGTGGCGGAGGATCGATTTCTGAGTCTTCGGGCGCTTGATTTGTTCCGGGCTGGACGTGGGGGGTGGCAGGGAGACACTTCGGGCGTGGAAGAGGGACAATTGGGGCTCAGCGTTGCTGGCGGCCGGGGCTTCACGGACTTATCACCGTGCGTTTCCGGCCGCCACTGGATCGAGCGGCATCTTCGGGGGCATTGGAATCGCTGGATGGCAACCCTTACCCGCCGATTCGATGCATAGGCTCCCGGACCGTAGTCCGGTCTGCCTACTCCACTACTCTTCGAAACCCGACTATCCCGGCCCTAGAGGGCCAGAACGGGCCGGCTCGGCTTGCCGCCGAAGCGGGATCCGAACCCGCGCCCGCCTGCCCTGGAGACCGGGGAG
>JBEKPK010000210.1:0-9726 GCA_049520795.1 Bryobacteraceae bacterium
AGAGGGATGTTCCCATGTTTCTTGGAGGGGCGGACCTCACGCTTTGAGGTCAGCGTTTCGAGCACCGCGGCGAGGCACGCGCGCGTCTCGGCGGGCTCGATGATATCGTCCACCAGGCGCGCGCCCGCCGATACGTACGGCGTGGAGAAAGTGTCGCGGTACTGCTCGATGAGCTCGCGCCGTTTGGCGTCCTGATCCTCCGCGGCGGCGATTTCGCGCCGGAAAACGATCTCGGCCGCTCCTTCGGCCCCCATCACCGCGATTTCGGCGGAGGGCCACGCCAGCACGCGGTCCGCCCCCAGGTCCTTCGAGCACATCGCGATATACCCGCCGCCGTAGGCCTTGCGGATTACCACCGTGATCTTGGGCACGGTGGCCGCCGAATAGGCGAACAGCAGCTTGGCCCCGTGGCGAATGATCCCGCTGTGTTCCTGGTCGATGCCGGGAAGAAAGCCGGGCACATCGACCAGCGTAATCAGGGGAATATTGAAGCAGTTACAGAAGCGAATGAAGCGCGCCCCCTTGTCCGACGCGTTGATATCGAGGGCCCCCGCCAGCACCGCCGGCTGGTTGGCGATAATGCCCACCGTGCGCCCTACCAGCCGTCCGAAGCCGACTACCAGGTTCCTGGCGAACTCCTTGTGGACTTCCAGAAAATCGCCCCGGTCCACGATGCGCGTGATAATCTCGCGCATGTCGTAAGGCAGCTTCGCCTCGTCCGGAATCGCCTCGTTCAGCGAGGAATCGTGCATCTGGCGCCTGTCGGCCTCGCCGCGCGGCGCGTCTTCCAGGTTGTTCGAGGGAAGGAATGAGAGCAGGCGCTTGCAGATCTTGATGGCGTCCAGATCGTTCTCGGCAATGAAATGTACCACTCCGGAGGCGGCGGCCTGCACCCGCGCGCCGCCCAGTTGTTCGGCCGTGATCACCTCGCCGGTCACCTGCCGGATAACCGCCGGACCGGTGATGAACATGTAGGCGTAGCGCGTCTGGATGACGAAATCCGTGAGCGCCGGGCTGTAGGCGGCCCCGCCGGCGCACGGCCCGCAGATCAGCGAAATCTGCGGCACCACGCCCGAAAGAAGCGTGTTGTGGTAGAACACGCGGGCGTAGCCCGAAAGGCTCGCCACGCCTTCCTGCACCCGCGCTCCGCCGGAATCGTTGATAAACACGAACGGCGAGCCGGTGTTGAGGGCGTAGCGCATGGTATCGGCGATCTTGTAGCCGTGCACTTCGCCCGCCGAGCCGCCGGCCACCGTGAAATCCTGGCTGGCCACGTGCACCGTGCGCCCGTCAATGGTTCCGCTGCCGGTGACTACGCCATCTGCCGGTAGTGGCTTATCCGCCATGCCGAAGAGCGTGGCGCGATGCTGCGCGAACAGGCCGATCTCCTGGAAGCTGTCCCTGTCCAGCATGGCCTTAAGACGCTCCCGCGCCGTGAGCTTCCCCTCGCCGTGCTGTTTGGCGGCGCGCTCGGCGCCGCCGCCGGCTTGCAGCCGTTCCCTGGCCTCGTGCAGAGCTGCGATGTTCTCCTTCGACGTGCCTGCCATGCGGTTCCGGGCGAAGCTCTTATTCTAGCCTGTTGCATTTCCGTAATATGCCAGCCCGACGATCCGGGTGTCGACGCAAGAATCGTTGGCGTCCGATTGACCAGCCGGCGTGGCTCGGAACTGAAACCTGAAACGGGCTATAATCTGGCCATGTTTGACGAGCAATTGTCCAGAAGGCACTTCTTCTTTGGCAGCCTGTTAGCCGGCGCGCTTCCGGCGGCCGGGTTCGGCAGTGCGCCCTCGCTAAAAAGCCTGGGGTACAAGTCGCCCAACGAGAAATTGAATATCGCTTCCATCGGCGCCGGCGGCCAGGCGGGCGTGGGCATCGGCGCTTTTGCGCGTTCCGGCCAGAATATCGTCGCCTTGTGCGACCCCGATACCGCGCGCGCGGCCCCCGTCTACCGCACCTACGAAAAAGTCCCCAAGTACCCCGACTTCCGCAAGATGCTCGACAAAGAGGTCAATAACATCGACGCCGTGCTCATAGCCGTCCCCGATTTTATGCACGGCACAATGGCCATGTGGTGCATGGAGCGCCGCAAGCACGTCTACGTGCAGAAACCCATGACGCGCTGCGTATGGGAAGCTCGCATGTTGAAGGAGGCGGCCCACAAGTACAATGTCCGCACCCAAATGGGCAACCAGGGTTACTGCCAGGAAGGGCCGCGGGTGTGCTCCGAAATGATCTGGTCGGGAGCCATCGGCGACGTCAAGGAAGTCCACGCCTGGACCAACCGGCCCATCTGGAAGCAGGGCGTCGGCGAGATGTCCAAGGGTGAGCCGGTTCCCGCCACCCTCGATTGGGATACCTGGCTCGGCATCGCCAAAACGCGCCCGTTCAGCGTGGACTACGTGCCGTTCCAGTGGCGCGGCTGGTTCGATTTCGGATGCGGCGCCCTGGGCGATATGGCCTGCCACGTCCTGGGCGCGCCCAACATGGCCCTGCTGTTGAGCAAACGCGCTCCCACCAGCGTCGAGTGCATCAAGCAGGAAGGCAAGAACCCGCTCAGCTTTCCCACCAAATCCACCATCAAGTTCAACTTCCCGGCTCTTGGCTCCTCTTTCCCGGCGCTCACGCTCTATTGGCACGATGGCATTCGCGACGGGATGCCGCAGGAATACTGGCCGGCGGGTCTGCCGAAGGACGAAAGGCTCGGCGACGCGCGCGGCGGCGCCCCCGCGGCCGGCAGAGGCGCCGCCGGCGGCGCGGGAAGAGGCGCCGCGGGCGGAGCCGGAAGAGGCGCCGCGGGTGGTGGCAGAGGAGCGGTGGGCGCGGGCGCGGCTGGCAGAGGCGCCCCCGGCGCGGGCCGCGGGGCCGCCGGCGCTCCGGCCGGCGTCAACATGGCCGCCGGCGCGGACCCTTACAACCAGGCGCTTTCCCAGCGCACCGCCCCTTACAATAGTCCGGCCAACAGCGGAGTCCTGTACATCGGCGAGAAGGGCTTCATGACCACCGGCGAATACGGCGGCAGCCCGCGCCTGCTCCCGGCCTCCAAAATGGAGGACTACGTGCCTCCGGCGCCGTTGTTGGTCCGCCACCCGGAGACTTACACCGACTTTGTCCGCTCCTGCAAGGGAGGAGATCCCGCCGCATCCAACTTCGACGAAGCCGGCCCCTTCACCGAATGGATCGACATGGCCTGCATCGCCCTTCGCGTGGATGGCCGGCTGGATTGGGACGCCGCTAAGATGCAGTTCACTAACAGCAAGCAAGCCAATGAGTATCTGAAGCCCACGTTCCGCAAAGGCTGGTCCTGGACGTAGGGACTGTCGAGACATCTGCGCCAACCGCTCTCTGACGGTCGCGGCTCACTAACAGTCGACGAGCCGCGACCCTGACGAGCCGCGACCGTTAAGGAGCGGTTGGCCCGGTTATTGCATAACAAGCTCCAAACCCGGGCGCATGTTACATTGAAACGGGAATCCTCCCGACAATTCCGGACCACCAGAACCGATGTGCGGCATAGCCGGTTTCGCCACCATTGAGCCCGAAGAAAGGCCCGCGACAATAATCGAAGGGATGACGGACACGATCCGCCACCGCGGGCCCGACGACAGCGGGTTCTACCGCGACGAATGGGTATCGCTGGGTCACCGCCGCCTCAGCATCGTCGATCTGGCGCTCGGTCACCAGCCGCTCGCCAATGAGGATCGCGACGCCTGGATAGTTTTCAACGGCGAGATCTTCAACCACGCGGACCTGCGGCCCGATCTGGAGCGGGCGGGTCACCGCTACGCCACCCGCAGCGACACCGAGACCATCGTTCACGCCTACGAGGAATACGGACCGGAGTGCGTCAACCGGCTTCGCGGCATGTTCTCGCTGGCGATTTGGGACCGCCGGCGGAAGACCCTCTTCTGCGCCCGCGACCGTCTGGGCAAGAAGCCATTCTATTACTACTGGGATGGTCGGCTGTTCGCTTTCGCCTCCGAAATAAAGGCCCTCTTCGAGCACCCCGCCATCTCCCCGCGGCTTCGAGAGGACATGCTGCCGGAGTACCTGGCGTTCGGCTACTTGAGCGGCGAGGAGACGCTGTTCTCGGGGATCCGCCAGCTTATGCCCGGCCATCGCCTGACGCTGCGGATGGGCATTCCCGGCGCAGCCCCCGCCATCGAGCGTTACTGGGAAATTCCGCAACCGGGACAGCCGCGGGAGCGCGACGAGACAGCCTGGATTCTCGAGTGCCGGCAGCGTCTCGAACAAGCCGTCGAGACGCGCTTGATGAGCGACGTTCCGCTGGGAATGTTCTTGAGCGGCGGCGTTGATTCCAGCGCCATTGCGGCTTTGATGAAGCGGATGGTCCCGGGGCCGGTCGAAACTTTCGCCGTGGGCTACCGGGAGGCCGCCTACAGCGAGTTGGGCTATGCGCGGCAGGTGGCGCGGAGCCTGGGGACGAACCACCACGAGGTGACCGTCGGCATGGACGAGTTCTTTGGCGCCCTGCCGCGGCTGATCTGGCACGAAGATAAGCCCATCACCTGGCCCTCGAGCATCTCGCTCTACTTCGTATCCAAACTGGCGTCCGAGCGGGTAAAGGTGGTGCTCACCGGCGAGGGCAGCGACGAGTTGTTCGGCGGATACGGCCGGTACCGGTTCCAACTGCTGAACCAACGCTGCCTGCGCGCATACAAGCTGCTGCCCGGATTTCTGCGGCGGGGCATGCGGGGAGCGATCGCCGATTCGCCCCTGCTCTCCGGCGACCTGCGGCGCAAACTGGGACACACATTCCTGGGCCGCGGCGAGCGGATCGAATCGCTCTACCTGGACAATTTCTACGCCGCTTTCTCCGCCGACGAACAGGCCTCGCTTCTGCCGCGCGGCGGCGCTTCCCCTTACGCCGGCTTCATGGATGCATGGGACGCGCGCGGAGACACTTCGCCGATTGACCGGCTCCTCTATGCCGATCAGAAAACCTATATGGTGGAGCTGCTCATGAAACAGGACCGCATGAGCATGGCCTGCTCGATTGAAAGCCGTGTGCCGTTTCTCGATCACCCCTTCGTGGAGTTCGCCGCCCGCGTCCCTGGGAACTTGAAAATCCGCAACGGCGTGGGGAAGTACATCGTCAAGAAGGCCGCCGCGGATCTCGTCTCGCCGGACATCCTCTACCGCAAGAAGATGGGATTCCCCACCCCTATCCGCCAATGGCTGCGAGACGGCCGGGCCAAGGCCATGCTGGCGGACCTGCTCGACCGCAACGGCTTCATCGCCGCGTACCTCGATTTGCCGGTGATCGAGAAGCTGCTGGAGAGCCACCAGCGCGGGTCGATCGATGCCACCGATCGCATCTGGCGCCTCTTGAACTTGCAGGTGTGGGGCGATCTGTTTCTTACCGGCAGGCGGGCCGGCGTCTGGGAAGGCTCGGCGGCGTCGCCGGCGCAACCATGACCGAGCAACCGCGCGTTCGAATGAAGATCTGCTGGATCAAGGCCGGTGGGCTTGTGCCGCTCGATTTTGGGGGCCGAATTCGCAGTTTCCAGATGGTCAAAGCGCTGGCCGAGCGCCACGATGTCACCATGTTCACGTTCTACCCCGAGCAATCCGTCGATCTCCATCCGCAACTGAGGAACATGTTTTCCGACCTCGTGCTGACGCCGCAGCGCCTGCCGCCGTCGCGTAGCGCGGCCGATTTCCTGCTCTACGCATCCACCTTTTTTACCGGGCTGCCGCACTCCATGGCGAAGTATTACACCAAAGCGCTTCGCCGGAAGCTGGCGGACGTGCTGCGGCGGGGATTCGACGTGGTGGTGTGCGATTTCATGTTCCCGGCCGGGCTGCTGGATTGGAACTCGGGAACGAAAATCGTCTTGTTCACGCACAACGTAGAGTCGGAGATCTGGGAGCGCCAGGCCAAGGTGGCGCGCAGTTGGGTGGAGCGGACGGGGAGCCGCCGGGAATTCCGCACCATGCGGGAGGCGGAGATCAAATACGCGCGGCTGGCGGATCGCGTGGTGACGGTCTCGGAGCGGAACAAGGAATTCTTCGCCCAATACGCGCCGCCCGGCCGGATAGCCGTGGTTTCCACCGGCGTGGACCTCGATTATTTCCATCCCACGCCCGAAGCCGAGCTGCCCGATCGCGTCGTGTTTACCGGATCGTATAACTGGCCTCCCAACCGCGACGCGGCGGAATGGTATTTCGACGAGATTCTGCCCATAATCCGCGAGCAGGTTCCGGGGATCGAAAGCTGGATAGTGGGCAAGAGCCCGCCGGCTTCTCTGCGGAGGCGCGCCGAGGCCGACCCGGCGTTTCACGTCACCGGGCGCGTGGAGGATGTGCGCGAGTATCTGCGGCCATGCCCGGTGTACGTGGTCCCCATGCGCGGCGGCAGCGGCACGCGGTTGAAAGTTTTCGAAGCCATGGCTTCGGGCAAAGCCGTCGTTTCCACGCCGATCGGCGCCGAAGGGCTTCCGGCCGTGCACGAGCGCAACATCCTCTTGGCCGATTCGCCCGCCGAATTTGCCCGCCAGGTGGTCCGGGTGCTGAAGGACGAGGGCTTAAGGCGGCGCTTGGGCGCCGCGGCGCGCTCCCTGGTGGAAGAGAGTTTTTCCTGGAAGAAGGCGGCCGAGGAGTTTGAAGCCATCCTGCTGCGCACCGCGCGCGGCGCGCCGGAAGAGTCGTAGGGGCCTGCACGCCCGGTCCTACTCCGGGTTGGTCACTTTCCACAACTTCCTGGGCGGAACGAAAAAGACTTGCACGGCGCACAGCGTCGCCGCCAGCAGCGTCACGAACGTGCGAATGAGAGAGCAGACCCGTTTCAGCGGGGCCTTTTCCGGAACCAGCGGCTCGATCGCCGCCAGACCATAGAAGCCGGCCTGGGACGCCAGCGCGAGCCAATTCCAGGGCCGCGGCAGGAAGAAGCTCGCGCCGGCCGCCAGCAGCAGGGCATACGGCATCAGCAGACGGGCGACCTTGTAGGACATAAAGTGAAACCACATCCGGTTGCGCCATCCGAGCAGCGCCGGACGCGCGGCCAGGAGCTGGTAATTGCCGGCGATGGTGCGGACCTTCCGGCGGAACTCCGTCTTGAGCGGCAGCGGAACGTCCCACGCCACCGCGCGCGGCTCCACGATCAAGCGGCGGCCGGCGAAGAAAGCGGCCAACGGCAGGTACATGTCGTCCAACAGGATATCTTCCGGAATTCGGGTGGCCATTTCGCGGCGCAGAGCGTAGAAAGGACCCACCGCGCCGAAAATCGAATCGATGCGGCTCAGCCGCTCGCGAATCCAGGTCTCATACCGCCAGTAGAACCCCACGGCTTCCTCTTCCTGGGCCGTGCCTTGGCGGATGAGCAGCTTGCCGCTGACGGCCCCCACCGAGGGATCCGCGAAACAGTCCACCAGGAACTGCAGGCTGTCGCCCGCCAGCATCTGCCGCACGTCGGTCAGGAGCAGGATCTCCCCACTGGCCTTCTCGATGCCGGCGTTCAGGGCCGCCGGTTTGCCTCCCCACGGAACGCGAAGAAGCTGAACCCCCTCGCCCGAGAAGCGTTGCGCGATAGCATCGGTGGCGTCCGTCGAGCCGTCGGAAACCACCAACACCTCCCGCAGGTCCTTGGGGTATTCGAGATTCAGTACGGAGCGCAGCTTGTCGGCCAGAAACCGCTCTCCGTTGCGGACTGGGATGATTACCGAGACCGTCTTCCTTTGAGGCTTCGAACAAACCGGCCGGGCGCGCCACCGGGACCAGACGCCGAGCAAGGCCGGATATACGAAAAGCGTGTAGAACGGCAGCGCCACCCCGGCCGAGAACAACACAATCCAGGTCATCTCTTCAACTTTTTCGACCCGAAAGTCCGATCCGAAGGTTCGCGAGCGGGCGAACCGGCCGCTGGCGGGCCTGAGCCGGCAGCCATCCGCAGTTTCCGTGACGAGAATCCGTCGCGGGACGCCGGTGCGCATGCAGGGTGCGCGCCCAGCCCGCCGCACACCTATTGTATTACCCGGATCGTCCCGCTCGAACCCGTTCCAGCGTCCTCAAGCCCGCTTCGGCCTGGGGTTGCTCCACACGAAGAATGACGTCATGTTGTAGTTCCAGATGCCGCCCACGAACGCTCCCGCCGCCCCCGCCGGCAGCCAGGCAATGCCCGATTCGAACAACACCTTGGCTAGCTCGTAATTGATCGCCGCCCCGAATGCGCAAGCGGCGCAGAAGACCGTCAACCCCAGCCAGAAAGCGCGTCCCCTGCGCCGCTTGTCGCGGTAGGTGAACTCGTTGTTGAGATAGTAATTCCAGAGAATCGCCACCACCGTGGCCAGCGCCTGGCCGGTGAGAAACGGCAGCCGCAGCGCCCACGAGGCGATGCCCAGCGCCCCCATGTGAATGAACATGCCGCCCACGCCCACCATCAGGAAAGCCAGGAAACGCGCCGGAACCCAGCGGCCCAGCGTCTTGTCGCACAGCAGCAGCCCGAACTCGGCGACCACCGCGGAATCGAGCTTGCTGTCGCCATGTTGTCTGGCCCGGAACACGCTCGGGATTTCGGCGAAACGCAGCGGACGGCGCGCGCTGGCGAAGATGTCCACCAGAATCTTGAAGCCCAGGCCCGCGACCGAATACGCCACCTCGTTCAAAAGCGCGCGGCGCAGCATGAAGAAGCCGCTCAGCGGGTCGGAGAGGTTGGCCCGGCACACCTGGCGCGACATCCAATTGCCGATGCGGCTCAGGCGCTCGCGCCGGCTGGAGAAATCCACCATCCTGCTCCCGGCGGCGAATCGGCTGGCAATGACGATGTCCAGGTCGCCGGCCTGTAGCAACCCGAGCATGCGGGGCAGCAGCGTCTCGTCGTGCTGCAAGTCGCCATCCATCACCGCCAGAAAAGGGGCGCCGGAGGCCAGCATGCCTTCCATGCACGCGCTCGCCAATCCGTGGCGGCCGATGCGGCGCAGGCAGCGCACATTCGGGCGCTCCAGCGCCGCCGTCCACACCGCGTCCGCCGTGCCATCGGAGGAATCGTCGTCCACGAAGATCGCTTCCCAGCGGATCGACCCCAGCGCCCGGTCCAGCAGCTCCAGCAGCGGTCGAATATTCGCGCGTTCATTCAGCGTCGGGATAATCACCGCCAGTTCGATGCTGTGTTCCGCTGTCGTCATCGCCGCCGTAAGCCGTTAGCATAACCCGGAATTGCCATCTTGAACCACGCTCAGCGCTGTTCGCGTAGGAACTGCCATCGTGGCGCAGCCTCTCAGGCTGCCGCGTCGAGACTCGTCTCGACGCTCGGTGGCGGGCCGAGCGCCAGACTCGACACGAGTCTCGAGTCGGCAGGCTGAGAGCCTGCGCCACGGAACGGCATCGCCCTAATCCAGGCTCTTATGGAAACGGGCCGCGCTCATCCCCAGTATCAACGTGCCGTAAACGAACAGGGCCAGCATCTGCGGCCACAGGATCGCCACGCCCGTGCCTTTGAGGAACACGCCGCGCACGATTTCCATGAAATAGCGCAGCGGGTTGAGATAGGTCAGGTACTGCACCACTTTCGGCATGTTGCGGATGGGAAAATTGAACCCGCTCAGCATGAAGGCCGGGCTGGAGAAGAAGAAGGACGCCATGTTGGCCTGCTGTTGGGTGCGCGAGATGGTGGAAAGGAACAGGCCCGCTCCCAGGCTGGTCAGTAGAAACAGCGTGGCGCTGAAGAACAGCACCACAAAACTGCCGCGGAACGGTACGCGGAAAATCAGC
>JBEKPK010000211.1:0-9681 GCA_049520795.1 Bryobacteraceae bacterium
CGTCAGACCGCTGGCCGTCCCGATCCACAGCGCTCCGCCGCGCTCGGCCGCCAGCGCGGTAATCGAGTTTGAAGGCAGGTCGGCCCGCGCCTTGTCGAAGGTCAGGAATTCGTAGCCGTCGAAGCGCGCCAGACCCTCGTCTGTGCCCAGCCACAAATAGCCGTCGGCGGTCTGCGCGATGGCGCGAATGGTGTCCTGTGGAAGCCCCTGTTCCTGCGTCCACGTGGTCCGCGAATATTGCGTCAGACTCTTGCGAGGATCGAGCGCCGAGGCGCCCGGCGCCAAGAGCCAGCCTAGCGCGCACGCGACCAGCAGCCTGGTAGACACCGTTGCTCCCAGTATAGCCGCAGGCAAAGCGACCTAAGGCGAATCGATATTATCCGATCAACTTCAGCCGCTTGAGGTCTTTAGCCGTCCAGTGCGCCTGGGCCTCGATCATCGTCCGCAAAGTCTTGATCTCGAATGTCTCCCCGGATCGGTGAAATGAGACTGTGACCCGCCGCCCGTCGGTGTGGAGGTAGAGTTGATGCGCGCCGGCCTGGCGGTCCAAAACAAAACCGTCTCGCGCCAGGGCCGAGATGAGCTCACGAGCCGTCAGGCTGCGCAAGCGCGAGAAGTCGACCGCCATGGCTCAGACAACTATCGCAACCTGGGGCTCGCTGGAAATTCGCACCTGATCGGCGGGTTCGGTCGGCAGCGCCTCGCCATGTTCCATCAGGCTTTCCACAACCATCTGGACCACGTCGTGGATATTCTTGACAGCTTCCTGTTGGGTGTGGCCCCAGGTGGCTCCGCCCTGCCCAACCAGAGCCGGGCAGTATGCGTGCCAGCGATCCCCGTCCGGCTCCACCACGATCCTGAAGTTGTAGGTCTTCATCCGCCCCGCCTGCTCTCAGTGTGCCACATTCCGGCCTGGGAGCGGAGCGTCCGATTTCAGAGGAGGTACACTTCGGCGCCCCCGGCCAGCCGTCGTGGTGAACATTATCACGCTAACGCTAAATTTTTCTTGACATTATTACGCTCATATTTTATTATTGTGAGTGGATGAGGTCGGCAGACCTGGCCTCCCCAAATTCACTGTATAGGAGCTTTGAAAAACCATGTCTCTCACTCATTTCGACCCGTTGGCCAGTATCCGCGTCTTCGAAGATGCCTTCAACCGCATGCTTACCGAGCCCCAGACCAATCGTCCGTGGGCGCCCCCGGTGGACATCTACGAGACCGAGAACGAGCTTGTGTTAAAGGCCGATGTGCCGGATGTCGATATGAAAGACATCGATGTCCGCGTGGAAAACCAGACCCTCACCATCGCCGGCGAGCGCAAGTTCGAAAAACAGGACCCTGGCAACGGCTTCCACCGCATCGAGCGCAGCTACGGCGCCTTCGTGCGCAGCTTCGCGGTGCCCAATGCCTTTGACACCGAAAACGTCTCCGCGGCCTACAAGAACGGCGTGCTCACGGTCACCCTTGCCAAGAAGGAAGCCGCCAAGCCGCGACAGGTGAAAGTCCAAGTCGCTTAATAAGGCATCTAATGGGTTAGGGGCCCGATCGTCTCGGCCCCAGGTTTCGGGGGTAGGCAGGCGCCACGCGAGGTGCGTCGGGTGATTTCCCGGCGCCGGCCCGGAATGGCCGGACCGCAGTGGCCGCCGGCCTGCCCCGATTGTTTATTGGGGGAACCATGTTCCGATTGGACAGACTGACTCAAAAGGCGCAGGAAGCCGTACAACAAACCCAGAGCATTGCGGAGAAGTTGGAAAGCCAGACGATGTTCCCCTTGCATCTGCTGATAGCCCTGGCGGAAGAGAAGGAAGGCATCGTCCGGCCCGTGCTGGAAAAGTGCGGCGCCCATCCCGAGGCCGTTCTGTCGGAAGCCCGCAGGATGGCCGCCACCCTGCCCAAGGTCGCCGGCGTGCAGCCGGGCATGTACCTTGCGCCGCCGTTAAACCAAGTCCTCGAGCGCGCCTTCGACGAAGCCGGGCGCTTCAAGGACGAGTTCGTCTCCACCGAACACCTGCTGCTTTCGCTCGCCCAACAGCGCGGGGACCCGGCCGCTCAGTTGCTCGAACACGCCGGCGCCACCCACGACGCCATCCTGAAGGCCCTGGTGTCGGTCCGCGGCAGCCAGCGCATAACGGACGCCAACCCCGAATCCAAGTATCAGGCCCTGGAGCGCTACGCCCACGACCTGACGGAGTCCGCGCGCAAGGGTAAGCTCGATCCGGTGATCGGCCGCGACGAAGAGATTCGGCGCGTCATGCAGGTGCTCAGCCGCCGCACCAAGAACAATCCGGTCCTGATCGGTGAGCCCGGCGTCGGCAAAACAGCCATCGTCGAAGGCCTCGCCCAGCGCATTGTGCGCGGCGACGTTCCGGACCAGCTCCAGGGCAAGCGTCTGGCGGCCCTCGATCTCGGCTCCATGATCGCCGGGACCAAGTTCCGCGGCGAGTTCGAAGACCGTCTCAAGGCGGTGGTGAAAGAGATCGTGGATTCCAACGGCGAAATCATCTGCTTCATCGATGAGCTGCACACCCTGGTGGGGGCCGGATCGGCCGAGGGCGCCATTGACGCCGCCAACCTGTTGAAGCCGGCGCTGGCGCGCGGCGAGCTGCGCTGCATCGGCGCCACCACCCTCCGGGAATACAAAAGGTACGTGGAAAAGGACGCCGCCCTGGCCCGCCGTTTCCAGACCGTGCTGGTGGGCGAGCCAACCGTCGACGACACCATCGCCATCCTGCGCGGCCTCAAGGAGAAATTCGAAATCCACCACGGGGTGCGCATCAAGGACGCCGCCATCATCGCCGCCGCGGTACTCTCCCACCGCTACATCGCCGATCGGTTCCTGCCGGACAAAGCCATCGACCTGATCGACGAGGCGGGGGCCGCGTTGCGCCTGCAAATCGGCTCCATGCCCATCGAAATCGACGATCTGGACCGGCGCATTTCGCATCTTGAGATCGAGCGCCAGGCCCTCACCAAGGAAAGCAACCCCGGCTCGCGCGACCGGCTGCGCATCCTCGAAAGCGAGCTCGAGCGTCTGCGCGGCGAGGTCGCCACGCTCAAGGAGCGCTGGAACCGCGAGAAGGGCGCCATCCAGCGCGTGCGCCATCTCAAGGAAGAGCAGGATACCCTGCGCCAGGAAGAGGAGCAGGCCAGCCGCGCCGGTGATTGGGAAAAGGCCGCGCAGCTTCGCTACGGCCGCCTTTCCCAGATCGAGAAGGACATTCAGGCGGCCGAGCAGGAACTCGAGGCCGTCAAGGGCGACGCCCTGCTCAAAGAGGAGGTCGGCGAGGACGACATCGCCCGCATCGTGTCCAAGTGGACCGGCATCCCCCTCGCCCGCATGATGGAGGGCGAAGTCCAGAAGCTGGTCAACATGCCCGAGAGGCTGAAGGACCGGCTGGTGGGCCAGGATGAAGCCGTGCGCCTGGTCTCCAACGCCATCCTGCGAAACCGCGCCGGCCTGAGCGATCCCAACCGGCCCATCGGCAGCTTCTTCTTCCTGGGACCAACCGGCGTCGGCAAAACCGAGCTGGTGCGCGCCCTGGCGCACTTCCTGTTCGACGACGATAAGGCCATGATTCGCGTGGATATGTCCGAATACATGGAGAAGCACGCGGTAGCTCGCATGATCGGCTCGCCTCCCGGCTATGTGGGCTACGAAGAGGGCGGCCAGCTCACCGAACAGGTCCGCCGGCGTCCCTATTCGGTGGTGCTGTTCGATGAAATCGAAAAGGCCCACCCGGACGTCTTCAACATGCTGCTCCAGATTCTCGAAGACGGACGGCTCACCGACGGCCAGGGCCGCACGGTCAGTTTCCGCAACACGGTGATCGTGATGACCTCCAACGTGGGCGCCGCCATGATCGAGAAAAACACCATCGGTTTTTCCGTCCACGCCCGCGACAAGCGGACCGAAGACACCCGCAAGCGGCTGCTCGACGCCCTGCGCGGCGCCTTCCGGCCGGAGTTTTTGAACCGCGTTGACGATATCATCGTATTTAACGCTTTGACCCGCGAAGACCTGGCCAGGATCGTCGATATCCAGTTGAGCAACGTCGCCAAGCTGCTTGAAGATCGCGGGATCGCGCTCGAAGTTACGCCGGCCGCCAAGGAGCGGATCATCTCCGAGGGCTACGATCCGAACTACGGGGCGCGGCCCATGAAGCGCGCCATCCAGCGGCTGGTTCAGGACCCCTTGGCCCTGAAGCTGATCGCCGGCGATTTCGCGGAGGGCGATACAGTGGTGGTGGACGGCAAAGAAGGCGCGGGCGAGTTGGATTTCGCCAAGCTCGCGCGGGTGAGTGTTTAAGACCGCTCCCTGACGGTCGCGGCTCGTTAATGCCTGGCGAGCCGCGACCGTCAGGGAGCGGCTGCCCAAAGTGGACATATTGACGCTATGAATACTTTCAAAACCGCTATGTTACTGGGACTCCTGAGCGCGGTTCTGCTCATAGGCGGGCAGGCCATCGGAGGACGCCAGGGTCTCTTCATCGGGCTGGCCATCGCCGGGATCATGAACTTTGGGAGCTACTTCTTTTCGGATAAGATCGCGCTGGCCACGTATTCCGCCCAGCCGCTATCCCCCACCGAGAACCCCGACGTCTACCACCGGGTGGAACCCATCGTTCACGGCCTGTGCCGGCGCATGGGCCTCCCCATGCCCAAGCTATATGTTCTTCCCGAGGATTCGCCCAACGCGTTCGCCACCGGCCGCAACCCCTCGCATGCCTCGCTGGCTTTCACCTCCGGAATCCTGCGGCGGATGAACGACAACGAGCTCGAAGGCGTGGCCGCGCATGAGCTGGGCCACGTGCTGCACCGCGATATCCTGATCAGCTCCGTGGCCGCCACCCTCGCCGCGGCCATCACTTTTTTGGCGCGCATGGCCTTCTGGTTCACCCCTTCCAGCCGCGACGACGAAGACAGCGGTGGCGGGGCCATCGCCGCCATCGCCATGATGATCCTGGCCCCCTTTGCCGCCATGCTCATCCAGATGGCCATCTCGCGCTCCCGGGAATACGACGCCGACGCCGCTTCCGCCAAGTATGTGGGCTCCCCCTACCCGCTGATCAACGGCTTGAAGGAGCTCGAAAGCTGGTCCAAGAGCATCCCCATGGATGCTTCGCCTTCCACCGCTCACATGTTCATCATCAAGCCGTTCTCCGGCAGCAGCATGATGCGCCTGTTCTCGACGCACCCATCGACGGCGGACCGCATCGCGCGCTTGCAGGCGATGAGGTAAATGCTGGTACTGAACGATGTACCAGGTAGTCGTCGAATTCCTTTTGATAATAGGAGAAGCGCTATGACTCTCAGCGTGACAGTTCCGGACGCCGTGTATCGGCAGATGGCCGAACTGGCGGCGCGGCAGCAGGTTTCCGTGGAACGGATAGCCGCCGCGGCGCTGGCCGAGCAACTCTCCGGCTGGGCCCGCGTGGAGCGGATGGCCGGGCACGCCAGCCGCGAAGATTTCTTTGCCGCGCTCGACAAGGTCCCCGCAGCCGAACCCGCCCCGGAAGACCGGCTGTAAACCGAGCCCGCCCCGCCGCTATAATCCTATGGTGACCCTCCTTTCCCGCCGCCAATTCGCCGCCGCCGCGCTCGGTCCCTTGGCCGGCCGCCTGCTGGCCCTGCCGCTTTCCGCTTTCAAGCTCGGCGTCACCACCGACGAGATCGACGATGACCCGCTGGCCGCCGCCCGCTTCCTGCGGCGCTACGGTCTGAAATGGGCCGAGGTGCGCAACATCTGGGGTCCGTACAACACCGACCAGCCCGTGGAGAAAGTGCGCCAGGCGCGGGCCGCTTTCGACGAGCAGGGCCTCCAGGTCTCCGTTCTGGACACGGGCTTTTTCAAAATCCCGCTTCCTCCGGATACCCCCGAAGGCCGGCGCACGCTCGATGCGCAATGGAAGCTGCTCGACGCCGCCATGGAGCGGGCCACCATCTTCGGAACGCGCAAAATCCGGATCTTCACCTTCATGCTGGATCAGGGTGAGAAGCCGTCCGCAAAGAGCTACGCGCGGATCGACGAACTGCTGCGCGAAGCGGCCAGCCGCGCGCGGCCCGGCCGCTTCCTGCTGGCTGTCGAGAACATCGGCGGCGGTCACGTCTCCAACGCGGCCGAATCGGCGGAGCTCTTCAAGCGGGTCAAGGACGACAACGTGGGCCTGGCCTGGGACCCCAATAATGCGGCTCAATCGGGCGAGCAGCCATTCCCCGGCGGTTACCGCAAGCTCGACCCGGCGCGTATCTTCCATGTCCACCTCCGCGACTACCGGCACGACGCCGCCGGCAAAGTGGAATGGGCCGCGGTCGGCCAGGGCGAGTTCGACAACCTGGGGCAGATCCGCGCGCTGCTCAAGGACGGTTACCAGGAGACCTTCACGCTCGAGACCCACTGGCGCGACCCGCGAGGCAAGCTCTATTCCACCGAGACGTCGCTCCAGGGCCTTCTAAAAGTGATCGCGCAGGTTTAACCTCAGCGCCGGTAGCGATAGGTGAGCCCGTCGCAAGAAGCGCCGCGCCTCAAAGCACGACGATCGGGTGGTAGATGTTGGGCAGCACGGCTTCGCCAATGGCTACCAGGTCCCCCTGGCGGGCTATGGCCTTCACGAACCGCGAGGCGGGCTGCGAACGGAATGGCGAGGCGGGGAAGTTGCGGCCGTTGCGGATCTGCGCCACCGTCAACTCATCCACGTAAACGCTGGGGAAACCCGGCAGCATGTTGGCGGGGGGCACCAGGGCGTCAAGCAGGCGTTCGTCGGCGGCCAGACCCTCCAGTTGCGCGAGGGTTCGAGCTTGATCGATTTCGAACTCACCCGAGGCGGTTCGCCGCAGGTCCTGGATGTGGGCGCCGAAGCCCAGCGCCTGTCCGAGTTCGTGGGCGATGGAGCGCAGGTACGTGCCGCCGGAGCAGTGGGCGCGCAGGCGCACATCCGGCCCGTCGATCCCCAGAACCACCAGCTCGTAAACGTGCACGGGCACAGGCTCGAGCGTAACGGCTTCGGACTTGCGGGCCAGCGCGTAGGCGCGGCGGCCATCTACTTTCTTGGCCGAAACCGGCGGCGGCGTCTGCGAGAACTCGCCCCGGAACCGGTCGAGCGCGCGTTCCAGTTCCTCGGAATCGAGAACGGCTTCGCGCTTTTCGCTGGTGGGTTCGCCGGCGCGGTCGTAAGTATCGGTGGACCAGCCGAAGCGTACTACGCCTTCGTAGATCTTGTCGCTGCGGGTATAGAACTGAGCCAGGCGGGTGGCCCTCCCGACCACCAACGGCAGCACTCCGGTGGCGATGGGGTCGAGTGTTCCGAGGTGGCCAATTCTCTTCGTCTGGGCGATGTGCCGGGTCCTGGCGACCACGTCATGCGACGTCCAGCCTTCGGGTTTGTCGATTACGATTACGCCGTCCAAAAGATTCCCTTCGCGGCTGGCAGGCGAAAGCGCCTGCCCCACAAAATTCCGGCCTTCTAAGCCCGCTTCTTCGCTGTGCAAATGTATCCCAAGGTGAAATTGCGGTCCCGGTCGAGCGAATCGAGGCACGGCAGAACCAGCGCCGGCGGGACCAGCAAGAGCGCCGCCAGGGGGAACAAGAGCCAGCGGGCGCCTCCTGAGAAGAATTGTAGCCCGTTGAGCAGGCGCCGCGCGAGCAGGCGGAAGTAGCCGCCGCAGGGGCGCACTTCCGCATCTTCGAAACCGGCCTTTGCGAGCAGGTAGAGCAGGCCGAAGCGGGTGAAGCGGAAGTAATCGTGGGGGGGCTGGTGGGTTTCCCACTCGTGGGGCGCCGCCAGCAGCAGAGGCGCGCCGGGTTTAAGGACGCGGGCGATTTCGGCCAGGGCGCGGCCCGGCTCGGGGAGGTGCTCGATGGTGACGATGTGCAGGGCCGCATCGAACGCCTCGGCGCGCAGGGCGAGCGAAGTGAGATCCGCCAGAACGTCCAGGCGCCCGTAGTTCCAGGCGGCATCGCCGATGGCGAGATCCACGCCGCAGTAGCGCTGGCGGGTGAACCAGCGCGCGTACTGGCCTTCGCCGGCGCCGGCGTCGAGCACGCGCGCGCCATCGGGGAGGCTGCGTGCGAAGGCCGCGACGGCGTCCTCGATCGCGGCTTCGAAACCGAGCACGTAGCGCCGCAGCGGGCGGGGCAGCCGGCGGGCTATGGCGGAGTGGGTCATACGCGGCGCGCCTCCATCATGACGGTTGCGCCGGCGTGGAAAGCAGCCTCGGCGGCGGCGAGGGGCAGGGCGGCCACGGCGAGCGCGAAATAGGCCAGGTCGCGGGCCAGGCGGATAGCGGGCGTTTCGGGACGCGCCGCACGCGGCGCGCCATGGGGTCGAGACCAGGCGCCAGGCTGCTGGCCAGACCGGCGGGGTTGTCGCGCCATGAGAAGTACTTCCGCCGCAGCACCTCGAAGCCGCAGGAATTTAGCAGCTTTTCTAAGTCCGTGTCGCGGTAATCGAACAGGTGGCGCGGCACGTCCAGGCCGTTCCAGCGGCGGCCCAACAGGCGGCACTGCCAGGAGGCCGCGTTGGGGACCTGGACGATGAGGCGTCCGTCCGGGGCGAGGAGATCGCGCGCGGCCATCAGGCAGGCGCGCGGGTCGGCCAGGTGCTCGATGACGTGGAACATGGTGATGGCGGCGAAAGCGCCGGGGCGCAGCGGCGCCTTTTCGAGCAGCGCGCAGACGCTGGGGACGCCTTGCAGGCGCCAGGCCACGGCCGCGGCCCTCGGCGAAACGTCGAGCCCCACGCCGCGGAACCCGCGCGCGCGCAGGATTCCCAGGAACAGCCCGCCGCCCGAGCCCACGTCGAGCAAAGGGCCCTGCGCGGAAGAGCGGCGGAGGGCGTTCTCCACAAATCGAACGTGGTCTCCCAGCACGGCGCGGCGATACATCTCTTCCAGGTGTCCGGCGGCGCCGCCATCGGGCGCGAACCAGTAGGTTTCGGGGTAGTATTGGCGCAATTCTTGGGGCGAGGGCTGCGGGTCGAGCCGCGCCAGCCCGCACGATTCGCAGCGCACCACGGCGAACTCCCGGGCTGTCGTGTGGTAGAGGCGGTCGGTCTGCCGAAACTGCGGCGCGGCGCGATCCGATCCGCAAACCACGCAGGCGCTCATGCGGTTTCCCCCAGGCGCAGGCGGTTGGCCCAGATCAGGCGGCGGACCTGGGCCGGGGAGAGCTTGCGGATCGGGCGGATTCCGGCGCGTTTTCGCAACATGCGCGGGGCCATCCGCAGGGCTCGCAGATCGCCGCGCAGCAGCGCGCGCGCCATGGCCCATTTGCCAACCATCCCCGGGAAGTGCGCCGTATCGCCCGCCCCGCGCCGGGCCATGCCCAGCCCGGCCGCCACGCGCACGGCGAAGAACAGGGGGTTGAGCCACAGCAGGCTCCAAGGAAACAGCTTCAGGGCCAGCAGGACGCGGTTGCGCTCGATCAGCTCCAGACGCTCCGCCGAGCCCTTCCCGAGGGTGGCGCCGCGGTGGTGGCGCACTACGGCATCGGGCGCATAGAGGCACCTCCAGCCGGCGATGCGGGCGCGCAGGCCCAGCTCGGCGTCGTCTCCATAGGCGAAAAAATCCTCGTCGAAGCCGCCAATGCGATCGAGCATTTCCTTACGGTACACGGCCGCGCAGCCGTCCGGCCAAAGGACTTCTTCCGAGTGATCGAACTGGCCGGTATCGAGGGCCCCGGCG
>JBEKPK010000212.1:0-9667 GCA_049520795.1 Bryobacteraceae bacterium
GCCCTGATGTCAACCAGGGAAGCGGCGCTGGCCGAACTCGAACAGGTTTTCGAGATGGTTGCCTCCGAATACCGGGATAAGGGACTATCCCTGCCCGCGGACACCACCGCCGTAGTCCATGCCTGGCGGCCGAGCTGAGGAATTCCGCCGGGTTGCCGCGCGTCTGGGATTTGAATGTGAGCGCCAGACTGGAAGCCACGAACGGTAGACGCATCCGGACGGGCGGGGTATAACCATTCCGAGCCACGGCGGACGCGACATCGGCCCGCCTCTCTTTTACCGGCTTCTGGGGCAACTGGAAATCAGCGTGGACGACTTCCGAAAGCTGAAGTAAGGTGACGGCAGGCTTGCTGGCAGGATGCGACGCCTTCGACGGCCGCAGGGGCGTTTGTCGGGACCAAATCGGGCAAGCTTCCCAGATCGGGACCTCCAGGGCGCTTGCGCCAATTCGACGGCTTGGGCGTGTTACGTCTGTTACGTCAACTTGGCATGTCGCCGACGTCCCGGTTCCCAGGCTGGCCTTCCGACCCACCCGGCGTAGGGCGACCCCGCCCCTTCTATACCGTTGGCGCGAAAATGAAGGAGTCGAATGATCGAGTCCCAGAGTACGTCGGCATGGGTTTTAGAGAAACATCTGATGAAACGCTAATCAGTGCTTGGCCGTGGGCCGAGGCGTTCTTGCGTTACCTCCGCCAGACACGCCCGGCACCGTTCTTGGGCTCCCATCTAATGTTCGGTTCTGACTATAGCGGTGACCATGCGAAAAGTCCGTTTCGCATTTACGGGTTCCTGATCGCGGACGAAGATGGGTCACCTGAATGGCCTGTTAGGTGCCACGCGGTACGGGAAAAGCACCTGAAAGATCACAGGCGCATGTCCTTCAAGAACATGAATGATGGTCGGAGGCGTCGCGCCCTCGTACCTTTTCTGGAAGCGGCTGAGTATCTTCAAGGCCACGTTGTCGTGGTTGCAGTGACGAAACAGTTGGAGCACCTGTCCTCAACGCCAACGTCCATGCAATTCTGGCGCGACTCGCATGGCCTTGACGCCAAATGGGACCCAAAAGCGTTTGAACAGATGGTCCGGGTCGCTCACTTCTTCTCGATGCTTTTGGGGGTATGGTCGTCGCCAGGTGCGGATGTGACGTGGATAACTGACGACGATAGCATCGTGGCGAATGCTGGGCGTCTTGAGGACGTGCATCAGTTCGTTGCGCGGCTTTCCGGGCTCTTTGTCCCTCACGATCTGGGCGTTTTCGCAATGAATACGGCGTCGTCCGACAGCGAAAGCTGCGGATTCGAGGACTTCGTAGCGATCCCCGACCTTGCCGCTGGCATGATCGGCGAAGTGCTCTCGGCAACGCGCAGCCAAGGACAAGGTCGCCCAAACGAATACCGTCCTGAGGCCTTGAGTAGTAAGTCAATAACGATTGCCGACTGGTTCTGGCACAGGTCTGGTCCTCTCAAGAAGCTGTGCATCCTGGTCAGTCCGACTACCACCCAAGGGCAATTTGGCATCGGCGAACTAGGCATGCGATCCGAATAGTGCTGCCGCCAATCCCTACACAGCCGTTGAGGCCCACTCCAAGCACCCCGGAGCAACCCGGGGACAAGGAGCAACCCGGGGACAGACTGGGCGTTTTCCCAAGGCCGCGCGCGACAGGTATCGTAGACACCCCGTCTGTCAACGGGTACCGGTCGGGAGCTCTTTCCGGATAGGCGTCAATCGTCAATCTGGCGCCAAAACGACGGAATCTGAACGGGCTGTTCCTGCACGTCTTAGTCGCAGTTGGGACAACCTTCGCTGATCATGTTCGCTATCAATTCTTTGATAGAAACGCCACAGCCTTCGCGAACGAATACAAAGTCGCCGACTCCAACATCCGAGCGGCGAAGAGCGGTCTGGATACCAATCACGCAGCCGTGCGCCTCACCAATGTCGGCGCCATCCTTCTGCATGGATTCGACTTCCTGCCAGTGGTACCGGTCTGCCAATCGAATGAGAATGAAGTCACCACGGCGGATCGTTGCTGTGGCGTCCAGAACTACTGAAGCAACTCGCGGTCGATCAAAGAACTTTCGGACGAAGCCAACATAGTGGAAATTGGGAGGCTCCACGCCAACTCGACCAGACCGCATCAGCGAGCACAAAACCTCCGAAAACGACCAAAGGCGTTCTTCGACGCCCTTGATCAGCAAAAGTAAATCGACCGTTGTCACGACGGCGATTCCGCACGCAACTGCCGTTTGCGCCGCGGCGTCGCTTACTGCTTCCGCGATCTCGCGCAACTGCCATTCCAATCCGTTTTGGGAGTTCACGATCAGGAGGGCCAGAGAAAACAACGTTCCCTCCACTCTCAGTGCGAGCAGGCGCGCAGCGATTCGTTCAATTACGTCAGCCCCCAAAGTCTCATGAGTGTCGTGAAGAAACAATGGAACGAATTCACTTCCATTGTTCAAGATGAGCCTTTCAAGCAGAAATGGAGAAGTCCGTTCTGGAGCTGGAGTGTCGATCCCGCGGAATCCGACTTGGGAGACAGCCATTAACGCGAACTTCTCTATGTCGGCCGAGCCTTTCTCAATCGCCGCAACGAGTTGTCGTCGCAATTCGTCTTCCACCGACGCGCCGCGCGGACATTTCGGGTCGTGTTCCTGGACCACCACGCCCGAGGGCGTGTATTCGTAGGCAAGTGACAGCACACCTCGCATTGCGGTCTTTAGCGGGTCGCCCTCAAGGCGACGCCTTCGTGGCGGAGGAGATTCGGCCAGCCAGTTGAACAGCCAGGTCATTGTCTCCATAACCCGCTGCATCTGGCCATGGAAAGGATAGGAGATCCGCTCTCCTTCGTGCACGATCTTGTGCCGCAAAGTCCGCACTTGCTCCAATTCCTCACGGAGCCTGACTCCGTTGATATATGGAAGGATCGAGAGGATCGGGCCCGGCACCCGTCTCCTCGAGACCTGAATGTATTCTGTCAGCCTGGCTTGGAAGTTATTCCAACTGTCGTTCAGGCGCGATTCCACCTCCGTCTCGCTCAAGTGTGCTTTGCCTAAATATTCACGAAGCTTGACCTCTAGAAGGACTTCGAGAGAGGTTACCAATGAGCGGATCGCATCACTTTGACGCCCGCGGTAGTATAGGCTCCATGCATCCAACAGATCTATTTCGCCGGGTATCTCCGGCAAGTTGAGAGCGTTTTCGATGTCGCTGGCCTCAACGAAAGCGATCGCGTTGATTTCGCCCGCCGGGGTGATAGCAACGGGTAAGCAGTCAAAGTCTTTGTAAGGTATGAGCGATATCGATGTGAAGATGTCGTCCGCATCGATATACCAAACGGGAGTATCCCACTCTGTTACTTCGACACTGAATGGATCGGTCCCCGCTCGACGATAGGCGTTGATTGTCTTGTTCACGAACGAGAGGTGGGCGTGCACGAATGATCTGAAGTAGATCTGAGCGTCGACGCGCCGTCGACCACTCTCTTGGATTGCAGCCAATGCATCTTCCAGGACATTCGTTTTGATGGATATGAGAGTTCGTGTCGTTCGAAGCGTGAAACCACTCTGATTTATGCCGCGGAGTATAGCGGCGGCTCGGTCCGAAGGTTCTCCTTCGACCTTTTCGATGAGGGCTGTGTTGGAATGAGAATCCTGATATTCAGGTCCCCGCTGTATCTCAATTGCCTTGCCGGTGATGGAGAGTTCGAGCGTGCAGTCCATGACGGTCACCCGGAGGCTGCAATCGGCCACCAGGAGCCAGAACGGAAGTTCAGCGTGCAAAAGAATCTCTCGGAAAGGGGAGCCCCAGTTCAGCGTCATTCCCGGCCACACCGCTGCTGGGGTGGCTACCAGGGAAAGATCGGAACTGCTTGATGCGTTAGCCGAGGACTTTCCGGTTTCTTCGCCGCTGTGAATGCTTGCGTCGTTTGCCATTGAGGTTTTCTCGTAAACGCACCTGTCCCTGACAGGGGCTTTAGGTCTACTGAGCCAGATGCGCAGCACAATCGCAGGACGTTTGCTACGAGTGCCACGCGCAAGTGTACCAGCTTGCACCCTGAGTCCCGGGCCACTTTTTTCAATATCCATTATTGTTCACTTCGGTGCAGGTGCCGCCGAGGCATCGATAATACGGCCTGTGCGGAAACTTGCGCGTATCACGCACGCCCGATTCGCGGGTATGCGTGCCAAACTACGCCATCCGGAAGTCGGCTTCTGGCAGATTACTCCTGCTGAACGCCCTAGCGACCGGGGACGCCTCCCACTTGGCCGCGTAGTCCCTATATCGCGGAAGTGCCCGCAGCCAGATTCGTACCTGCAAGTCTCGCCAGGTCCGCCGATCTGCGCGTCCGCGGAGTCCCGAAAAACGGCCGGTTCGGACTGCCCCGAATTCGCAATCACAGCCATCCGCCCAGAAAGTCACCCCGTCTTTTCAAGCACTTGCCGGCCCCACGCCCAGAACCCGCCCAGCCCGCCTGCTACTCTGAATTCGAAAAGACTCGGGCTCGCTCGCCAGTAAGCGCACGTCCATGCGTCCCTCGCCGCGGGGGGCCGCATAGGTCGCGTTCATGCATCGAGGAATGTCCGTGAATTGGCTTCGTTCCGCAACCCAGCAGAGGCCCTCAAATTGGCTTCGTTCCGCAATTTCGCTTCCGTGCACCCGGCGCCGGCTCCGGCCCAGGATTGGCTTCGTTCCGCAACTACGCCTCCGCGCACCCGGCGCCGGCTCCGGCTCAAAATTGGCTTCGTTTTGCAATTCCGCCTCCGTGCACCCGGCGTCGGCTCCGGCCCAGAATTGGCTTCGTTTCGCAATGACGCTTCCGTGCACCCGGCGCCGGCTCTGGCCCAGGATTGGCTTCGTTCCGCAATTCCGCCTCCGTGCACCCGGCGCCGGCTCCGGCCCAGAATTGGCTTCGTTTCGCAACTACGCTTCCGTGCACCCGGTACCGGCTCCGGCCCACGATTGGCTTCGTTCCGCAATTACGCTTCCGTGGAACCGGCGGCGCGAAAGCTACTGACGGGCTCCCGGAAGGCGGCTCTTGACGCGCTCCGCGCGAGACGATAGCCTTCGGATTACACAATTCTCGGAGGCTTTCATTGATTCTTCTTCTTTTCGGACCCCCCGGATGCGGCAAAGGCACTCAGGCCGCGTTCCTGGCGGCTCGTTTCCAGATACCCGCCATCTCCACGGGCGAAATGTTCCGCGCCGAATGCAAGGCGGGCACGGAGCTGGGCCAGATGGCGTCCGCCATAATGGCGTCGGGCGGTCTCATCACCGACGACATCACCAATGGGATTGTGGCCAACCGCATCGCGCAGCCCGATTGCGCCGGCGGTTTTCTGCTGGACGGCTACCCGCGCACCGTGCCCCAGGCGGAGCATTTCGCCGGACTGCTGCGCGAGCGAGGACTGCCCCAGCCTGTGGTGATCTTCCTGGACGTTCCCACCGAAGCCCTGGTGGCGCGGCTGACCGCGCGCCGGCAGTGCCCCAAGTGCCTGCGCATCTATAACGTGCTCTCCCAGCCGCCGCGCGTGGAAGGGAAGTGCGACGACGATGGAGCGGACCTGGTTACGCGCGTGGACGACCAGGAGACCACCATTCGCCGGCGCATGCGGGCCTACGAGGAGCTGACCGGCCCGATTGTGGCATGGTACGGCGAAGCGGCGGTCCGCAAAGTGGATGGCAGCCAGCCGCTCGCGGCGGTGACCAAAGCTGTCGAGCAGGCGGTGATGGAAGCTGCCGGGAGCGCTTCGGCATAGTGTAAAACGGCGTATACTGAAAACGATTTATGTCTTTTGTCCTGGACAGCGGCCTCACCCTCCTATGGCTGGGGATCAGTGTGGCCGCGCTGGTCTGGCTGGCGCTCGCCGAAGCCCGCGCCGTCTCCTGCCCGGACGCCCGTCTGCGCCGGATCTGCGCGCTGCTGGTCGTTTCGGCCGCGCTGTTTGCCCCCATTTCCGATGCCGACGATATGGTCAGCTACTCGCTGCTCGACGGCCGGCTGGGCCAGCACGGCGATGGTTTCGGTTTCGGCGGCGCTCTCACGGAAGACCCGCAGGAGAAAGCCGGCCTGCAACTGATCCAACTGCTGGAATCGCTGGAACATTATGAAGAAGTCGGCGGATTCGCCCCCGCCCCGGCCCTGTTCTGCCTGCAAACCCTGACCACCCCCCGCCTCGAAGTCTTCACTCGCACCGTTGTGTGCCGCCCCGGCCGCGCTCCGCCTGCCGCCTAAGACCAACCTGACAATGTTGGCCCACGCGCCGCCCGGAACCCTGCGTTCGGTGCGGCGAATGGCGTTGGTTGTTTTACGCGGAGATTTTATAGATGTGGGACCTATTATCCCTTATTGTTTGCGACCGGTCGCGCTATGAAGATGACGACATCGAACACGGCGGTTCAGCGAAGCGCTAGGCGGATCTGGCGGCTTCGCGCCTGCTTTGGGATTCTCATTGCGGGACTCCTGCCGGCCACGGTCTTCGCCCAGACCGCCCTCACCTGGCAGCAGATCAAGGACAAGTTCGCGGCTTCGAACCCTACCCTGAAGGCGGCTCAAACCAGCATCGACGAGGCGCGCGCGGCCGAGATCACCGCCTACCTGCGTCCCAACCCGAGCTTGACGGGAACCATCGATCAAATCAATCCGTTCGCCACCGTATTGAGCAACGCGAGCCAGGATGTCTACCGGCCCCTGACCTACGCGCTGCCGTATGGATCGCTTAGTTATCTGCACGAGCGCGGGGGCAAGCGGGAGTTACGGCGCGACCAGGCCAGGGAAGGCTCCGTCATCGCGGAATCGGCTTATCTGAACCAGGAGCGCAGTCTGGTGTTTAACCTGCGCAGCGCGTTCGTACAGACGTTGCAGGCGAAAGCCGTGCTTCAGAACGCCAGAGAGAACCTGGAATACTGGGACCGCGAGCTCGACGTAAATCGCACGCGCTTCAAGGCGGGCGACATCGCGCTGGTGGAGCTGAATCGCCTGGAGTTGCAGCGCGTTCAGTTTGAATCCGACTTTGAAACGGCGCTGGTCAATCTTCGGACGGCCAAGATCCAGCTCCTGATGCTCTTGGACGACCGGACGCAGATCGAGCGTTTCGATGTCTCCGGACCATTCGATTTTATCGACGATTTGAAGCCCCTAGAGGACTTCCGGAACATCGCCCTGGAAGCGCGCCCGGACCTGAAGTCTGCCATGCAGAGCGTGGAGCTGGCGAAGATCACACACCAGTTGGCTATCGCCAACGGCTCGACCGATCCGACGTTCAGCGCCGACTTTGCCCGCAATCCCCCCATTCCGGTTTACTTCGGCGTGAGCGTCTCGATTCCCTTGCGTATCTTCGACCGGAATCAAGGCGAGAAAGCGCGCACCCAGGCCGACATCGCCCGCAACGAACGATTGCGGGACGCCAACGAGGCGCAGGTCTTCGGCGATGTCGACTCCGCCTACTGGACGCTGGTTCAGAACTTGAACCTTCTGCGGCCGTACAAGACCAAGTACCTGCCGCTGGCGACCGACGTTCGCGACCGAACGACCTTCTCATTCCGCAATGGAGGCGCGTCTCTGCTCGATTTCCTGGATGCGGAAAAGGCCTATCGCGATACGCAATTGGCTTACCTGAACCTGATTGGCGCGTACTTGACCGCCGCGGCGCAAATGAACATGGCCACGGGCCGGGAGGTGGTGCAATGAATCGTCCGCTCATTCTCGAAGCGGCTGTGTGTTTGGGTTTGGCCTTTCTCTTCGCTGGATGCGAAAGAAAGGTGACAGCGCAAAATGCGGACGCCGGTCCAGCCCCCACCACTGTCCAGCCCGATATGGATGCCGGCAATTTCAAGGTGGATAACCCGGAGCGGTTTCCCTTGGCGGCGGCGGGCGAGCATGTCGCCGCGCCGGAGCTGAATGCCACCGGAGTGGTGAGTCCCGATGTCTCGCGGCAGGTGCCGGTGCCGTCCCTCGCCACCGGGCGCATCGTCGAAATCGACGCCCGGCTGGGCGATGAAGTGAAAAAGGGCCAGCTTCTTTTCAAAGTGCGCAGCACCGACATCTCGGGAGCGTTTTCCGACTACCGCCAGGCCGTCAAGAACGCGCAATTGACTAAGATTCAGCTCGACCGCGCCAACATCCTGTTCGATCACGGCGCGACTTCCAAGAGCGTTCAGGAGATCGCCCAGAACGCCGCCGACGATGCCCTGGTGGTTCTGGAGACCACCAAGGAACGTCTTCAATTGCTCGGCGCCGATCCCGACCATCCCACCAGCATCGTGGAAGTTTTCGCTCCCGTATCGGGAACCATCACGGACCAGCAGATCACCGACCAGTCGGGCGTCCAGGCTCTGACCCCGCCGAACCCGTTCACCATTTCCGACATGTCGCGAGTCTGGATTATCTGCGATGTGTGGGAGAACAACATGGCGCAGGTCCATATCGGCGAGTATGCGGACATACATCTGGCCGCCTATCCGGAACGCGTTCTCAAAGGGCGAATCGGCGCCATCATGCCCATCATGGATCCCAACATCCGCACCACCAAGGTCCGCCTGGAAGTGGAGAACCAAGGCCTCATGCGGGTAGGGATGTTCGTCACCGCGACGTTCCACGGCGAAACCAGGGAACGCCGCGCCACCATACCGGCCACCGCCATTCTGCACCTTCACGACCGCGAGTGGGTCTATACGCCGCTGGGAAATGGCCGCTTCCGGCGCCGGGAGGTGGTCGCCGGAAGTATGCTCCCGGGCGACATGCAGGAGATAGTTTCTGGCCTCAAACCCGGCGACCAGGTGGTTGCGGGCGCACTCGTCTTCCAGAACACGGTGGAGCAATGAACCAATGATCCGCCGAGTGGTCGACTTCGCGCTGAACAAACGCCCCTTTGTTTTGGCGTTCGCGCTCCTCCTGGTTGCAGGCGGGCTCGTCGCGTTTCACGCTCTTCCCATCGAAGCTTATCCCGACGTCGCCGACAATTACGTCGAGGTCATCGCCCAGTGGCCGGGAATCTCCGCCGAACAAATGGAGCAGCAGGTCACCATTCCGCTCGAGATCGTGATGAACGGCATCCCGGGCGTGACCCATTTGCGCTCGTTCTCGCTGTTCGGCCTCTCCGACGTGAGGCTCATTTTCGACGATGCGGAGGAGAATTTCAAGAACCGCGAGCGGAGCCTCGAGCGGCTTTCGCAAGTCGCTCTTCCGCCCGGCGTCATACCGCAATTGGGCACCGACTGGAGCCCCGCCGCCTTGATATATGTTTACACGCTGCACAGCTCCAATCCGGCCTACGATGCCATGGAGTTGAAGTCCGTCGAAGACTGGGTGGTGGAGAAGAGCTTTAAGTCCGTTCCCAACATCGTGGATGTCCAGAGTTTCGGCGGCCCCACTCGCGAATACCAGGTTCGCGTGGACCCCGACAAGCTGATCGCTTACGGGCTCAGCATCGGGCAGGTGGAGCAACAACTAACTAACAACAACGGCAACGCCGGCGGGAGCTTCATCGAAGCCGGACAGCAGCAGGTCAATGTTCGGGAAGTCGGTCTGGTCCGGAACGTGCACGATATCGAGAACACCGTGATCCTGGCCAAGAACGGCACGCCGCTCCATGTTAGGGATATCGCCGAAGTCTCGCAAGGCCCGAAGATACGCCTGGGCCGGGTGGGCCGGTCGACCCGGCTGGCGGAC
>JBEKPK010000213.1:0-9576 GCA_049520795.1 Bryobacteraceae bacterium
GACCGCCCGACGCTCAAACGGCGCGATAGCTAAGCCGCGGTGGGACAGACGATCGGTTTGCGTCGCCTGTCAACTTCGGGGGTTTATTCATTCATTTCTCTCGGAATTCTCCGCGTCTCCGCGTCAAAAAGGATGCTACGGACGGATCGCTCCCGGACGGATCGCTCCCGGTTGCTCGCGCCGGCGCCGCTTGATATCCTTATCGTTCACCCTAATCCCTCATAAAAACAGGAGAACAAATGGCAGTAAAAGTAGGTATTAATGGCTTCGGCCGCATTGGCCGCAATATTGTTCGCGCGGGCCTGCACCGGACCGACATCGATTTCGTGGCGGTGAACGACATTACCGACACCAAGACGCTGGCGCACCTTTTGAAGTACGACTCCGTGCTGGGGCCGCTCGCCGAGACCGTCACATCGGACGCGGATTCCATCACGGTGGGCGGCAAGAAGATCAAAGTGTTTGCGGTGAAAGACCCGGCGCTGCTCGACTGGACATCCGTGGGCGCCGAAATCGTGGTTGAATCCACCGGCAAGTTCACCGACGCCAAGGAAGCCTGCAAGCACATTCGGGGCACGGTGAAGAAGGTGATCATCTCCGCGCCGGCCAAGAACGAAGACATCACCATCGTGCTGGGCGTGAACGACGCCATGTACGATCCGGCCAAGGACAACATCATTTCCAACGCCTCCTGCACCACCAACTGCCTGGCGCCGGTGGTCAAGGTGCTGCAAGACTCCTTCGGCATTCTGAAGGGGTCCATGACCACCATCCACAGCTACACCAACGATCAGAATGTGCTGGATTTCCCGCACAAAGATCTGCGCCGCGCCCGCGCCGCCGCGCTCAACATGATTCCTACCACCACCGGGGCCGCCAAGGCCATCGGCCTGGTGATGCCGGAATTGAAGGGCAAGCTGGACGGCTACTCGATGCGCGTTCCGACCCCCGACGTGTCGGCCGTGGATCTGGTCGCGGTGCTCGCCAAGCCCACCACCACCGAGGCCGTCAACGCCGCCTTGAAGGCCGCCGCGGAAGGCCCCATGAAGGGCATCCTGGCTTACACGGAAGACCCCGTGGTATCGACCGACATGCTGCACAATCCCAACAGCAGCATCGTGGATTCGCAGATGACCAAGGTGCTGGGCGGGGACCTGCTGAAAGTGCTGGCCTGGTACGACAACGAGTGGGGTTATTCCTGCCGCGTGGTGGACCTGATCGCGTTCCTGGTGGCCAAGGGACTGTAGCGCTTGTCATGAAATAACCATCCCAACCGCTCCCTGACGGTCGCGGCTCGCCAGGCTCGTGACGAGCCGCGACCGTCAGGGAGCGGTTGCCGGCATTGGACTGGTTATTTCCTCTCAGGACTTTAGTTTCAAAATCGCGCGGGCGCTCGCTCCCGCCGGCGCCTGCCTGAGATGCATTGTCGCGGCCGCGGAAGCGTCTCGAGTCTCGATACGAGAGGCGGGAGTGTCCGCGCGCCAACGCCGAAGCCGCTCTCGCGGGACGCCCGACGGCGATCCACGGGGGCGGTTTTTTTTCGCCGCCCCCGGAAACAGGTTACGATGCGGCTCTCCTTGTCGTCTAGTTGGTATGCGCGTTCATACCATCGGCAGTTCGGCATCTTCAGCTATGTTTCACCCGAACAGCGGGTCCGGCGGGACCCTCTGCGCGCCGGTGCGGACCGAGCGGTTGGTCGCGGACTTCACTGAAACCAATCGTTTTTCCACGGCCGTCTAAAGAGAAGCCGGGAGTCCAAAATGGCAGTCCCGGGCGAAGTTGTCTGGATTTCATTCTGAGGTGGGGGACGGTGCCCAAAGTCATACTCGTAAACCCTTCGACGTTTACCGCCGGTTACAGCTTCATTACTCCGAGGTGGCTGTTTGTGCTGGCTCAGGCCACCCCGGCCGACCTGATCGGCGATCCGGTGATCGTAGATGAGGCGGTCGAGAAACTCGATGCCGGGCTCGTCCGCCCTGGAGACATCGTTGGGGTCGGCATTACCAGCGGCACGTGTCTCGCTGGTTACCGGGTGGTGAGGGAGGCCAAATCGAAGGGCGCCACGGTGATTGTGGGCGGAATCCACGCAACCCTTTTTCCGGATGAGCCGCTGGAGATGGGGGCTGATGCCGTGGTCACCGGCAATGGCGACGTGGTCTGGCGCCAGGTGGTCGAAGATGCGCTGGCCCGTTGCCTGCGGAAGCATTATCATGGCGGCCGCGTCCCGGGTGACGCGATGCTTAAGGCGCGGTGGGACCTGCTCGACCCGGCCAAGTACATGTTTCCAACCGTGCAGACCGTGGCGGGCTGCCCCGAGAATTGCAACTTCTGCTCGGTCTGGGTTGTAGACGGGCGCCAACCGCGGCAGCGGCCGACCAATAGCATCATCGAGGAGGTCGAGGAGCTGTCCGGCCTGGGTTTTCGCTATATCGCTTTCGCCGACGATAATTTCAACCCGGCGACCCTGGGACGGATCGCGCGCGAGCCGAGCGCGCAGAAGAGGAAAGAGCTGGAGCGCGTCCGTGAGGACCGGTTGCGTTTTTTCGCCGAGTACGGCCGGAGGATTCCCAAAACCGTTTCCGCGATCACCCAGATGACCGCCGAGGTGATCGATGACGAGGAGTACTTCTCGGCGATGTACGAGCAGGTGCAGATCCGGGCCGCGCTGATCGGCGTCGAGTCTTTTTCCGAGGAGGGCCTGGCCACCGCCAACAAGAGTGCGAATTCCGCCGGCCGGAACATGGTCGAGACCATCCGCAGATTTCAAGAGCGGGGCATCATTGTGATGAGTTCCATCATCTCCGGTCTCGAATCCGATACGGTCCAGACGCTCGAGACCATGCGCCGGTTCGCTAACGATTCCGGCTCCTTGCTGGCCCAGTTTACCTTCTACAGCCCCTACCCCGGAAGCAAGGATTACTTCGAAATGGTCCGCGACAAAGAAAACGCCGGGCGAGCGGACTTTACTCCAAAACACAAAACTCAGCTCCTGCGGGACCGCTTTTGGCTTACCGCGCTCAAGCCCGCCGATTTTCTCCAGCACCCCCACATGAGCCGGGAAGAGTTAATCGCCGAAAACAAGAAGTGCTGGGATACGTTCTACTCCTGGCGGGAAACCTGGAAGCGGACCAAGGGCGGGTACTTGAAGTCGCGCCCCTTATCCGCGAGGATAGCCTACGTCTGTTTCTGCCTTGCCTTCAAGCGGATCTATGCCGGACATGGGACTTCCGCCGCCGACGTGCGCAGAAAGAGGATGGGATTGACGACCAGGCTCATCGTTAAATTGGGCGTGGGGGTGTACACTCGCATTTTCCGCCGGAAGGTCGGCTTGCGGGTATCCCTGGTGCGCTCAGGCGCGGCCCAGTCAGCGCTCCCGGTTGGGAGAGGATTGGGTGGTTCGTTACGAGCTATTGCGAAACGCTGGGCGGAGTCATTCCGCCGGAGCGCTTCGCCGTCTCGCGCTCGCTCGGGGGATTGAGGCTTCTATTTCGCCGGCGGCCGGCCTGGCGCGACGTTATCCGCGGCTGCCCCATCGCCCGCCGTCTCCGCCGCCAGCAGCGTCGCCAGCGCGCGCGAGTGCGACCCCGGCGGCAGCAGGGTTACGCGCGACTTTCCGGCTACTATGCGCTGCGCTTCCAGGGTTTCAAACAGCGCCCCAGCCACCGCCGGTTCGCGGGCGATCTCCTGGAACGCCTGGCCCAGCGTCAAGGGACGAATGGCCGCCGCCTTGGCGAACTCGACCGCCGCTTCGCGCTCCGCCGAGCTGGTGATCACGCTCACCTGGTTGGCTCCCGTCTGCTTGATGGCCGAAGTCACCTGCCGCAGCCGGTTCACCACTTTCTCCTCGATTTGACGGATCATCCCGGCATCCCGGAAATGCACCTTGCGGATATACACCGATCCCAGTTGGTAGCCCCACTCCTGGGACTTCGCGGTGACCTCGGCGCGCACCGTCTGGCTCATGTTATGGCGGGTTTGAAGCATCTCCGCCAGCGGCATATTGCTCAGGCAGCGCACCGTGGCGTTGCTCACGTTGGCGCGCAGGGAACCGCGCGGGTCGGTGTTCTTGAACAGGAACGCCACCGGGTCGCCGATCCACATCTCGTACCAGATCCCGATACCCATGGGCGCTCCTTCCTCGGAATTCACCGGCTGGCTGCGCAGATACTCCTGGTCGAGGCGCAGATCGAGCTCATAGCAGGAGCCGAGCAGGTTCACGAAGAAAGCCGTGGGCCCGAGTTTGGCGGGGAGAAAGTGCCAGCCTGGCTCGTCGAGCACGCCGGCCACTTTTCCAAACAGCATGTAGACGCGGCAGGTGCGCTCGCGAACCACCGCATAGAGGCCGAAAATGCGGGCCAGACCCAATAGCAGGGGCTCGGCCAGGAATGCGCCCACGAACACAATCAGGGCCGCGAAGACCGCTTGCATCGCCGTATCGTTCATTGGCCCGCCTCCAGAAAGATCTGCTGCGCTTTATCGAACAGCGCCATCCGCACGTTCCGCAGGTAGGCCCCCAGCACGTTGGGCCCGGCGCGATGCAGCGCCGAGAGCTCGGCGGCGAGCGACTTGATGGGCTCCACTTCCGCCTGCGCGCGCAACGTCTCGATCTCCACCGCGCGCCGCGATTGCACCACCCGCTGATCGGCCGCCGCCTGCGCCAGGCTGATATCGCTCGACACCTGGTTGTGGGCCGTGTTGATGGCCGCCAGAGCCGATTCCACCTCGTCCGGCGGGTCGATCCCGGTGATCAGCGAGGCGTCGAAGATCACCCCGTAACGCGCCGGCGTGGCGCGGCATTCCTGGTCCATGTACTCGTTGAGATCGCGCAGGTTCTTGCGCAGGTCGTTGATCGAGATCCCCGTCATTTCCGCGCCCGCCAGGGCCGGGTCGCTGGCCGCCGCCTGCCCGTCCACCGCCGCCTGCTTGGCTTCGAAATTGGCGATGCGCTGCCGCAGCACGGAAACGAAATAGGCCATCACGTGCACGAACGGCTTCTTGATCCCGAACAGGAAGGCGTACAGGTTCGATTCGCCCACCCGATAGCGGATCTGCCCGGTGAGCCCGGTATTCAGTTGATCCTTGGTGACGGCCTCCAAACGCACGCCGCCTTGGTTGGCCGAGGGGTCCTCCAGGTCGAGCGCCATGTTGATGGTCATGGTGGCGATGGAGACCTTGTGGATCTTCTCCCAGGGCATTTTGAAATATGGCCCGCCTGGCTGGATCACGCGCACCTGCGGGTAGGCGTAGCGCGCCTTCTCTTCCGGACGGAGGAATTCGGCGATGGGATCCTCCAGCGTGGTCTTGCCGCCGGGCGTCCGCACCGCTCGGCCGAAGCGGGTCTTCACCGCCCGCTCGCTCTGGTCTACCGTGTACACCCCCATCAGAAGGAAGCGCAGAAGAAACCACGCCGCCAAGCCGATGGAGGCGCCGATTAATGTCTGCATAAGCGCCTCACCGGTAGTATAAGCGTTTCAGATGGGAAAATCCGCTCGCGATTCCAGCCGGGCGGAGCCCTTCGAGCAAAAGGCCGCCCAGCCGGCGCGCCGGGGCGTATGCTTGTGATACCGGGTTGCAATTTGAGGATGATCCAACAAATAGCCATGGAGGTGTTCTGACATGTCGGAAGTCAACCGCCGCTCCACCATTCGTGGATTGATCGGCTCCGGCGCGCTGTTGGGCCTGGATTCGGCCTTCACCGCCGAGCCGAGCCCCGCCGCCCAGGCCGGTCCCAACGACAACATCAAGGTGACGAAGCTAGAGACGTTCGTGCTGAAGAACTCGTGGGTGTTCGTCAAGATTTCGACCGACGCCGGCATCGCCGGCTGGGGCGAGATGCTCAAAGACGATGCCAAGGCCTGCGCCGCAGGCGCCGAAGAGGTGGGCCGTTACCTGGTGGGCCAGGATCCCTGCCGGGTGGTCTTTCACTGGCAGGCCATTCACCGCGGCGCCTTTTACCGCGGCGGTCCGATAAAGACCGCGATTTCGAGCGGCATCGACCAGGCGCTGTGGGACATCAAGGGCAAAGTGTACGGCGTGCCGGTATACAAACTGCTGGGCGGCCCCACCCGCGACCGCATCAGGGTGTACGGGCGGATCAGCCAGGAGACCGGCGTAAACGTCATGAAGACCGGTCCCAACGGCGGCGGACGCGGGGCCATTAAGTACGTCGAGGGACAGAAGTACGTGGATGCGGTGGTGGATAACTTTAAGGCCCTGCGCCAGCGCTACGGCGATGGCGTGGATATCGCCATCGACTTTCACGGGGCGGTGCAGCCGCCCACGGCGCTGCTTCTCATGAAGGCCCTGGAGCCGTACCGGCCATTCTTTTATGAAGAAGTGGTGCAGTGCCTCAACGTGGACATCATGGCCGAGCTGGCTCGCAAGACCCACATCCCCCTCGCCACCGGCGAACGCATTTTTACTAAGTGGGGATTCAAGGAGATACTCGAAAAACGCGCCGCCACAATAGTTCAGCCCGACGTATGTTATGCGGGCGGCATTACCGAGCTGCGGCTGATTGCGGGGATGGCGGAGGCGTACTATACGCCTGTTGCGCCGCACAATCCGCAGGGGCCCTGCTCGCTGGCGGCCAGTTACCAGGTGGCCGCGTCCATTCCGAATTTCCTGATTCAGGAGAACGGCGATTTGAACTATGAGGACCTTCTGGCCAAGCCGCTGCCGCCGGTAAGGAACGGACACCGCCCGCTGCTGACCGACCCGGGCCTGGGAATCACCATCGACGAAGACAAGCTGAGGGCGCAGGTGGGCGAGCCCAGGCAGTACGCGCCTCGATTCGATCCCGACGACGGTTCCGTGGTGGATTGGTAGGGCCGACGGTCGATTCGCTCCGTGGCGCAGCCTCTCAGGCTGCCGCGTCGAGACTCGTCTCGACGCTTGGTGGCCGGCTAGGCGCCAGACTCGACACGAGTGTCGAGTCGGCAGGCTGAGAGCCTGCGCCACGGAAAAGTACGGCGCCGTGTCGACGGAGGGGCATACTTAGTGCAACACCACCCCCTCTGGCGCGTCCAGCAACTGAACGCTCGAGACGGTTCGCATGGCCTTGTGGTCGGCGAACGTCCAGACCACTTGTTTCGAGGGAGTCACTTCAATGATGTGCGGGGCCTTGCCGAATTGGTTATGACCCAGCCAGTTGCACATCACCGTGTTGCCGTTGGGAAGGCGCTGCAATCCGGCCATGAACTTCAGGCTGATGCCGGGCAACTCGTCGCCACTTACTTCCCATACCGTTTTACCCTCGCGAGTGACTTCGAAGACGCGGGCCGCCGCGCCTCCCGCATCCGCGCTGGCGATGAGGGTATTGCCGTCCGGCAGACGCACCACGCTGTGCGGACCGCCCGGCGCGGCCACCTCCCAAACCGGCTTGCCGGCCGGGTCGTACTCCCGCACCACTCCAGCGCCATAATGGGCCACCAGGTAATTGCCATTGTCCAGCCGCCGGGCATTGCGCATGTAAGCGTGGCCGCCATCCTGGCCTTCGGGGAGCAGCCGCACCTGTTTGACGATCTGCCCCGCCGGGCTCACCTCCAGCAAGCGTCCCGCATTGCACTCGCCGATGAACGTGTTGCCGTTGGCCAGCCGCTGGCAGGCGTAGATCTCACTCGCCGACTCGTAGGAGAACACAACCCTCTTGTCGCGAGTGACTTCCTTGACCCCGTGCCCCGTGTTGAAGAGGAAGTTGCCACTGGGAAGCGCCCAAACGTCGTTAGCCGTCTCGGCGTCGTAGGACCATTCGATCTCGCCGTTCTCGCTCACCACAAACACTTTCCCCTGGGTGTAGTCGGAGCAAAGAAACCGATGCCCCTGGCCCGCGGTCAGGAGGCCCGACAACGCCAACAAGAATATCCATCGTTTCATAAAAGACCCCCCCGAATCGCCGCGGCGCAAGCGCATCGCACAGCCTCAGTTTTATCACGAAGCCGGGGAGCCGGATGAACAGGGCCGCGCCGGCGCCTTCGGCCTTCGCCTTCCTGATATACTCGGGGTTCCCGATATGGCCAACCCGAAATACGCAGCCTCGGACAAGCCCGTGCCCGTGGCAGAGCTTGTGGCGACCCTCAGCGACGGCACGAAGGTGAAGCGGCGCCTTCCTCAAATGCGGGCCTGCAACGAAAGAGACGCCAAGGACAAGCTCTGCGCCGGCCATCTGAAGCGCTGGTTTTTCTTCGGCGAAGAGGTCGGACGGAGGTTCGGCGCGGACGCCGAAGTCTATCGTTGCGAGCACTGCCACACGCTCTATCTGCCGAACCCCGCGGAGCAGCCACGGACGCGGACGCTGGCGTTTTAAGCAGTGGGACAGACCATCGGTTTTCGTGGTCTGTCGGGATGGGCCTTTGGCCCGCGGCATTTCATGAAAATCCGGGCAGTGGGCAGGCGGAACCGCCTGCCCCACCGAGCCTTTGCCTGTAATGGTGGGGCAGGCGGTTTCGCCTGCCTTGTTCGACCCTGTCGGGCCTCGGCTGGTGACAGACGACAAACCCCGATCGTCTGTCCCACTGCCCCACCTACTTCACCGGAATCACAACCGGTGTGGCGCTCGAACCGGTTCCGTAGGTGGCCGCCGAGGTCACTCCACCCACGGAGACGCTGATGGGCTGGTTCCCCGTTCCGATACCCGACGGCACCTGCACGTTGATCTGGTATTCGCCCGGGAAGTAAGGCGCCAGCCCGGCGAACAGGACCGGCGCGTTCTGCCCGCCGATCTTAACCGTTACCGGGGTGGTAGTGGTGGCCGAGGCGTCCGTCACGTAGCTCCCCGAGGCCGGCTGGTTGTTCACCGGGCCCAAGCCGTCCACGAACAATTGAACATAATTTCCGCGCACCGCCGGGTTGGAGGCGCTGATGACTTTGTAGCTCAGGTCCAGAGCGTCCACCGCCGCGTGGAAAAACGTGGGAGCGTAGCTCGCCACGGGAACCGTCACCACGTTGCCGGGCTCGGATTCGTTGAGGGTCACTTTCATCTGCGCGGAGGTCTGGCCCTGGAGCTCCCAGGGGAGCTGAATATCGATCTGGTCGTAGCCGGTAAGCTGGGTCAAGTGCACCAGACGCGCCGGCACGCTGAGGTTGGCCGAGGGAACGTCCACGCTGACGGTCACGTCGTCGAGGCTGAGGGGAAGCATCGCGGAGGTCGCAACATCCGTGACATCGGTCAAGGAGGTTCCGAAAATGGAGACGTAAGACCCGGGGATTACAGGAGCCGCGAAGCTGCCGTTCATCACCACTCCGCCGGCGCCGATGGTGGGCGGATCGATGACGTAGACAGGCACGTAGCCGGAGAGCGCATTGGCGGCCGAAACGTCCACGTCGGCCTCTCCGACGGTGGATCCCAGGATGACGTCGGCCCAGGCAAAGCCGTAGTTGTCCGTGGTGCAGACCACCTGCGCGGTGGAGCTCGCCGGCGAGCACGCGGGCTCGCCATAACCAACGGTGCTCCCCAGCGTGAGGGCGTTGTTGGCCACCGAGAACGTCACCGGAGCGCCGGACACAGGCACGCCGCTGGCATCCGTCAACTGGACGTATATCCCGCCCCCGTCCTGACCCGCGAACCAGCCGATGCCT
>JBEKPK010000214.1:0-9444 GCA_049520795.1 Bryobacteraceae bacterium
TGGGAGACGATGTCGCCGACGTCGAAGATGCGCGCGGCGTCGAAGGCCGCGAATTCCTCCCGCAGCCGGTAGCCGCTGCCGGGAATCACGCCGATGCCGCGCCAAGCGCGGTCGCACGGCTCGAACACCCGGAACACCATGCGTTTGGCATCCAGGTTGCCCTCCCGGCGCACGGCGCGCGCGTAACGATTTTCCACTTCGCACCGCCCGCTTTCCAGTTGCCGGACGGCAGCCAGAATGCCTTCCAGCAGATCCACCGGCTCGAATCCCGTGACCACGATGGGAACGCGGTAACGGCTGGCCAGCGGTTCGTATTCCTCCCACCCCATGACCGCGCACACGTGGCCGGCGCCGAGGAAAGCCTGGACGCGGTTGGTGGGCGATTCCAAAATGGCGACCATGGCCGGCGGGACGGTGACGTGCGAAACCAGCGCCGAGTAGTTGGCAATCCCCAGCGCGCGGGCCTGCCACACCGACATGGCATTGGCCGGAGCGGTGGTTTCGAAACCAATGGCGAAAAACACGACCCGTTTATCCGGATTGGCGCGCGCCACCTTCAGGCAGTCGAGCGGTGAGTACACCACCCGCACGTCGCCGCCCAGAGCCTTGATCTGGAACAAGTCTCCCGCCGAGCCGGGGACGCGCAGCATGTCTCCGAAAGAGCAGAAGATGACGTCCGGGCGCCGCGCGATGGCGTGGGCGCGGTCGATCAGCTCGAGCGAGGTGACGCATACCGGGCAGCCGGGGCCGTGCGCCAGCTCGATTTCCGGCGGCAGAAGCTGATCCAACCCGTACTTCACGATGGAATGGGTCTGGCCGCCGCAGATTTCCATGATCACCCAAGGGCGCGTCACCGCACGGCGGATCTCGGCGAACAAGCTCCGCGCCAGAGCGTGGTTGCGGAACTCGTCGACGTACTTCATGCGGGCCCGGAGTCTTCCTCACCCGCGAGCTCGCCCAGTTGGCGGAGATCGTCGAGCGTTTGCAGGGCTTCCGCCTGGTCTACCATGGTGATGGCGAAGCCGGCGTGGACCAGCACGTAGTCTCCGATAGCCGCCTCGGGGAGGTAGGCCAGACAGGCTTCGCGGGTCACGCCGCCGAAGTCCACGCGGGCCATGGCGATTCCGCCGGCGTCATAGAGTTCGGTAAGCTTTCCGGGAACCGCGAGGCACATGGAATATCTTCAATTTTAGCAGGTGAGGGCGCCCCTTCCGCGCTGGGATGTGCCTGGGATGTGCCACACTGAGAGCAGTCGGGGCTGATGAAGAACAGGTGTACGCCGAACCTCAGGTTGCGGTAGTTGTCTCAGGCGCATCGATGGTATACCTCCATGCCGACGGACGGGTCACGGTCTCATTTCACCGGCCCGGCAAGACATTCGAGATCAAGACATTGCCGACCATGGTGGAGGTCCAGGCGCGTTGGAGAGATGAGGATCTCAAGCGCCTGAAGTTGATAGGATAGCTCCCGCGCCTTCTTGTTGTTCCTCCTTGCTTTGACAAGTATATTGGTTACAGCATGATCCGCAACCCTGGACAGGCCAACCCGGGAGCTCGCTCGCTGGCCGAGGTGCATGACTCGGTGGGCACCGCGCAGGTGACCTTCTGGCGACGCATGTTCGCCTTCTCGGGGCCGGCATACCTGGTGAGCGTGGGCTACATGGACCCCGGCAACTGGGCTACCGACCTGGAGGGCGGCGCCCGCTTCGGCTACCAGTTGCTATGGGTGCTGGTGATGTCCAACGCCATGGCGGTTCTGCTCCAGACGTTGAGCGCGCGCCTGGGAATCGTCAGCGGCCGGGACTTGGCCCAGGCCTGCCGCGAGACGTATCCGCGGCGCATCAACCTGGCGCTCTGGGCGCTGTGCGAAGTCGCCATCGCAGCCTGTGACCTGGCTGAAGTATTAGGCGCCGCAATCGCTCTTAACCTATTGTTTCACATACCTTTATTAATTGGAGTATTGGTCACAGCGGCGGATACCCTGCTGCTGCTCTGGTTCCAGGGATTGGGCATACGGACGATTGAAGCCTTCGTTTTGTCGCTCATTACGGTGATCGGAATCTGCTTCGCCATCGAGATCTTCTGGGCCAAGCCCTCGGCGGTGGAAATGCTCAAAGGGCTTGGCGTGAGGCTCAACCGGGAGAGCCTCTATGTAGCCATCGGAATCATAGGCGCCACGGTGATGCCGCACAACCTGTACCTGCATTCGGCCCTGGTGCAGACGCGGCATATCAGCCACACGGATGCCGCCAAGCGCGCGGCATGCCGCTACAACCTGATTGATTCGGCGGTGGCGTTGAACGGCGCCATGCTGGTGAATGCCGCGATTCTGGTGCTGGCGGCGGCGGTGTTCTTCAAGCGCGGCGTGGTGGTGACGGAGATCCAGCAGGCTCATGAGTTGCTGGTTCCACTGTTGGGAACCGGAGCGGCCGGGGTGATGTTCGCCGTCGCGCTGCTGTGCTCGGGGCAATCCTCGACGCTGACCGGAACCATGGCCGGGCAGGTGGTGATGGAGGGTTTCCTGGATATCCGCATGCGGCCCTGGCTGCGCCGGTTGATTACCCGCACGCTGGCCATCGTGCCGGCGGCCCTGACCATCTATTTCGCCGGGGAAAAATCCACTTACGGACTGCTGATTCTGAGCCAGGTGATTCTGAGCATGCAGTTGCCCTTCGCGGTGATCCCATTGATCCATTTCACGAGCGACCGTTCGCGCATGGGAGCGTTCGCCAGCCCCGCATGGGTGCGCGTGCTGGCCTGGACCACGGCGGCCATCATCGTGGGCCTCAACCTGCGCCTGGCCGGGATGGAGATCTCGCAGTGGGTGGCTGGTTCGGGAGCGTGGCGGCCGCTGGTGCTGCTGGCCATGATTCCCACGGCCGGGGTGCTGCTGGCGCTCCTGTTCTGGATTTCGTTCGCGCCGGCGCTGACGCGCCGGCGGCTGGGAACGGCCCCCGTGACGCTGCCGGAGACGGCCGGCGCCGCGAGCGAGGCCGCGCCGGTGTATGAGCGCATCCTGCTGACCCTCGACCACACGCCGCTCGACCGGCTGGCGGTGGCCCAGGCTGCCGCCATGGCGCGCCTCTACGGCGCCAAGCTCTACGTGCTCCACGTGGAAGAGGGCGTGACCAGCCAAGTATATGGGAAAGACTCCTCCACGGCCGAGGTGGAAGCCGGCGAGCAGTACCTGGAGCGAATCGCCCAGTCCTTGCGCGCTCAAGGGATCGCCGTGGAAACGGCGATCTCCCATTCCTCTTCGCCCAAGAAGGCCATCGTGCAGTACGCCGGGGAAATCCAACCCGACCTGGTGATTATGGGCGCGCACGGCCACGGCGGCCTGAAGGACCTGATTTTCGGAACCACCATCAACCCGGTGCGCCATAAGCTGGCGGCGCCCATGCTGATTGTGAGGGCCGGAAAGCGGTGACACTTGGCTGGCGAAAGCGCCTCCCCCACAAGGATGGGATGGGACACCTGGCCCCAACAACGTGTCGGAGAGACACAGGGCGTGGCAGCCAATAGGGTGTAACCCAAATGTTATCAATAGTTTTTGGTGGCATGGCGATTGCCATGCTAAAGACCGTGAGGCGTCCCCTCCTACTTGCGTTCGTATTGGCCTTCTGCACCTGGCCGCTCCAGTGCGCCACCCTGGAGAGGCTTTCGCTGGACGATATGATCACCAAGTCCACGGCTATCGTGCGGGGGAAGGTGACCGGATCTTACGCGGCTTGGTCCGGCCGAGTGATTTATACCCATTACTCAATCCGGATTGCGGAACGATTTAAGGGCGGCAGCCAGGGCCTCGTGGACGTGGCCGTACCCGGAGGAGCCGTCAGCAACTTACGGCAGACCTTCGCCGGGGCGCCCCAGTTCCAACCCGGCGACGAATACGTCTTCTTCCTGTGGACCGGCAAGTCCGGCTTGACCCAGGTGATCGGGCTGACTCAGGGGCTTTTCGCGATTGCGCCGGGAGCCTCGGCCGACCCGGTGGCCACGCGGCGGGCCAGCGGTGAGTTGATGCTCGCCCATGGCACGGGGGCGCCGGTGAAGAACGAGACCCTGGTGATGAAGGTGAGCGAGCTGCGGAGCCGCATCGCGGCCACTCTGGCCGCCGCGGGGAGCGCCGCGCAATGACCCGGGGCCGGATACTGGCGGCCGCGGCCGTGGCGGCGATGCTGGGCACACCCGCGGAAGCCTACTACCATTACGTCCACTTCCTCACCACTACCAGCCCGTTCACCGCGCTCTACGAGAAATTCGATCTCACCGCGCTGCCTAATAAGACCGTATCCATCTATGTGACGGACGTCGCCCCCAGCACCTCCGGAAACGACAGTTTCGCGTCCGTTCTCAGCCAGGTGAAGGAAGCGGCGGCGCAATGGAACGCGCTGACCGTATCGGACCTGCGCGTGACGTTCGGCGGACTGGAAGCCGCCACCCAGGCTCCCAACACGCCGGGGATCGACGTGGTTTTCACCGACGAGCTGACTCCGGGCATCCTGGCGGAGACAGGCGTGACCGTGGCTTCAGGCGCGGTTACGACCGTCGGCGGGAGCAAGTTCGTTCCCATCGCACGGTCCACCATGTTTCTGAACGTCAATGTCGACGAGCCGCCGGGCCCCAGTTTCGCGGAGACCTACTTCACCACCGCGGTGCATGAATTGGGACACGCGCTGGGCTTGCAACACACGTTCACCGCGAGCGCGATGTCCCAGGCCGTGATTCGGAATACCACGCGTTTGCGGGCGCTCGGGCCGGACGACGTAGCCGGCCTGGCGGTGCTTTACGGCAAGTCAGGCTGGAACGCCGCATACGGCTCTCTCAGCGGAACAGTGACCTCGGTCGGCCAGCCCGTCTCGATGGCTTCGGTAGTGGCGTTGCCGATGACCGGCCAGCCTGTCAGCACGCTGACCAACCCGGATGGGACTTACGAGATCGACGGTGTGCCTCCGGGCCAGTACTTGTTGTATGTCCATCCGCTTCCTCCGGATGCGGATATCCGCAACCCCGAGGACGCCGCGGGGCAGGCGTTCGCGGCCAGCAACCCGTTTGAGACGTTGTTCTACCCCGGAACGCGCGACTTGGAGCAGGTGACCCCGATTTCGGTCCAGGCGGGCGCAGCTATCGCAAAACTCGATTTCACGGTGCAGGCGCGAGCGTCCGTGCCCGCGTATGACATAGTGACGTTCAGTTATTTCGATTCCACCAACCAGACCTATTCTTGGGTAGGAAGCCCGGTCACGCCCGCTTTTCTGAACTCCGCGCAGGACGCCACCGAGGGCTGGGGGACCGTCACCATTCAGTCGGCGTCGGGGAGCACCACGGTTCCGCAATCCGCTACCCTGCTGGGAGGCTTTTCCGATGCGGACGTCGAACCGGACGGACAGGCCGCAGCCTTGTATTTCCGGATGCCGCCGAACGCCGGGGCGGGGCCGCGCCACCTGGTCCTTTTTTACGGCAATGACATGTACATTCTGCCGGACGGCGTCGTCCTGACGACGAACAACCCGCCGGCCATCTCGGCGCTGGGCGATAACGGCGGCGGCAGCGTGACGGTGAGCGGCTCCAACCTGGATGCCAACAGCCAGATACTCTTTGACGGGCTCGAAGCCGGCGTGGTCACCCCGTTCGCCGGCGATTACACGCAGGGAACGGTGACGGTGACCCCGCCGCCCGGATTTGGCGGGCAGAATGCGTCGGTGGTGGCGTACAACCAGGATGGCCAGAGTTCCCTGACCCTGGATAGTTGGAATCTGGCCAATGGGTTGGCGTTGCAGAACCCGCCGCCGACTTATGCGTATCCGGCCTTGGCCGCGCCGCAGATCAGCGTGTCTCCGGCGCAATTGCCAGCCGGCGCGTTCGCCGAAGTGGATGTGACCGCCAACAACATGACGCTCGTGGATGGCCAAGTGACGCTCGGTTTCGGGACTGATGATGTCACGGTCAGCCATGTTTGGCTGAGCGGGAACCACCTCATGGCCAATGTACAGGTAGCCTCCAACGCGGCGTTAGGGACGTCCGATATCAGCCTTATCTCCGGATTCCAGGTAGCCACCCAGTCTCAGGCCATGCTGACCGTGCCGGCCAACCCGAAATCGCCCGCTATAGCACTGGTGACGAATGGGCTCCCGAGCCAAGCCACGCTCTATCCCGGGGCCTATGGAACGATCTGGGGCTCCAACCTGGCGGTCGCCGTTGGGACATCCGCGGTCACCCTGGACGACAACCCGGTAGTGGTTGCCTACTCCTCGGCGAACCAGGTGAATTTCGTGATTCCGTCCGGATTCGCGATTGGACCAGCCACCCTCAAGCTCAATAACGGGGTGGACGATGCGCTGCCCATCGTGGTGGAGATCGATTTGCCGCCGCCGTCGATCTCGAGCATCGCTTATCTCGAGGGCCCGGGCCCCGACGCCGGCCATCCGGCCGCCAACGGGGACGTGCTCAACGTGCTGGTTACGGGCCTCGACCCGACGGTGCTTTCCGACCCCGCCCGTGTCAGCGTGACCCTGGGCGGCGTCGGCATGACGGTGGGCGGGATCTCCGCGACGACGAACGCCGGCGTCTACCAGATCCAGATCGTGCTAGTCCAGCCGCCGGGCGGCGACAACGTCCCGATGGCGGTATGGGTGGACGGGTCGAGCAGCGCGCCGATGTCCATCCCGGTGCAGCAGCCCACGCCCGCACCCGCGAGCTAAGGGTCCTTCATCCTTAGTGGGGCAGGCGCTTTGGCCTGCCAACCTTTTTCCCACGCCTTTTTACGATTCGCGGCTCTTACAAGGCCGGAGAAAACTGGTAACGTATTACGTGACGTTTTCCGGACGAACAAGAGTTAAGGACTCCATATTATGAATACCAGACGGAAGCTACGATTCGTTACCCTGATCCTGGCTGCCGGCGCGGTGTGCGCCGTCACGCTCGCGTGGGGCCAGCAAGCCGGCCCGGCGCCCGCCAGCAAACCGAGCGCCCCCAGCGTCCTGCCCGGCAAAGGTCTGGCGCAGCACGATTTCTTCTACGCCGGAGAGGCCAAGACCGAGGACATGTACATTGTGCGCAGCGGCAAGGTGGTCTGGGAGTATCACGATCCCGATGGGAAGGGCGAAATCAGCGATGCCGTGCTGCTTTCCAATGGCAGTGTACTCTATGCGCACCAGTTTGGCGTAAGGCTGATCGACCGCGACAAGAAGACGCTCTGGAATTATGACGCTCCCCAGGGCGCCGAAATTCACACCGCGCAGCCGATCGGCAAGGACCGCGTGCTCTACGTGCAGAACAGCGACCCGGCCAAAGTTGTGGTGGTGAACATCGTCACTGGCAAGACCGAGCGCGAGTTTACCGTTCCGGTTAAGAATCCGAAAAGCGTACACGGCCATTTTCGTCATGGGCGGCTCACCGAGGCCGGCACATTGCTGTTGGCGCACATGGACCTGGGCAAGGTGGTCGAATACGATTCGAACGGCAAGGAAGTGTGGTCGAACACGCCGGGAATCGCGGTCTGGTCGGCGGAGCGTTTGAAGAACGGCGACACCCTGATCGCCGGATCGGGAATGGTGCGCGAGGTGAGCCCGGCCGGGGCCACCGTCTGGCAATTCTCACCGGCGGACGTGCCGGACTACCTTTTCAACTCGATGCAGATCGCGAAGCGGCTGCCCAACGGGAACACGCTCATCAACACCTGGTTCAACCAGTGGAACGGCGCCGTGGATCCCGCCACGGCTCCGGTTCAGGCGCTGGAAGTCACCCCGGACAAAAAGATCGTCTGGGCGTTGCGCGCGTGGGGGAACCCTGTGAACCTGGGGCCCTCGACTACGATTCAGTTGCTCGATACGCCGAGCGTACCCGAAGCGGTGCATTTCGGCGATTTGAAATAATGGAACGCTGCTCCCTCCTGGAGAAACTGGCGGAAAGTCCGTTCTCCGGATGCGTGTTCGTATTCCGAAGCCGGGGGGAACAGCGATCCGAACGACGTGGACCGCGCCGACCGGATCGCCTCCTGTCGGCGCAGGAGTCCTGCGCGCCCGCGGCGCGCATCAAGCTTATCGACTCCGCCGGCGGGCGCTATTCGAAGCGGTACAGGGTCACGCGCTGGACGCCCTTCTGACTCGGCCCGAACCGGGCTGGATGCTCAACCGGCTCGTCATGCAGCCTCGGCAGCACCAGGCTGCGCGAACCGGTGTCGTCGCCCGCCATCCGCCGCCCGGGAACCCAGCGGCCGTTCACGAAGACGCCTTCTTCCACGGTGGCCAGTCCGGCCAGCGCGGGACCCGGCGTGTTGGGAATGAAGCGCACGTTGACGCCCGTGCCCGCGGCATAGAACTCCTCGGGACCGGTCTGAATGAAGATCGCCGCCGCATTCCAGATAGGCGTCGCCGGCGGCGGCTCCGGAGGCTGCGTGCGGGGCATCACAAAGGAGACTTCCAGCGTCCAGGTTCCAACCTTGACTTTCTGCGGCGGGTCCTTCGCGCCCACGGTGACAGCGGACATCGTGCCGTCGCCCTGGTGAGCCGAAATCAGGGGCGCCAATTGCCGGATTATGTCGTAGACGCTGGTCAGCTCGATGTCAGGAACCGGCGGCCTCTCAACCCCCATGAGCGAGAAACCGATCGCATCGTGGCGTCCGAAGGCGTAGAGCGCTCGGGCCGCCATATTGTTGGGCGGGAATCCCCGCGTCTCGGGTATGAACAGCGGGTTCCCGGAGCGGGTGTATCGCGCGCACATCAGCGGGTAGTCGCCGCCGTAGATATCCGGCGAGAAAATATCGATCTTCGGGGCCCCGGCCTGCCAGACGTCGATCAGGTCGGGCATCGGGGCGCCGCCGCACGGACTGGTTGCGCGCGGGCCTCTCCGAAACCCGGACCCCGGGCTGTTCACGTACATGGGGATTGGGTATTCGGCCTTGCCCGCCTCGGCTACCCGGCCGACGTAACGCGCGAAGGTCCAGCCCATCGCTATCTCACCCGCGGCGGCGCTCTGCCCGAACACTTCCTCCCATGTCCCGGATGTCTTGAAGCCGGCCGCCTCCCACGCCTGGCGAAGCTCCGGAGCCAAGGCGTCTTTGCGCCTCTGAAGGAAGTCCATCAGCTCCTTGGGCGCCTGCGCCGCGAAGGCCTCCCGTGCCACGGGCGAGCGGTCACAGGTTTCTATTTCGTTCTCCACCTGGATCATGACGACCGTGTGCCCCTGGCCGTCAACAGCCTTGACGTGGCGCATGAGGGCCGCGAAGGCGCGCGCATCGGCGTCCCGGTTGGCATCGCTGAAAGGGCTGAGCACTTCGACGCTCTCACCCTCCGCGCGCTGGGTGCGCGGAAAGCGCTTAAAATCCCGCTTGACCCAGTCCGGCGCGTAGGTGGACTCGCCGTTTTTCCAGCTTCCAAACCACAGGAGCACCAGATGCAGGTTGTTAGCCCTGGCGCCCAGAATCACGCCGTCCAGCACGCTGAAGTCG
>JBEKPK010000215.1:0-9442 GCA_049520795.1 Bryobacteraceae bacterium
GGTCTGCGGATTCAGCGTGGGGGTGTGCAGCGGGTTGAAATTGGTAGCCAGGGCCACCGCCGCTCCGGCATCGATCAGGGCGCGCGCTGGAGCGCTGGCGCCTCCGCCGTGGAACGAGGCGCACGGCAGCAGGGTGGCCACGGTGCAGGATCCCGCCAGGAGCGCCGCTTCGGCGGCGGTGGCGTGCTCCAGATGATCCACGCTGACGGCGAATTGCTCCACGGCGGCGGTTATGGCGGCGCCTGGAGCGGCCTGGTCGGCATGCACCTTGCAGGCGAAGCCGAGGCTGCGCGCGGCCGCCAGGAAGCGGGCGAAATAGTCATGCCGCGCGGGTCCCCCTTCCCACGCCAGGTCCGCGAACTGCGCCAGGCGGCGTCTTTTCAGCTTGGGCATGAGATCGCGAATGACAGCGTCGGCCGCGGGTTCGATGCGGTCCTCGCCGGAGGCCGGCAGGCGGAACAGGAAAGTGGGGATGACGTCCAGGGGATCGCGCTTGAGGGCGGCCAGCACACGCAGAATCTTGGTCTCCGCGCTCTCGTCCGGGCCGCACCCCGTCTTGACCTCCACGGTAGTGGCGCCGTGCCGGGCCATGGACTGGAGGTAGCCTCGCACGCGCATCTCCAGGCGCTGGCCATTGGTGGCACGGATCAGGCCCGCAGACTTCTCCACGCCCTCGTCCGCTCCCGGCGGCGGAAACGCCAGGTGGGTGTGGCTATCCACGAATCCGGGCATGACCACGCGCCCGGCCGCGTTCACGTCTTCGGCGCCGCGGGCTTCCGCCAGGTTTTCAAGCCGGCGGGTAGTGCCGGTCTCCAGCAGAACGCCGTCGCGGATCAGCAGGGCGCCATCCGGAATCAAGCCGACTTCGTTCAGCGCCGGACCGCATCGGGGTCCCCGGGAACCGCGCAAGGTCAGCAGTTGGCGAGCGCCCCGGATCAGAATCGTTCCCGTTTTTCAACCCCCCACTACGGTAACATCGATGTAATAGACGTACTGTGCGTTTTCAGGCAATAGCGATATGGCCCCAGCCAGCCGGAAGAAACTGCAACGTCTCCCCAAGACTTTGGAAAGAGTCTTGTCCAGGGCCGGCCTGGGTTCGCGGACCGACGCCCGAAGTTGGATTTCGGCGGGGAGAATAGGCGTAAACGGCAGAGTGGCGCACAACCCCGGCCAGTGGGTGGACCTCGGGCGAGACCTCGTTTCGGTGGATGACAAGCCCCTACAGGCGGCCGAGCCGGTCTGCATTCTGCTCCACAAACCAAAAGGTTACTTGACCACTTACCGCGACCCCGAGGGGCGTCCCACGGTGTACGACCTGGTGGCCGGCGTGGGCGCTTGGGTATCTCCAGTGGGACGGCTGGACCTGGACACCAGCGGCCTGCTGCTGATGACCAACGATACCGGGCTGGCGGAACGTATTAGCAACCCCGAGCGCAAGATACCCAAGACTTACCTGGTCGGGACCGCGACCATTCTAAGTGAGGAGCAGCTCGATCGATTGCGCCGCGGCGTGGAGTTGAAGGATGGCCCGGCCAAGCCGGCCGAAGTGCGCCGGGTGCGCGACGGCGCAAGGCATACGGAGTTGGAGATGACCATCACCGAGGGCCGCAACCGCCAGGTGCGGCGGATGATGGAAGCCGTGGACGGCAAGGTCCTGAAACTGGTTCGCACCGCTATCGGACCTTTGCGCATCGACGGCCTGGCCCTCGGAGAGTGGAGGAAGCTGACAAAGGAAGAGCTATCGGCTTTCCGCCGTTAGCTTATTTGACAGCCACATCGGAGTGCCAGCGCAGTGTGATGAACGGGCCAATAAGAGAGCCCCTCATTGCGAAATCGACGTTGGGAGAGGAATGGAAATGGAAATCCTTCATCCCCAGGCTGACTTCGTAGCGGCCTATCCGGACGTTGAGGCCGGCGTCCAAATCCCATAAGTTGGTGTGGTGGGGAATCGCGAAGGCGGCGGCGTTGGCCTCCAGGCTGACATTGGGGGTGAGGTACTCCTGCGCTCCCAGCCCGACGGACGGTATCACGTACCACTTAGTGGCGGTGGCATCGTAGAGCACCAGGTTTCCCATGGAGTCCACTATCGGGTTGCCGTTGGCGTCCACGGTGGGGTTGAGCGGGGCGTTGAAAGTCGTCTGGATATCCACATACTGAAGCTGCCACAACGATCTCAGGCGGAACCGGCTGGTCTTGACCGGGTAGGGCCATGTGAGGTACTCGAAGGAGACCTTCAAGTGCCGCAGCCGGTAAGCGGTGGTGATGTAGCTGCCGGCCGGGTAGTGCCGGTTCCAGAGGGCCACATCCGTGGCATTGGTGTTGCTGCCGGAGGCCCGGGTAACGTCCCCGGTTATCCGCAGGAAATTGTGAAGACCGGCGGCGATGGTGATATCCAGGTTCTCGCCAAACCTCCGGGAGGAGTTCAAATACAGGTCGCCGGGATACTCCGTGGCGGCAGCCCTGCCTTTCAATATCCAAACGTTGGAACTGGGCGACCACCCTCCGAGGCCGATAGCGACGCCCCGTTCGCCCGGCATGCGAATGTCGACAATCTTAGGCAACGGCGGCAGGGGCAACCTGCCATGCAGAAGTGGCGTTTCACCGGACGGAGGTTGCGCCTCGCCCTGGGGCGCAGCCTGCGGCGGCGCCTGAGCATCCGGCGGCGCCTGCGCATCGGAAGGCGGCGCCTGAGCGTCCGGCGGGGGCGGCGCCTGAGTATCCGAAGGGGGCGCCTGAGGCGCCGGAGCGTTCGGCGGGGGCGCCTGAGTATCCGGCGGCTGCTGAGCCGCCAGCGGCGCGGCGCAGCACAACGCAACCAGGCAAGCGAAGCCTGACAGACGATTCTTCACGTACACCTCGTAGGTTTCAGCTTCCGCCGCGCATCGAAACGCGGGCGGAGCCGGGACATTTTTCGAATGTTTCCTTTCTATTGTGCCTCATCGCGGCGCCCCGGCGCATTGTGGAGCGCGCGGCACAGTGTCGAATTTCCGGCACGCCGGCCGGCGCGATCCTTCTTCCGCCAACCTCAGTCTCGCCGGCGGAATGTCGCGGAGCATTGGGGTCTTGAGCTAAATGGTGTTACGGTTAGCTATGGCGTCCCTTACCAGAAGGCGCGGCGGGATTCGCCTGTTGGCGCTCCTGCCTTTGATAATCCAAGCCGTTTACGCCCAGAGCTCCCTTCCCAGCCAGTGCGTGGTTTCGAGCGCGGCGGTCCAGGTGCGCGCTGAAGGACTCGCCGAACGGATCGGCGACATCGTTTTCCAGTGTTCCAACGCCAAGCCGGGAACCGTGCTGTCTGGCAACCTGAGCCTCTTTCTCCCTACCAGCGCGACGAACCGCGTGGACTCCAACGGGATGGCGGCGGACGCGGCGCTCTCGGTGGACTACGGAAGCGGTTTCACGCCCACCGGCATTACCGGCCAGGTGGGGAACGGGACCATGGCTTTCAATGGTTTCAGCGTCACCGTGCCAGCCAGCGGAAGCGTCAATCTCAAGATCTCCGGCATTCGCCTCAACATGTATCAATTGGGAGCAGCGGGAGTCGGCCGTCCGGTCTCGGTATGGCTTTCGGTTCCGTTTCCCGTCAATCAGAGCCAGTTAGTGGTGGCCTTTCCATTGACCAGCCTGTACACCAATTCGAACGACGTCGGGGTATCCTGTTACGGCTCGGCTCTTCCTTCCGTCATTAATGTCTCCAGCCTGTTCGCGGCCGGCACGGCATTCTCATCGACGCGCGCGACCGGAGGTTTTGCCGGCGCGTTTTCCGATCCCGGCACGCGCTTTCTGATCGGTTACACCGGCATGCCCGCGAACGCGAGTATTTATATGCCGGACCTCATAGCCGGCTCGGACGCGCTGGTCCCCACGGCGGCCGGCGACCTGGGCGGGACGCAATCCGGGGGCCGATATGTTCCCGGCAGCGGGACGCTGCTCCTGGCGCGCGTTCCAGGGGCCGACGCCACCGGCGCCGGAGGCCAGACGGTCGCGCTTCCTACCGGGGCAGGCCCGGTCACACTCGACTCCGCCTCCGCCGTGCCACTTACCAACGGCGCGGGATACGCAGTCTATCAGGTGGTGGACTCCAATCCGAGCACCACGGAGATCGCGCAGTTCCCGGCGTTCTATGGGATTCCGAGCGAATCGGCTCCCGGGCAGTCCTCGGTCACCTTGTCATACGCCCCCGTCTCGAACGTCATGACCGCGTCCACGACGGCGCCCGTTCCGCGGTTCGCCAATGTGACGCCGGCATCCGATTGCGGAGTGGTCGGCGACTGCGGCGCCAGCTATTTCCCACAGCTCGCGGTCACCTACTCGCCGATGCCGATGCAGTTCACCGTTGCGGCCGGAGCGGGCACCAGCAGCGCCGGCTATATCTCCTTGGCCAATGCCGGCGGCGGCATCCTGGGCTGGAAGGCCAGCATTGCATACACGAGCGGCTCCGGCTGGCTGGCGCTGGAGGTTTCGGCGGGAGTGGGCGCCGCCGGCATTCGCGTGTTCGTAGAGCCGCAGGGGCTGACGCCTGGGACCTACCAGGCCAACATCCTGGTGGATGCCGGTCCGTACGCCGGCAGCCAGACGCTCCCGGTGACCCTGACGGTGCAGGCGCCATCTTCCAACCCGAGTCCGCCTCCCCCGGTCCAAACCACAGTGGTGGTGGCGAGTGTGGTGAACGCGGCCACGTTCGCCGTTACGCCCCTGGTTCCGGGGTCGCTTGGGACGCTGTTCGGGTCCAACCTGGCAGGCACGGACGTTGCGGTGACCTTCGACAGCCTGCCCGCCACGCTGCTTTACGCCGGCGCCGGCCAGATCAACTTCCAGGTTCCGGCGGCCTTGGGCAACCTGACGTCGGCGGCCGTGGTGACGACCGTGGACGGCGTGGAAAGCGCTCCGGTCACGGTGGCGCTCGCGCCAGCGGGGCCATCTATTTTCGCCCACGGGATTCTGAACCAGGACAACACCCCGAACGCGGCGGGGGCCGGCGCCACCGGCGGCAGCATCATCCAGATCTTCGCCACCGGCATTCCCGCCTCGGCCACGGTTTCGGCGCAGATTGCGGACCAGACGAACCTGGTCCCGGTATACGCCGGGCCGGCGCCGACGCTCACGGGAATCCAGCAGGTGAATGTCGCCGTTCCCGGCGGTCTGGCTCCCGGCTCCGTGCCGCTGGTCCTGTGCGCGACCGTGGGTTCGGAGCCGTATTGTTCGGCCGGTTACGCCCTGTTTGTGCAATAGGCCAAGGTCGGGCTTTGCCTCCTGAGCGCCGGCTGGATTGTCACATCCCGCTCGATGGCGCGCGTGACGACGCCGCGATGCGTCCCTAAGAGTGGGGACGCGGCAGAATGAAAGTCCCGGGCGACTATCGGCGACTCGGTGAATGGGAAACTTCGTAAGCGGCGATCCGCTACCTTTCGAACACGACCCCCGCCGAAGGCAATATAGGGAACATCTTGTCGATGGTGATGCTCACCAGTCCGGTCTTGGTGTTGTAGCTGTTGAAACTGTCGAAGCAGTAGTTGGCGTGGTTGGTGAGGTTGACCACTTCGCCGTAGAGCGTGATCTTGGACTTGTTCTTGGTCCAGGATTTGTTGATGCGCCAGTCCAGGCGCTGGTAGGGATTGAAGCGCAACTGGTTGGCGGAATAGGCCAGGTAATAGACGCCGTTCTGCATCCGGAAGAAGCCCGGGTACGGGAAATTGCTGCCGTACACCCATTTCACGCTGAGATTCACGGTAGGGCGAATGCGGTAGCCGGCGAACAGGTTGATGGTGTGGCGCTGGTCATAGTCGGAGGGAAAGGCGGTTCCCTCCCATCCGTCCCGCTGGCGCGAAACGCCGTAGGCGTAAGAGGCCCATCCGGTGAGCCGGTTGGCGCTGTGGCGTTCCAGCAGAAACTCGAAGCCGCGCCCATAGGCGCGGCTGGAATTGCGCCAAGGCGGGTTGGCCGGGGGGATGAACACCTTGCCGTTGAGCAGCATGCGGGGATCGTAAAACGGCTGGTACAACAGGTCGCGGTCCTCCCGCTCGTAGTACTCCAGGCGCATGCGGGCGCGCTCGCCGAGGCGCCGCTCCAGCGCGGCGATGGCCTGCATGGACCGCTGCGGCAGAAGATGCACGCTGCCCAGAGGCGAAGTGAGCACGGAAAGCTCGGGAAACTGCGCGTATTGCCCCCAGCCCAACTGCAAGCGCGTGGAAGGCGTCAGAATCACCGCCGCCGAGGCCTGGGGCAAAACCACGGAGCGGTCCATCAGGGAGTGATGGTCCCCACGCACGCCGGCGCTGAGGCGCACATGGCCGTTCGCCAGGGTCCAGGATTGCTGCGCGTAGCAACCCTCGTGCAGGGCCGTCCCGTCATAGTGATCGAGCAGGCGCACGAAAGGCGTAGTGGAGAGCAGTTGGTTAGAGAATCCGGAATCGTGGAGGCGGCGTACGGAACATCCTATATCGAGCGGCGTGGCCTGGCTCCACATCCAGGTGGCCGAAGAGTCCCCCACCCATTCGCCATAGTGCCCTCCGGCCAGAGGCTGGTTGGAAGGATTGGTGTTATCGAACTTCTCGCGCATCCAGGCGGCGTGGTTGACGATGAGCAGCGTGGAGGCGGGCGTCGAGCGCCACGCCAGGTTTCCGAACGTGAAGTCGTATCCAGCCTCCATGACGGAATTGATGCCCAGACTGCTCTGGCTTTGCGAGCGGTCGAGGCCGGAGGTGCTTTCCAGGACGTAGAGGCTGAAGCTGTTGTGCGGGGTGAGGTCATAAGCCAGGCGCCCCTGGGCGTCCGCCATGTCGAATGCCAGGGAGGGCATGGTGCTCATCCGATCCAGGATGTACTGAATAAAGCCCTTGCGTGCGCCCACCAGCCAGGAACCCTTGTGGGACCCGTCCAGGGGCCCCTCGGCCATGACGCCCGCATTGGTCGGGCTGACGGTGGCGCGGATGGACGTCGCGGTGCGGCTGCCGTCGCGGGTGTGCACGTCGAGCACGCCCCCGGTGCGGTCCTGGAAGCGCACCGGGTAGGCGCCGGGCTGAAGTTCCAGTTCCTCCACCATATCGCCGTTGAAGGCGGTGCCGGAGCCGGTGGTCACGCCCCCTTCCACGGTGTGGAAGGGCATATGCAGGAGAATGCCGTCGAGGTACAAGCCGATGCGGCTGTAATCGACCCCGCGCAGCGAGAAGCGCGCGTCGAAATCGTCGTTGGAGCTGACGCCGGGGAGACTTTGCACGGAGCGGAGCGGGTCGTCCGCCAGCACGCTGGCCAAGTTCTTGGCGTCGTTGCCGGAGAGTGCCAGGGCGGAAGGGCTGTCCTGGCGGACGGTGTCAAACGGGCCGGCGGTCACCTCCACGGAGTCGGTCTGGCGGAATGTATCGGGGCTGAGGATGACTTCGAAATCCTTGGCCTCGCCGGCATCCAGGTGGAACGGCTTCTTGATCAGGCGGTAGCCGATGGTGGAAACGTTGAGCACATAGTCGCCCGGCGCGACGGCGGCGATGCGGAAATGGCCGGTTTCATCGGTGGCGGCCCGCCCGGCCCCGCCCACCAATTGAACGTCGACGTTGGAGAGCGGCTCCCCGCCGCGGGCGTCCACCACCGAGCCGCGGACTTCGCCGGGCGCCTGGGGATATGTGGGGGTGACGGCCAAGGCCAAGCCGATCCACGCCAACCAGATCCGATGCACTCAATTCAGAATACACCTCTCGCCGGTGGATGACTACAGCGCGGGCGCGAGCGTGTATAATTGCGGGTTGCACAATCCTCGATACCCCCTGCGAATTCGCAGATTCCACACGGAGAATTATGAGCATACTTTTATCAGACGGAACAGAACTCCCCATAGAAATGCACAAGGTCCGCATTGTGCAGAAAACGCGGTTGGCGCCGGTTCGCGACAGACTCCGGGCGATTGAAGAGGGAGGGTACAACACCTTCCAGCTTCGCAGCCGCGACATTTTCCTGGACATGTTGACGGACAGCGGCACCAATGCCATGTCCGACAACCAACTGGCGTCCATGATGCAGTCCGACGACGCGTACGCCGGGTCGGAAAGCTTCTACCGGCTGGAGGCCGCGGTAGCGGACATCTTCGGCTACAAGCACGTGATGCCGGTACACCAGGGCCGCGCCGCCGAGCACCTGCTGGCCAAGACGTTTGTGAAGCCGGGGCACATCGTGCCCATGAACTACCACTTCACCACCACCAAGGCGCATTTCGACATGGCCGGGGGCAAGGTGCTGGAACTGTACGGCGCCGAGGCGCTGAACCCGGAAAGCTCCTGCCCATTCAAAGGCAACATGGACCTCTACAGGCTGCGGGCCGCCATCGACAAGGCCGGGCCGAAGAACGTCTCTTTCGTGAGGATGGAAGCCACCACCAACCTGATCGGCGGGCAGCCGTTTTCGCTGGCGAACCTGCGTGAGGTCAAGGCCCTGGTTGAGCCGCTGGGGATTTTCCTGGTGGTTGATGCCAGCCTGATTTCCGAGAACGCCTACTTTATCCGCCAGCGCGAAGCGGGATACGAGAACACGTCGATCGGGGACATTGTCCTCGAGATCATGGAAGTGGCGGACATGTGCTATCTTTCCGCGCGCAAGAGTTGCTCGGTACGCGGAGGCCTGATCGCCACCAACCGCAAGGATCTTTTCGACATGATCCGCCCATGGCTGCCACTCTACGAAGGCTTCTACACGTATGGCGGGATGTCTTCGAAGGAGATCGAAGCTATGGCCGTAGGCATGCGCGAGATGGTGGAACTGGAAGTGGCCGGCGCGTCGGCCGACCAGGTCAAGTTCTTCGTAGCGCTGCTGCAATCGAAGGGCATCCCGGTGGTGACGCCCGCGGGCGGGCTGGCGTGCCACGTGGATGCCAGGCGTTTTATCCCGCACGTGCCCTCACTGGATTACCCGGCGGGCGCCCTGGCGGCGGCGGTTTACCTGATTTCGGGGGTCCGCGGCATGGAGCGCGGGACCGTATCGATGGATCGCGACGCCGAGGGCAACGACGTGCCCGCCGACCTGGAGCTGCTCCGCCTGGCCGTCCCCCGGCGCGTGTACACGATGTCGCATTTCCACTACGTGGCGGACCGGCTGCAGTGGCTCTTGAAGAATCGCGATCTGGTGGGCGGCCTGGAGTTCTACGAGGAGCCGCCGGTGCTGCGCTTCTTCGCCGGAAAGATGAAGCCCAAAGGAAACTGGGGCGTCGCTCTGGCGGATGCCTTCGAAAAGCAGTTCGGGGCGGAGTGCTAGGGGAGTTTTACGGCAGGTGGAGGGCCGGGCGCGCGGGCGCGCCCGGCCCAAGTTGGGCAGGATGCACAAGAATCGGAAGCTAAGTCCTTTGTTTGGTTAGTTTCGTCTTTAGTTTTTAGGCAACTTGCCCAAATCGCAGGTCGCACCACGGGCTGTAAGCGGCTCAGCGTTTTCCGGGGTCTATGTCCAGAGGGCCGGCTATCTGGCG
>JBEKPK010000216.1:0-9370 GCA_049520795.1 Bryobacteraceae bacterium
CAAGAGGGCAGGTCTGCACTACATCGCGCTTTTCGCGAACCGCTATTGCAGGCGCGCCACTTGCCGTCGATGGGAGCCTCCAAAAAGCTAAAACCGAGGGCCGCGTGACGAAAACCGGCTAGGCTCGTAGCCAGCGCTGCGAGCTCGCGCTCGATTGGCTGGATGAGGGAGACGGTCTTGTTGGGGCGTACGCGGAACCTGCGGGTAACGGGGATGACAAGGCTCTTAGTGGCGGCGCTCGGGCTCGTGCTTCTGTCGAACATCGGGAACGGGCAGGGCCCAAGAACCGCAAACAGTCCCTTCGCGCTGACTTCGAGCCAGGGTAGATGCATCGGTTGCAAGACCGCCGCTCAGCTCGGAAAGGTGCAGTTTATCAGTCGTAAGGATATCTGGGCTGTTGGCGTCAGTGGGGCTCACGCGGCAGGTCCTACTGTCGTTGTCCATAGCACCGACGCTGGGCGCACCTGGAGAGAAATGCCCCAGACACATCAGTACCCCGGCGATCCAGACGGTCCACCCGCCTTCTCGTTCCTGGGCCCCATGCGCGGTTGGATCGCCTGGTGGAATTCCACCGACGACGCGCCAAAGGTAATCAGTACGCGGGACGGCGGAAAGCATTGGCAGAATGATTCTCAACAAGACTTGCAAAGGTTACAAATGGTTGATGAAAGCCGCGGCTATGGCGCCAAGGCCGGGGAGTTCTATCGAACCGATAACGGAGGCCGCTCTTGGCTGCAAACCAAGATCCCGGATATCGCTTTCATCGATCACTTGTTTTTCCTGACGCCGGAGCTTGGGTGGATTACCGGCGCCGCCGGCGTCGACGGAAAGGACTTCTTCGTTTTCCGAACGGTCAATGGCGGTCGCGATTGGGAAGAATCCCGAACTACTCCTCCGGAACACCCGGCTGGGGTACGAGACCTCTTCTTCCTCGACCAACTGCGCGGCTGGCTCATCACCTGGGGCTACGGCGCCGACGGTACCTATTTGTATTCCACGGTGGACGGGGGAAAGCACTGGACGGCGGCGCCCGATCTGTCGTTTCAGGGGAAAGGCAAGTGGGCAAGCGTAGTTCGATTTACGTCCAGAGAACGGGGCTTCGTTTTTGTGGACGACAGCGACAACGCGCAACGCGCGTTGATGTACACCTTGGATGGGGGCACGAACTGGCATAAGCAGGCGCTGCGGCTGCGGAATTTCGCCTATGATTGCCAGGTCTTCGAAGGCGATCTCTTGTGTAGCGCCGATCTTGGGTTCCGCCTCTTGACCCTACATCCAAAATGACGCAGTGGAAAAGGTCGGGGAAAACTGGGGACCAGCTTCAGCGTCACCGACCCGGACAAGCACACGGTGGAGTTCGTGCAATACGAGCCGGACGGCTGGAGCATGCGCGCGAAGGGTAAGTTCATGGACGATCGGCGCGCCAGCACTCACATGGCGCATGTCGGCATCATCGTCTAATCCCTCGAGCCGGCCATGAAGTTCTACCGCGATATCCTCGGCTGCCAGGAGATTTGGCGCGGCAGTTCGGATCAGAAGATCCTGAGCTGGGTCAACATGAAGGCTCCGGACGGAGACAAAGGGGTGGAGTTCATGCTCTACGACCAGTTCCCCGGCCTGCGCCAGTTGGGCGTCTTCCATCACATCGGGATGGAGGAGACGGATGTAGCCAAGTCGGTGGCCATTTTTGAGGCTTCGCCCGCGCGCAAGAGCTACACGCGTAATGTCGACGCGCGCGGAACGCCACCGCACCAGCTCCAGATCTACGACCCCGATGGCAGCCGAACCGAGGTCATGACGCCAGCGCAGCCGGGGAGAACGTCCTCGACGGCGCCCCCGATCCGGTAGCGAGTGGTTCAGCCTTTGACTAACTGCCAGCCGCGCTCGAACAGTCTGCAAATCTCATGCCACGTCATCCGCTGGCGCGTGCCCACCGCCATGAAAGAGGGGGGCCATGGCGTAGCTGATTCGGAAGATTTTCATGCTCGCGGGTGTCGCCTCGGGCGACATGGCCGAGAACTGTCCCCGAGACCCCCATTTCGGGGTTTCGCAGCTATGAAGCCCCGAAAATTCCCTGGGGGCTTACGCCTCTTCTCCCGCGAAGGGCTTCACGCCCGCCTGCCGTGCGGCCGCCAGCAGTTTACCGTCGAGCGTGGCGAGGGGCGCGCGGCGGCGGATCGAGAGTTCCAAGTAGGCTGCGTCGTAGGCGGAAAGGCCGTACTTTCGCGCGAGGGGCAGGACATTACTCAGGTGCTCGCCGACCGGTTGCATGTCCTGAACAAGGGAGAGGGCTTCCAACAAGGCTGCGAACTGCCTGATCTCGGCCTTGCGCAGGCGGTTTCTTCGCTCACCTACCAGGATCGCATTGGCGATTTCCAGATTCCACAGGGCCGGAACCAATATCGTCCTGCCCTCCAGGGCTGTCAGGACGCCATCCGCATAGTCGCTGCTTTCATCCGGGAAGCACCAGGCCAGCGCCGTGGAGGCGTCGACCACAACATTTGTCAAAACCGCCGCCCTTCCTCGACCATCTCGCGTACGCCGATACCGCCAGGTTTGACTCGTTTGCGGAGGGCCCTCATGGCTTCCACAATGGCCTTGTGCGAAAGCTTTGCCTCGCCTTCGACGACGGGCGCCAGTACGGCGGCGGGTATGCCGTGTCTCGTGATGGTGATTTTCTCGCCTTTCGACACCCGATCCAGCAGAGAGGACAAGTGCGTTTTGGCTTCGAATGCGCCGATTGTCTGCATGACAGCTCTTTAAACTAGTCTAGACCAGTTTAACTTGCGGCGGCAGTCCGGATCGTTCAGCCTTTCCGCGAGAGAGGACAGCGTGGTGCGGGGGGCGAACTCCACGCGCTTCGCCTTGACCCGGCCGGCGAATTCGTCCACCTGTTCCACCGTTTCTCGCGCGAGCAGCGCGTCCCTTCCGTCCCTCGCCGCGGCCGCTCGAAGCGCCGCTCACCGCGCAATTGAGGCTGTCCGAGGCAGAGGCCGACGCCACTTGCGAACACCAGCGTAATCCAGCCGGCGAAGCTGTACTGGTAGACTGGAACTTCGGGGCGGGCGGGCGCCTGCATCGGGATGCGATTTCGAATACATTATGTGATGACAGAAGGGACCGGGTTCCCGACTACTGGTAGTTTTTGGTGACGAAAAGGAGAGTAAATGTCCACAAACGAAAACGCAATGGGGCGACGTTCGCTTCTGATGGCGGGGGCGACAGCCGCGGGGCTTGGTCTCTTGGCTGACCTCGAAGCTTATCCCCAGAATGTCAACACGAATTCACGTCCGTCGGACTTGAGAGTCACGGACATGCGCATCGCCGTTCTTAGAGGGCCGCAACGCCAGGCGAGCGCGGCTCCGGCGGGCGGGGCGCCGGGGGGCGGAGCGCCGGGGGGCGGACGAGGCGGCAGGGGAGGACCGCAGCTTCCTCCGACTCCCGGTACGGGAGGGGGAGCGGGCGGCGTGGTCGTCGTTCGAATCGATACCAATCAGGGGATTTCGGGTTACGGCCAGACGATTGGGGACGGCCCCGTGCCTAGCTACGTGCTGATGCATAAGACCCGAGTGGTCGGCGAGAATCCCTGCAACGTCGACAAGATCTTCCGCAAGATCAAGATCCATGGCGCGTATAACCGTCAGGGGAGCGGCGTCAACGCGATTGAGAACGCGTTATGGGATCTGGCCGGCAAAGCTTATGGCGCGCCGATCCACCAAATGCTTGGCGGGAAATTTCGCGACAGGGTCCGCATGTACACCGAGGGTGACCCGCGCGGGAACGACATCAAATCCATCGCCGACGATTATAAGGAGAGAGTCGCCGCCGGGTTTACGATGCTCAAGTACGATCTGGGCGTAGCTCGCATCCTCCAGGGCAAGCGGGGCACGATGTATGCGCCGGCAGGCTATAACGGGGAACGGGGGGAAGACCCCGAGAACTACTATCAGGGATTGGAGGTCAGCGACAAGGGATGTGAACTCGTAGCCGACCATGTCGCTGCCAATAAGGAGGCCATGGGCGATGCCGGCGACCTTCCCATGGCGCACGACCATTTCGGGCACCTCACCATGAAAAGTTGCATCAAGCTGGCTAACGCGCTGGAGCGGGTCACCCCGTCCATGCTGGAAGACATGGTCCCGTGGTTCCGGGTAGAGGAGTGGAAGCAAATCACCAATTCGATCAGGGTGCCCACCTTGACCGGCGAAGACGCCTACCTGGTGGAATCGCTCGAGGCGCTTTGCCAGGCGCGCGCAGTCGATTATATCCACCCGGATCACCTTGTTATCGGCGGCTGTCTCGAATTGAAGAAGGTCTCCGACATGGCGGCCAAATATTCGGTGGGGATGATGGTCCACAGCAACGCTACCCCGATCGGCTACGCATGCGCCGTGCAAGCGATAGCCGCCTGCCAAAACTTCCTGGCCATGGAATGGCACATGCCCCAGCCGGCCTGGCACAAAGACATAACCGATGCGGGGGACCTCGTGGTTAAGGGTTACATCCCCGTTCCGACGGGGCCCGGCTTGGGTATCAAAGTCAATGAAGAAGCGATGCGCCCCCTCTGCAGGCAGGGTGAGTTCTTCACCGATCCTACGACGTATTGGGATTCGCAGGTCGCCGGAGACAAGACGTATACGTAAAGGGAGGATGTCGAGGCGAGCCTTACACCTTAGGGTTATGACTGAAGGTATATAGGCTTAATTAGCCTCTTGTGCCCGGCGGGACGGAATACCGCATAATTCCCGATCGCCGGGCGCCTTCGCGGCGTTATGCCGTGTAACCGACCACGCACGAAAAACCTGAAACGCCACTTTACGTTTTGGCCCGCCCGGTAGGAGCCGCGGCGCCTACGCCACGCGCACCAGCACCTTGCCCATGGGGCCTTCCCAGAGGCGGGCGAAGGCGCTCTTTAAGTCCTCGAAATCGAAAACCCGGTCCACTACGGGGCGGCTTCCATGGCGCTCGAGACGCGCCACAATCTCCTTCCAGGCATCTTGCGCCTCCTCCGGCGTGTAGTCGCCCACAGCTACGCCGCCGATGCGGTTGCGGCGGAAAAACAGGGTGGCCGTATTGAACTCCGGGACCGGTCCACCGCTGCGGCCCACCAGGCTGATCTTGCCGCCGTAACCGAGCGTGGCGACCACCTGCTGGAATCCGGAACCGGCCACGCTATCCACCACCAGGTCTACCTTGCGGGGATCGAGAGCGCCCAGAATCGTCTTGGGCAGATCGGGATCGCCGAGGTCGAAAACGAAGTCGGCGCCCAGTTCCTTCAGGCGGGCCCTTTTCTCCCGGCTGCGTGAGAGCGCCGCCACCGTCAGTCCCATCGATTTGCCGAGCAGTACCGATGCCACTCCCACTCCGCCCGAGGCGCCGGTCACCAACAGTACGCTTCCGGCCTCGGGGGGATGCCCCGGCTCGCGCCACTGCGTCAGGGCTTGCCACGAGGTGAGGAATACGAGCGGCGCGGCCGCCATCTCTCTCTCGCTCCAACCGGGCGGAACGGGCGCCAGGCTCACCGCCGGAACTACGGTTTTCTCCGCCAGCGTTCCCCAAACCGTTACGCCCGCGTTGCACCGCAGGATGCCCACCGTCTGCCCCACGGACACGGTGTCCACCCCCGGCCCGAGCGCGAGCACCGTACCCACGCCATCGCGCCCCAGGATATGAGGCAACTTCGGCCGCGCGGGGTACTGCCCGATCGAGAGGAAGGCGTCCGCCGGGTTTAGCGCCGCAAACCGAATGCCGACAAGCGCTTCGCCCGGACCGGGCGCCGCTTCGTTCACCTCGGACAACCGCAGTTTCTCCACACCGTCGTAGGAATCCATCAGCCAGGCGCGCATGATCTTATTGTCGGCCATCCGGAAGGCGGGTCCGCCGGCCGCGGCCATACTGGACCGGCCCAACCTCGCTTCGATAGACTGAGATTGATCTCGGGGGAAGAGCCGCGGCCATGGCAGTCCGCTTCCATTAGAGCAGTAGGTTGGCGATCCTATGCCGGCGGGAAGGCCGGCTGTGGGGAGGAGGATAGATGATCGAAGAGCGCACACCCCCGGTCCGGCGCAGGACTTTCGTGGGGACGATTTTCGGGGGGTTGGGCATCACGGGATTGAGCGCCGCGCAGCCCCAGCCCAAGGCTGGCTCCACGCCGATGCGGCCGTTCGGCAGGACCGGCGTGAAGCTGACCGTGATCGGCCATGCCGGAGCGCGCCTGGCGCTGCTCCGAACCAAGGAACGGGCCAGGGCGCAGGTGCGGCGCGCGTACGATCTTGGCCTGAACTACTTCGATTGCGCGCACTCCTACTGGGAAGGGCACTCCGAGGAGACTTACGGGGACGTGCTTCCGCCATTCCGCAAGAACATTTTCCTCACCACTAAGTGCCTCAAGCGCACGAAGAAGGAAGCCGAAGACGAACTCCGCCTTTCCCTGGCCAACCTGAAGACCGATTACCTCGATCTATGGCAGATGCACGATATCCAGGAGCAGAGCGATATCGACCGCATTTTGGGACCGGGCGGCGCGATGGAGGCTTTTGAAGCCGCCAAAAAGGCGGGCAAGTGCCGCTTCATTGGCTTCACCGGCCACCATGACCCCAACGTCCACGCGGCCATGCTCAAGGCTTACGACAAGTGGGATTCGATCCTGATGCCGCTCCACGCCGCGGACCCCGCATACCTGAGCTTTGAGAAAATCGCCCTGCCGGCGGCGGTGGCGCGCGGCATCGGCATTCAAGGCATCAAGACCTTCGGCAACGCTTTCCTGCTGCGGGTCCTGAATGCCGAGGAGTGCCTGAGCTATGTGCTGAGCCTGCCCATTTCCTGCACTCCGGTGGGTTGCAGCACGATGGGCCAACTGGAAGACGACGTGAGGTTCGCCGAACGATTCAAGCCCCTGACCGCGGAGGAGATGGAAGCGCTGCGAACCCGCGCCGTAACCGCCGGGCCGGGCGGGGCAAAAGGTCCCGCGCTGGAGTACTGGAAGCGGAGCAACGCTTCGTAGCCGCGCGCCGATCATCCAAGGCCGGCGGCTTCTCGTTCGTGTTAGCCAGCATATCTCACACCCCATTCTCCGATGTGGGACAGGCGCTTCCGCCTGTCAACTCGGGCGAAGCTCGGGCGCCGCCTACTGAAGCCGGTTGGCAGGCGAAAGCGCCTGCCCCACAATAGGCGTCGGCATGGGCCGGGACACGGCAGACAGGAGTGTCCGCGCCACATCGGAGAGCGGGGTGTGCGATATGCAGGTGAAGGAAGAGACCCGGGTAGCGCCGTCAATGCCCGCTCTGTCCCCGCTGCTGCACGGCATGGAGTTTTTGCCCTACCTGTTCCAGGTACTTGGCGGCATCCCCGCGAGTTCTCAGAGAACCGACCTGCGCGAGAATCCGGTTCTTCTGTTCGGGAGCGAGCGCCAGATCCTGCCGCATGGCCGCGTGAATCACGCTGGGCAAATTCCCAACGTTGACCGAAGCGGCAGGATCCGAAACCGCCGTGGCGGCGCTGGCCGCTTCCATCGACTCGGCGCCGGAACAGGAAAACGGAGGGCATCCGCCAACCCCGGATTCCGCCGGCGACGGCAGGCTGGCCGGAGCGTCGGCCCTGGGAGCCGGGAGCGTAAGCAGGGGCGTCAAATCCCTGGCTGCGCCATCACGATTGGTCAAGGGTTGCAGGTCGAAAAGGACTTCGAGCGTGGCGGGAACCGACGCGTGATCATAGAGGCGGTGATCAATGAGGTTTCGGGGAATGAGCGGCGAGACGATCAGGGCGGGAACACGCGGTCCATACCGGTCAAACGCGAAGCCGTATTGGTTATGGCCGGAACCAGGGACCGTGTCGCCTGGGGGCGCCGCTTCCGGCGGAGCGACGTGATCGTAAAACCCGCCGTGTTCGTCCCAGGTAACGATCAGCAGGCTGCCATTCCATAACGGGGAATTCCGGATCGCTTCATAGGTGCATTTGATGAGGGCTTCCCCGCGCGTCACGTCGTCCAGCGGGTGCTGCGAGGTGCTGCACTTATAGTCCGCGGCGGCGTTATAGCTGGGCTCGATGAAGGTGTAGGCGTACGGGTAATTGTCCTGGAGATCCTGCCCAAAATACCGGTACGGCCGGATATCGGAAAGTTCGATCCCTTTGAGCCCTGCCAGCATCGGAAAGTCGTCGCCGCCATAAAGGCGCCGCGAGACATTCTTCCGCTTCAGCGCGTCGAAAATCGTGCCCTTGGGAAACTGAAAACCGTCCAGGCTTTCCCACAGCACGATTTCAGCCGTCGTCGGGCTGTGGTCGAGCCCGCCGGAGGATGCCGCGTGCACGAACATTCTATTAGGCCAGGTGGGCCCGGGCATGGAAGCGTGCCAACCGTCGCAGATCACGAACTCGCGCGCCAGGGCGTTCAGGACGGGCAATTGGCCGGGGCTGTAGCACTTCATGATCTCGCCGGGGTCGCTCTGCTTCTTGGCAGCCTGGCACACGGCCGCATAGCTGGCCACGAAACCACTGTTGTTTATGGGCGGATAAGGGCCGCCAGAGGGATATGTCGCCCCAGCGCCGCTGAGCTGCTCGAGTACGTCCGGGAATTCGTGGCCGGGATCGACCGGCATGACCCAGTCCGCGCCTTGATCGATTCCGTATGTAGTCCCGTTGTAAGTATTCGATTCCGATCCATCGACGCCATTGATCTTCGTCGGCTGGCCGGACTCCGCATCCGTGCCCGTTATACCGGAGTAGCCGAGCATGTGATCGAACGCGCGGTTCTCCAGCATGAGGACGAATATGTTCTGGATCGAACCTGAGATCATTGGAACACCTGCCTTCCTCGCGAAGCGTCCCACTCCGCCTGGAAACGTTCCCGCGTCACGAACGATTTTTGCGTGCCCGCGGACATCGTGGAAAGCGCTGCATACAGATTCGCTCGCGAGATCGCTTCAAGCTCCTCGCAGCCCGCGGCCAGGAAACAGGCAAGACTTCCGATGAAGGCGTCGCCGGCCCCGGTGGTATCGACCGAAGGGACCTGAAATGCGGGAACGTGCCGGACGCCGTCTTCTCCGGCGCATAGCGCTCCGTTGGCGCCGAGCGTCACGATCACCCGCCGCAAACCTCTTTCCAGCAGCCGCGGGGCGCAGGCGCGCGCATCCTCCAAGCTGCGCACCGGCATGCCGCTCAGAGCCTCCGCCTCGGTTTCGTTGGGGATCACATAATCCGCGGCGCCGGCCTTCGGCAGGTCGAGCGGTTGCGCGGGAGCCGGGTTCAGAATGGTACGAATCCCGCGCTCGCGCGCAAACCGCAGAGTGTAATACACGGTTTCGAGCGGGACTTCCAATTGCAGCACGATCATGTCGGCGCGCCGCAGCACATCCGCGGCCCCGTCCACGTCCTC
>JBEKPK010000217.1:0-9362 GCA_049520795.1 Bryobacteraceae bacterium
TGCCGCGACCTGAGGCGGCTGGGTTCAACCGCCGGATGCGGAAAACCGCACGTCCGGTGGTGTGGGAGGGTGACGGGGCGCAATCCCCGTCACTCCACCCGATCCGGAAGGCTTGGCCCCACTAAGGGCTACATTGCGGTTTCGTCGGCCGACGGCCCGTACATGCCCGGCACGGCGACGTCGCAGAGCCGCAGATACACCGACAGTTGGCCCCGGTGATGCACGCCGTGGTTCATAACAAAGCTCCGAATGCAGGCCACTCGCGGCATGCTGAAAATGACCTGCCCGCCGGCCAGCAGCGCCCAGTTTTTCATGAGGTGGTCGTCTTCCGCGGCGGCCAGGGCCGCGCGCGCTCCCGCAACTCCTTTGTCGAACTCAGCCAGCGCTTCCTCTTTGGTTGCAAACACGGGAGGATGGTGGGGTTGGCCGCCCACGGGAGCGAAATCGAACGAATCCTTCTCGATGGTGTCGACCATCCAGGCGGGAGTGGTGGCGATATGGGTGGCCAGTTCGCGAGTGGTTGAGGATTTCGGATGCGGCTTCCAATTCCATTTCTCCTGTGGAATCCGCTCCAGCATCTTGCGCGTGTTCGCCATCTCATGGTCGAACTCGGGCAACAGGGCATCGGCAATGCTCATAAGTTATGGTCTCCTACTTCGTGTTTTCTTCGCCTATTCAGGCTACGATGAAAGCAGCCGGAAATCAAGCCAATTTCTGATGACAGGCTATGATTTCGCACGAGCGTAGTAAGGTAGTCCTTTACGGAGGCGTGGAATGGCGCGAATCGCTTTGGTAACGGGCGCGAGCAAGGGCATTGGGCGGGGAATCGCCTATGGCTTGGCCGATGACGGCTGGGATGTAGCGGTGAACTACCACCTCGACGAAGCCGGCGCCCAGTTGACGGCGGGAAAGGTGCGGGAGAGGGGCCGGCGCGCCTGGGTTGCGCAGGCCGATGTGGGATTCAGCGACCAGGTACGAGCGATGTTCGACAGGGTGCTCAGGGAGGCCGGCGGCTTGGATCTGCTGGTAAACAATGCGGGCGTGCAGACGTGGTCGCCGCTGCTGGAGCTGAAGGAAGAGGACTGGGACCGTACCCTGCGCACTAACCTGAAAGGGACCTTCCTGTGCACCCAACTGGCGGCCCGCGCGATGCTGGGCAAGGGCGGCTCGATCGTCAATATTGGCTCGGGATGCAACAAGATTGCGTTTCCGAACCTGGTGGACTATACGGCCTCCAAGGGCGGCCTAGACAACTTTACGATGGTGGCCGCGGTGGAGTTGGGCCCTTACGGGATTCGGGTCAACACGGTGGCCCCCGGCGCGGTGGACATCGAGCGCACCAGGCTGGAGACGGCCGATTATGCGGGCACGTGGGGCTCGGTGACGCCCATGCGCCGCGTGGGAGAGGTGGAGGATGTAGCCGCGGCGGTGGTCTTCCTGGCCGGCGACAAGGCGTCGTTCATCACCGGTCAGACGCTCTATGTGGATGGCGGCCTGTTTGCGCAGCCGCCCTGGCCGGGCCTGCGGGACCGGAAGGCGTATGGGCCGAAGGAAGCGGTCGCCGAGGGTTGATTCGGGAAACGCCACCGGCGCGCCGCGCGTCCATGCCACAAAGACACTAGCCATGTTTCTGCGAATGGCGATTGCGCTTCTGGCCGCCGCGCTGTTGACTGCCCAGCAGCCTGTCGGCGCCGGCTTGAATTTCTATAGCCTGCAAAAAGAGGCGGCGCTCGGAGAGCAGATGGCCGGCGAGGTTCGCGCGCAGGCCACGGTCCTCGACAGCGCGACGGCGCAGGATTATCTGAAGCGCCTCGGGCAGCGGATCGCGGCGCAGTTGCCGGGGCCGAAGTGGGCATACTCTTTCACATTGGTTGCCAACGACGAAGGTGGATCCACGCATGAACCCATGGCTCTGCCGGCCGGGTACATCTTCGTGCCCGCGGGCCTGGTGCTGGCGGCCCGGGACGAGGGTGAGCTCGCCGGCATGATGGCGCACGCCATGGCGCATGCATCCGAGCGGGACTGGACGCGCCAGGCCACACGGGGGGAACTTATGAACATTTCCATGACGGCGGCCTCGCAGTCAGCCGGACAGAGCGGCGTCAATGGAATGACGGCCGACTCGCTCCGCCGGTCCACGGGCCTCCAGATGCCGGCGCAGATGCTTACCATGGCGCGCCGCTCCCATCTGGCGGCGGATACCGTGGCCGCCAAAGCAATGGCCGGGGCGGGGTTCGACCCCGAGGCTCTGGTCCGCTATCTCGACCGCGAGCAACGCGACCGTCCGGGCACAATGGCGGCGACGTTCTCGGAGATGCCCGAGCGCGACGCGCGCCTGGCGGCGCTTCGCGCTGCGATCAAGGGTCTGCGCGCATCAGCGTACGCCCCGCCGAACCCGGAGTTCACCGCGTTCCAGCAGGAGATGCGGCAGTCGGCCTCTGATCCGCCTCCGCCGCCGCTGAAGCGGGACAGCCGGGAGTAGAGTGGGATAAGCCTTCGGGCTTGTCGTTCGGCCCCTCCGAGCTGCGCTCGGATTGACAAGGCGGGAGCCTTATCCCACCGCGAAGGCCCGGCTCAGCCTTTCCCAGGTGACCTCCAGAGATTCGGGCAAGACCCGCGTTTCGCCTGTCACGGTCATGAAACTGGTGTCGCCGGTCCAACGCGGCAACGCGTGCAGGTGCAAGTGGCCGGCGATGCCCGCGCCGGCGCTCTTGCCCAGGTTGATGCCGATGTTCAGCCCGTCGGGGCGGTAGAGGGCGCGGAGGCGCTTTTCCGCCTCGCGCGCCAGGCGGATCATCTCCACCAGCGCCTCGTCGGGCAAGTCTTCAAGCGAGGCTACGTGGTCGTAAGGAACCACCATGATGTGCCCGCTGGTGTACGGAAAACGGTTGAGAATGACGAAATTCCGCGAGGCGCGGTGGACCACCAGGGACTCCCGATCGGAAGTAGCCTTGGCGGCGGCGCAGAACACGCATTCGCCCTGATCCGCGGTACTGGTGACGTAGCGATACCGCCAGGGGGTCCAAAGGTAGTCCATGAGTTTCCGGCGGACCGGTTACGGGTTGGAGACCTGCTCGGGCGCGGGAGGGGTGGCGGATAAAACCGGCGTCGCGGAGCTGTTCACCACGTCCTTCAGTTCCTTGCTGGGCTTGAAGTAGGGAATCTTCTTGGCGGGCACTTCCACCCGCGCGCCCGTCTTTGGGTTGCGGCCGACCCGCGGCTGCCTCTGGCGAGTGCGGAAGCTGCCGAATCCCCGGATTTCGATCTTGTCGCCGGTGCGCAAGGAGCGGACGATGCTGTCGAAAATGGCCTCCACGATGACCTCCGACTCTTTCCGGGTCATCTCCACCACGCGGGAGACTTCTTCAATCAGATCAGCCTTCGTCATCGCATTCTCCTGGGCGTCAATCGGTTATGAAATCGCAGTATCGCCCGATTCCACGCAAATTGCAAGCTATTCGACGTCGTGGTCCTTCAGGCTCATCACCTCTTCGATGGTGCTGACAGCCGCGTGAGCCTGCCTCTGGTAATCCTCCAGCCGGTTTTTCTCCTCATCGTCCGCCGCTGCGCGGAGACTGAGGCCAATCTTCTTTTCCGCCTCGCTCATCTTGACGATCTTGAAATCGAACTCCTGCCCCACCGCCAGCGGGGCTGTTTCAGACCCGCGCCGGCCGGAGTAGCCCGGCGTCTCCGAGAAATGGCACAGCCCTTCGACGCCTTCCGCCAGCTCCACGAATGCGCCGAAGCTGGCCAGGCGGCACACGCGGCCATGCGCCGTATCGCCCACCTGGTGATGCTGGAAATAGCTCTCCCAGGCGTCCGGCTGGAGCTGTTTGATTCCCAGGGAAAGGCGGTGCGAGGCCGAATCGATATTGAGAATCACGGCTTGCACGTCCTGGCCCTTTTTCAGTACCTCGGAGGGGTGCTTGACGCGCTTAGTCCAGGAGAGATCCGAAACGTGCACCAGCCCATCGATTCCCTCCTCGATTTCGATGAACGCGCCGAAGTCGGTCATGTTCCGGACTCGGCCTTCCACCACCGAGCCGACGCTATAGCGGCTGTCGATGGTCGTCCAGGGATTTGGTTCGAGTTGCTTGAGGCCGAGCGAAATGCGCCGCTCCTTGGGGTGCACCTCGAGGACCACTGCCTCCACCTGATCCCCCGGCTTGACCACTTTGGAAGGATGTTTCATGCGCCGCGACCAGGTCATTTCGCTGATGTGGATGAGGCCTTCGATGCCGGCCTCCAATTCCACGAAGGCGCCATAATCGGTCACGTTTACGACGCGGCCAATCACGCGGCCGTTCAGGGGGTAGCGCTCGGTAACGGTTTCCCAAGGGTCCGGATCGAGTTGCTTCATACCCAGGGACACGCGTTCCTTGGAGCGGTCGAACTTGAGGATACGGACGGTGATTTCGTCGCCCGCGTGCAGGATTTCGGAGGGGTGATTGACCCGGCCGTAGGACATGTCGGTAACGTGCAGCAGGCCGTCGATTCCGCCCAGGTCGATGAACGCGCCGTAATCCGTGAGGTTCTTCACCACGCCGGTGACTACCGAGCCCTCGGCCAGGTGCTCCAGGGTGGCGCTTTTGCGCGAATGGATCTCTTCCTCGACAGCCATTTTGCGCGAGACAACGACGTTGCCGCGGCGGCGGTTCAGCTTGATGATTTTGACCGGGATATCCTGCCCGATGAGCGAATCCAGATTGTGAATGGGACGCGGATCGGCTTGCGATCCGGGCATGAAAGCCTTGATCCCCACGTCCACCGCCAGGCCGCCGCGGACGCGGCCGAGGACGCGGCCGGAGACGATGAGCTGTTCCTGAAAAGCGCGGTCCAGATTGTCCCAGATCCGCAGGCGGGCGGCTCGGGTATGTGAGAGCAGAACGTACCCTTCGGGCCGCTCGCCATGCTCGATCATGACATCCACGACGTCGCCCGGCTGGACGGCGACGCCGCCGCCGGGATTCTGGAACTCCTCGATGGGGACAATGCCTTCGGACTTGTATCCGAAGTCGATAATCACGTCTTTGACCGTGATCCCCAGTACGACACCCTGTAAAACCTCGTCGGCGGCGGGCGGGGCAAAGTGACTATAGTCTTCGAGAAGATCCTCGTAGTTCTCTGGGACCTGCTGATCTGCTTGCCCGTTAATGTCCACGGCCATTAAGCCTCCGCCGAACGCTGGCTCACCGGCGGCTGCGGCGCTTGGCAGGACTGCGGCAGGGTGTGAAAATGCGGGTGCGGACGCGTTGCGCGGCGACCGAGCATCATGTTCAGCGAGACCATCCACCAATTACCAGCAAACCGTTGTGAGATCAGTATGTTAGCAAATATACGCGAGTCATCGTGGGTTGTCAACGGGGCCGGTGCGCGAAGATTCGGCGATTTCGGGGTGGGCGGGCGGCCGCGCCGCAGTCACTTGGCCGGCGCGATTCGCCGCATTACGGACTTGACCTTGCCCGCGTACCCGGCGCCGGGATTGTAGATCGCGAGCTTCTGGTCGAGGCTCTTCTCACGGTACCGGTCGGAGTGGGTCAGGTGGTACGCCACGGTATGAATCCCGGCTAGGGGAGTGGAGAACTCCGCGCGTCCGCCATCCCAGCCGAACAGATTGTTGTTGGCGGCGTACTTGCCTCCCGTGGACTCGATGTAGGAAATGCTGGGCAGTAAGCGCCAGTCAAGATCATAGTCGTCGGCGGCCTCCAGGAAAACGTGCGCGTATGCGAGCGCGGGGCAGTCGGATTGTTCGAAAAAGCGGCGGAGAATCTCGAGCCGGGGGTCCGGCCGAACGTGGGGGGGCGGCGTTTTCGAAGCCAGCGATGGCGAGTTCACCAGGGGCAAAGACACGAAGCCTGTGAACAGAACCATCCCTGGGGCTACCAGTTTATGCATTTCGAATTCCCTCCAAAATGTGAGCGTGCGGACGTCCTCCGCCGGGGTCGGCGGGCAGCCAAAGGCTGGGACGGGCGAGGTTTCGGGCGCGGGAACTACGGATCTGACATATAGGGCAATTATACCATCCGGGGGTTTGTTCCCGGAGAGGCCGCCGGGGACCCCAGGACGTGCCGGGCCGGGCCTCGAATCGGGAGCCCGCGCGGCTCTATGCCATTGGGTAGCAAGGGGTTCCCGAATTCGAGGCCTGATGCTCCGCGGGCTTGCGCAAAGTGCTACCTTAGGTAGGTTCCGGGCGAGCCCGCGGGTACGATTGGCGCCGTGGTGTAGCGCCGGCGTCCCGTATTCAGTGGTCCGGGCTATGGCCAGAGACGGCAGTCCTGGCTTAGAGTGTAAGAGTATGTCGGTGAGGTGGCGAATGCGTTCGTTCCGTTCGATTGTCTTCACGCTGGCGGTGGCGTTGGCGCTGGTGTCGTGCCGGGGTAACCCGCAGGCGGCCAAGAAGCGCTACGTGGAGAGTGGCGACAAGTACTTCGGCAAGGGCCGATACAAGGAGGCGAGGATCCAGTATCTCAACGCCCTCAGGATCGACCAGAAGTACGGACTGGCCTACTACAAACTGGCGCTGACGGCGCTCAAGCAGGACCCGCCGGATTATGCGGGCGCCTACAGGGCGCTGCTGCGCGCCACGGATGAGAAACTGATTAGCCCCGACCAGCCCGAGCACTATGACGCGGTGGTGAAGCTGTCGGAGATCTACCTGGCCCCGGGTCTGGCGAAACACTCCGTCCAAATCATGAAGGAGGTCAAGAAGAACTGCGACGAGCTGTTGCAGCGGGTTGCGAGTTCCTTCGACGGACACCGGCTGACGGGCGATTGGATGGTTGTGGCCGTCAGGGAGGAACCCGAATTACGGAAAACCGAAGAGGGCCGGGAACTTCTGGATGGGAGGCCCGCTTCGGGCGAGAAGCCCGCCGTGGTCGGGGCGTTCGCTGGCCGGAAGCCCCTGGACGTGGCGCTCGAGGAATACCGCAAGGCCGATTCCATCAAGCCGGGCGACCGGGGCGTAAACCTGGAGATTGGGGATGTCCTGGCGGCGAAAGGGGATTTCCCCGCGGCCGAGCAGATCTTCCGCAAGATGATCGAACTGAAGAGAGACTTTCTGCCGGCGTATGGCAGACTGTATAGCTTGCTCGGGAGAGAAGACAAGCGAGCCGAGGCCGAGCAGTTGCTGAAGGCGGGATACCAGAGCAACCCCAAGGAGTATGGTTTCCTGATCGCGCTGGCGAAGCTATATCTGGCTGAGGAGCGCCGCGACGACATGCTCGGCGTGCTTGGGCAGTTGAAGTCGAAGGTTGCCGAGTACCCGAAGGCGTATTTCGACGTCGGCGACTTCTATCTGCGGTCGGGAGACCCGGAGGCGGCCATTCGCGAGTACCGGGAAGGCATTAGCAAGGACCCCAAGAACAGGATCGTATACCAGAAGCGCATCGTGGAGGTGCGGATACGCCAGAACAAGCCGACGGAGGCGGCCGATGCCAACGACGAGATCCTGAAGGAGAATAAGAACGACGCCGACGCCAACGCCGTGAAGGCAACCCTGGAGCTAGGCCAGGGCGATGTTGGCAAGGCCCTGGTGGATTTGCAGCAGGTGGTGGCGCGCACGCCCGAGAATTTCGTGGCGCACTTCAATCTAGGCCGCGCCTATTTCAACGACAGCAGCACCGTCGAGCAGGCCAGGCAGCAGTTTCAGAAGGCCATCGAGCTTCGCCCCGACTACACCCTGGCCCGTCTCTGGCTGGCTAGGCTGCAGCTCCGGATTGGTGAATTCGACGCGGCTATCCGCAGCGCGCAGGACATTCTGAAGTACGACCCGAACGCCACCGACGCCAAGCTGATCTGGTCGGCGTCGCTCATAGCGCAGAAGAAATTCGGCGAATCGCGCCAGATGCTGGGGGATATGCTGAAGGCCAATCCGTCCTCTCCCGATATCCTGTACCAGATAGGGTTGGTGAACCTGGTCGAGAGCAAGTTCAAGGATGCCGAGGACGCGTTCCGCCGGTGCTACCAGTTGAACCCCGCCAACGCGCGCGGTCTGATGGGCGTGGTGGAAACGTACCTGGCGCAGAACAAGATCGATCAGGCCATTCAGCTATTGCAGGCGGAAATCGCCAAGACGCCGGCCCGGCCGGAATTCCACCTGGCGCTGGGCAATGTCGGCATACGCACGGGCCGCTGGGACATGGCCCTTTCCGAGTTCCAGACGGTGCTCTCCTCCTCCCCCAAGGGTTCCAGGGCGCAGGGCAAGATGTATCTGAGCATTGGCGAGACCGAGCGGCTCAAAGGCGATACCAACGCCGCCATCGTTTCCTTGCAGGCGGCGCGGCAGACCCTTCCCGAGGACAAGGGGGTGCTCGCTACCCTGGCGCTGGCCCTGGATGGAGCCGGCAAGTGGCCGGAGGCCGAGAAGGTATACCAAGCCACCAACAAGCTCTACCCCAACGAGGCCGCCATACTGAATAATCTCGCTTTCGGCATGGCCGAGCACGGCGAAGATCTGGACCAGGCGCTCAGTATGGCGCAGCGGGCCAGACAACTATCAAAAAGCGCCTTACCGGAGATCTCGGACACTCTGGGCTGGATCTACCTGAAGAAGAACCTGCCCGACAACGCCATCCAGATTTTTCAGGAACTGGTCGCCGCGACGCCCAACCAGGCCACATTCCGTTACCACCTGGGCATGGCTCTTTCACAGAAGGGCGACAAAGTGCGCGCTCTGCAAGAGTTGAAGAAAGCTCTGCAGGGCAGCACCAGCGACCAGGAGCGCAAGCAGATCCAGGCCTTGATCACGCGCCTGGGATAGTCGCGGGCCGGCGCGCGGCCGGGCAAGCCGGCGGTGCGCGAGGGCCCCTTCAAAATCGGATGATCCCGACCGGCGGTTCACGCTACCATCCAGACATGGTCCGTGGCGTTTTGCTGGTTGCCGCGGCGATGGCGGCCGTTGGCTGTTTCACTCCGCTGGCGGCTATCGACGCCGAGCGCGATTCTTCCGCGAGGAGGCGGGACCGTGCCGCGCCCGCCGTGGAGCGCCAAATGGCGCTCGCTTCGGGGGAGCCGGAGGTGGACCTGGCGTACCATGGCGAAGGGCAGGCTCCCGCGCCCATCGATTCACCCGGCTTCGCCGAAAGGCCAGAGACTCCTGCTCCTGGAGAACTGACGGTGCGCTCCGGTACGCGCATCCCGCTGTCTCTTCTCGGCAGCCTGGACACCAAACACTCGAGGGAGGGCGACCGGGTGAATCTGGAGACCCGCATTCCAGTGTCCGTCGACGGCCGCATCGCGATCCCGCGCGGCAGTTTCGTAACGGGGACCATCGTCCGGATCAAGGCGCCTGGGCGCGGCTCCAGCAAAGGCGAGCTGACCATCCGTTTCGAAACCCTCACGCTGCCCAATGGCGTGACGCGCGA
>JBEKPK010000218.1:0-9359 GCA_049520795.1 Bryobacteraceae bacterium
CCATACCTTGGGTAAGTCCCGACCATCAGGTCCGCGTAGCCGACGGCCCTCAGCCGCCTCCACCGCCCATACCTTGGGTGAGTCCGGACCATCAGGTCCGCGTAGCCGACGGCCCTCAGCCGCCTCCGCCGCCCATACCCTGGCTAAATCCGGACCATCAGGTTCGCGTAGCCGATGGCCCGCAACCGCCTCCGCCGCCCATACCCTGGCTGCGCCAGACCGTTCGGGCTGCGTAAACCGCTTGCCAATACCAAAATCGGGGTTCTTGGCGGCCTCGCTCTGGGCTTGACCTGCAAGCCCTTTCAGGAAGTTCGCGTGAGGAAATCCGGGTTGCCTCGTGCTACCATGCACGAGAGGAGCCCTGGGCTTGCGAGTCTTTACGCCTGTCGTGTGGTGGGCGGGCAACGTCGTGCTCGGCGTGCTCCTGTACCGGGGCTTGCGGCTCCGGCTGGCGCGTGACTATCCGATCTTCTATGGGTACGTTGCGTACGTCTTGTGCTCGACGCTGGTTTTGTTCCGTCTTTCGCTGGCTTCCAGTCAGGCGTATGCCGTGGGTTACTGGGTTTCGGAGTTCGTCGCGGTCCTGCTTGGGATTGGCGTCACATGGGAGATCTATGATGCGATTCTCGCCGGCTATCCAGGCATGCGCCGCATGGGTCGGTCTCTGATTACCGTGCTGGTTTGCGTCCTTATTGCGAAGTCCGTGGCTGACCTGTCAGCCCAGCCGTGGCGGGTCTTGTTCCCGACGACCTTGGACTTGGAGCGCAACCTCCGGTTCGCCCAGGCCGCCTTGTTGCTCGCGATTCTGTCGTTGCTGGTATACTACCGGATACCATTGGGACGTAATGTGGCAAGCTTGCTATACGGCTACACGCTGTTTATCGCCACCGCCGTTGCGAATTTGACCCTGCGATCCGCCCTGGGCCCCCGGTTTCAGCCCTGGTGGACCGTGTTGCAACCCTTGGCGTATATTGTGACATTAGGTGTGTGGTGCGTGGGGTTATGGTCGCGAGAGGCGAATCCCATCCCGCGCCCCGCGCTGGAGCAGGATTACGAGCGCTTGAGCCGGCAAACAGCCGCCGGCATGGCCCGGATGCGTGCTCGGCTCGTGAACGGATTGCGATCATGATTAGCGTACTTGTGTTTCTCGGGGCGAGCGCGGCATTACTATTGCTGCTGCTTATCGTCAAGCGTCCGGCCGCCGGCGAGGAACTCCCCGCCGGCTTGCCGGACCGCGCCATAATGGAGCGTATCCTCGCCCCGGAGGACGCCCGGTACGTCGCCGGTCTCCGCTTGCCACACGTTCGTCGATTGTTTCTGCGGGAGCGGCGCCGGCTTGCGATTGCGTGGCTCCGCGCTATCCGCGCCGAGGCGACCCGGCTTTTCGGCCTCCATACGCGCGCCGTCCGGCAGATGCAGGACGTGCGTCCAATAATGGAGGTTCGAGTGGCCTGCTCGTTCGCGCTCTTCATGTTGAACTACGCCGTCATTATCGGTCTTGTGCAATGGTATGGCCCCTTCCGCACGGGCGCCGTCCTTCGCTTGTTCGATTCGCTCAGCGGCGCCATGGAGCGCCTGGCGCGGCAAGTCGCGGCCAGCGCCCCGGCTCTCGGAGTAAGTACCACATGAGACGGTCCCAGGTTTCAACCGACGCGGTTGTGCGCGACCTCGAGCAGCGCACGCTCGCCGCTCTGCCGTGTGCGTTATCGAGGCTGGTATACCTGGCGTCAACGCGCGACTACAATACGGGCCTGTACCGTCACGACGGCCTCGCCCAGGCGTTTTCGGTCGATGCGGCCCAGGAGGCGCTCGCGCGCTGTCATGACGCCGTTTTTCGCGGTTTCACCCTGGAGAGCCTCGCTGAAGTGGTGCGGGACCTTCAAACCTACTTGCGTTCGGCCGAGGAGAACCAGGTCAGGATGTTGGATGCGTGGGACCGTCTGGAGGCCTATCGCGTCCTGGTTCCGGCCATGTCTGGAGGAATCGAGCGCCAGTTGTTCGTCTCCAACGTCAAGATTGCTTTGGAGATAGTGCGGGCTACTCTGGCGGAGCTTGGCTCACTAGGCGAGCGGCCACGGCCGTGACGCGACCCACCAGTTCCGCTTCCTGAGGGAAACGGAACTCGCGCGTGCGGGATGGCGAGAGCGGATGCGGCAGCGAGATCACCCGGCCACGTTCGAACTCGCACCAGGAGCACACGTAACCGTCTCTGAGCTCCAGAAACCAGATCGGCCGGTCGAATTCCGAATGGTAGGCCACCCGCTCGGGCGGCGCGTGCTGTTCCTCAACCTGAACAAACGACCCGGGCCGAAGCAAAGGGTACATAGTATAATCGGCCAAGCCGATAAACCCGTAGCGCGCCTGGCGAAGGTTCAGGCGCGCCAGTAAACCCGCGGGTACCTCACCCCACGCCTCCACCATGCGGGGGAGGAAATTGGTCTTCTCCACGTCCAATCCCGGGTCGAACCGCACCGGAAAGCTGACTGGATGGTCGGCGCCGGGTACGCCAAAATCCGCCAGGCGCGTCCGCGACGCCGGCAGCTCGAGCTGATGCTTGGCGATGTTTGCCAAATTAGCGTACAGCGACACCACCGCATTGAATGACGCGCCATAGATCGCGCTCAAGGTAAAGAGCTTATACACGCTCGGCGTGGACTCGCCGTTCTCGATTTGGATCATGCGAGCATGGGAGATGGCGTACTCCTCGTTCCCCTCGGCCAGCGCGATCTTTTGACTAAGCTCAGCGACCTCTCGCGTCGTCAAGCCCGCCTTGGTCCGTAGCCGCTTGAGACCAACTCCCGCATGTGATGTCCCGATGACGAAACCTCCCAAAACGGCGCGTTCCGGCCGAGATCTCGTCCCGACAATGGGCTGATCGATAACGAGTTATAGCGAGTTATTATAATCCAGTTCACTCCGTATGGTCAGAAAACTACCCCTGCAAGTAGTAATCTCTCACATTCGGCGCCTGGGGCTAGGATACTGACCTCATGGGCCGCGGACCCTTCGGCCTGACAATGGCTTAGTACTTCTAGAACTTTGAGCTCGAACCCCCTCGATCTACTCGAGACAGCCGTCAAATGTGGAAACACTCCGCGGCGGTTAGCGCTTGCCGTAGGCCTCGTCCAGGATCTCCACTACGTGCATGACCCTCTGGCCGGCGCCGTGCAGACGGACTCCCGCCTGAAGTTGCAATATGCAGCCGGGGTTGGCGGTGGCCACGATCTGCGCCCTCGTGGCGTTGACCGATTCCATCTTCCGCGCCAGCACCCGCATGGCCATCTCGTTGTGGACCACGTTGTAGACGCCGGCGCTGCCGCAGCAAACATCGGAAAGAGGCATCTCGCGGAAAGCCAGGCCCGGCACCGCGGCCAGCAGTTCGCGCGGAGCGGAGCGGATCTTCTGCCCGTGCGCCAGGTGGCAGGAATCCTGATATGTAGCCATGGCGTCGAGCCAGCCCATCTCGCGGTTGAGCACGTTGGCCACCAGAAACTCGGTTACGTCGCGCACCAGCGCGGAGAATCGGCGCGCCTTGTCGGCGTACTCCGGGTCGTCCGCCAGCAGTTCGCCGTACTCCTTCAAGGCCGAGCCGCAGCCGGCGGCGTTGGTGAGGATGGCGTCGAAGCCGCCGTCCAGCACGGCGTCGATGTTCCGCCGGGCCAGCTTGCGCGCCGCCTCCCGCATGCCGGAGTGAAGCTGCAGCGCCCCACAGCACCCCTGGCCCAGCGGAATGGCCACTTCGCAGGCGTTCTTTTGCAGGACGCGCACCGTGGCTTCGTTCAGCCGCGCGAAAAAGACGTTGGCGATGCACCCGGCCATGAAAGCCACCCTGCGGCGCTGGCGTCCTTCGGCCGGGAACGTCTTGCCGATCTGGCTGAAGAAGAAAGGCGGTTCGGCGGAAGGCGCCAGTTGAATCCAGTCGCCCAGCCTGCCCAGCAATTTCAGACGCGCCAAGCCGCGCAGAAGCCTCTTCATGCCGCTGGCCTCGAACAGATAAGCCGCGGCCCCCAGGATAGTCAGCGCGGCGCGCGACTCCAGCAAGCCGACGAGCATCCACCGGCGCAGCTTCTCCGCCAGCCAGCCGCGGTGCGCTTGCGCCTCCAGGGCCGCTCTGGCATCCTCCACCATGCGGCCGTAGGGTACGCCGGACGGGCAAGCCGATTCGCAGCCCCGGCAGGCCAGGCACAGGCCGATGTGCTCCACGTACGAAGGCGACACGGGCGCCCCCTCCGCCACCTGCACCATCTGGTACACGCGGCCGCGCGGAGAATCCATCTCCAGGCCCAGATCGCGGTACGTAGGGCAGGCGTTCAGGCATAGGCCGCAATGCACGCAGCGGTCCAGGTCGATCCGCCGCGGCCCGGGGGCGTGGGTCTCAGATCCGTCCATAGAGCCGGCCCCGGTTCAACAGGTTGGCGGGATCGAAGAGTCCCTTGACTCGCCGCATGAGCTCCAGGTCGGGTCCCGGCCCCGGCCATAGATCGAGGGCGCGCTTGCGCTCCTCGGGCGCGAACTCCATCACCGCTTTCCATCCGCGCCGCGAACCGACGGCCAGCCACCCCGCGGCGTCCTCCGTCCGCTCGAAGTACCCGTAGCAGACGCCCGTGCCCGCGCGCGCCAGCGCGGGCCCGTCGAAGGAGGCCATCACTTCCTCTACTCCTTTCAGGACCACCGAGGCGCGCACCACCGCGCCGTCGGGGTTCCGCTCCAGAAACCATGGCGTGAAATTCTCCACGCGATTCCAGAGGTCGTCCTGGCGTCCGCCTTCGAACAACATCCAGTCGGCCAGCCGCGCCAACTCGCGCTCATAGCGGTCCATGACCGCCGCCGTTCCGCCCGCGCGCACCGCCAGCAACCACGAATCCATCCCCAGCCCGGCGCCGGCCAGCGGATTCAGCAGATCGACGGCCGCCGGCTGGAGCGCCCCGCCCAGCAACTCGTTGCGGGCGGCGATCGCCTCCGCCGCCGAGCGGAAGGCCAGCAGAAAACTACGTTCCACTTCCGGCGCCGGCGTAAGCCGCAGGTTGACCACCGCGATGGCCGCCAGGGTCCCGAATGAGCCAATCATCAGCTTGGCCATGTCGAGACCGGATACGTTCTTCACCACCATGCCGCCGGACTGCGCCAGCTTGCCTTCCAGAGTGGCGAAACGCATCCCGATCACCATGTCGCGGGCCGTGCCGTAAAGACGCCGCCGCGGTCCGCTCGAGTTGGCCGCCACCACCCCGCCCACCGTGGCCTGGGCCCCGAATGGCGGGTCGAGCGGCGCCATCTGCCCGTGCGCGGCGGCGGTTCGGACCAGCTCGCGCCAGCTCAGCCCGGCTTCCACGCTGATGGTGAGATCGTGCGGTTCGTACTCGATCACGCGCTTCAGCGCGGCCGTGGTCACCTGGCAATCGGCCGGCTCCACGGGGCCGGCCATCAACCGTTTCGAGCAGTGTCCGGAAACAGAAATCGTCCGGCCTTGGGCGGCCGCTACACCAAGCGCTTCCGCCAGCTCACCGGGAGTTTGAGGCGCCAGCATCTTCTATAGGGTCGTCCAGCCCCGCCCGGGCGAAAATATCATGTGCCGCAGAACGGACGTGACGATGGTCAGCACCAGCGAGCCGAGCAGGGCCGCAAGAAAACCACGCACCTCGAACCCAGGGGTGAACACGGAGGCGAGCTTAAGCAGCAGCGCGTTAAGCGCCAGCAGGAATAGCCCCAGCGTCAGCAGCGTCACCGGGAAGAACAGAAACCTCAGCACCGGCCCGAGAGTGGCGTTGACCAGGGCAATCACGATGGTGGCCAGCAGCGCGGAGCTGAAACCGCTGATCCGGATGCCCGGAATGATTTGTGCGACGATCCACAAAGCCAGGGCGCTTACCAGCCAGCTCACCAGAATATGTTGCAACATGGAACCTCCGGCCAGAGATAATGATAAGCCATGGCGACGCTCTATGCAGGGACCTCCGGGTTCGCGTACTCTTCCTGGAAGCCGGCTTTCTATCCCGCCAAGCTTCCCGCCGCGCAATTCCTGGCGCACTACTCCCAGCGGCTCAACTGCGTGGAGATCAACTACACCTTCCGCCGTCTGCCGGCGGCCGCCACTCTCTCCGCATGGGTCGAAGCGGCGCGGCCCGGCTTCGTGTTCGCGGTCAAGGCCCACATGCGGATCACCCACATCCTGCGCCTGAAGGACGCCGGACAGGCCACCGAAGCCTTCCTGAAAGCCATCGACCCGCTGCGCGCGACGCGCAGGCTGGGGCCGATTCTGTTTCAGTTGCCTCCCCATATGAAACGCGACGCGGCCCTGCTGCGGGACTACCTGGCTCTGCTACCCAACGATTTGCGCTACGCCTTCGAGTTTCGCCACCAATCCTGGCTGGCGGACGAGATCTACGACGCGCTGCGAGCCCGCAACGCGTCGCTGTGCGTGGCGGAATCCGAAAAGCTCGAGATCCCGGAAGTGATCACGGCCGATTTCGTTTATTTCCGCCTTCGGAAGCCGGACTACGCGGAAGCCGATGTCGATGCTTTCGCCGCTCGCGCGAAGGAACTGCTGGCCGCCGGCCGCGACGTGTACCTGCTGTTCAAGCACGAGGAAACGCCGCAGGGCGCCCTCCAGGCCGAGTCGCTCCTGAAGAAGGCGGGATAGCGCCAATCGGCTGTCGATCGAGCCCGAAAGAGCCTGGCGAGCCGCGACCGTCAGGGAGCGGTTGGGTAACGTGGCGCGGGCACTCCTGCCTGCCGCGTCGGCGCTCATGCCGACCCTTGGCTGCGGCGCTCGAGTAATTGTGGGGCAGGCGCTTTCGCCTGCCAACCGGCTTCAATGGGCGGCGCCCAAGCTTCGCTCGGGTTGACAGGCGAAAGCGCCTGTCCCGCATCGGAGGGTGGAGTGTGAAATATGCGGGATTAGTTTCCGCGCGTGCCGGCGGACGGGCTACAGGGCTTCGGCCGAAGACTGGCTGGAGGCCTGCTTCAGTCGCGCCATGGCCAGCGCAATGCCGCCCCACAGCCCGGCTTTGTCTTCGAGCGCCGAGCTTTCGATGCGCACCTTTTCGACGGGGAACAGACGCACGCGGTCGCGCACCTCCCGCCTCACGGTTTCGATCAGAAGAGGGCCCACCCCGGCGACATCGCCCCCCACCACCACCAGTTCGGGATTCAACACCGTGATGACGTTGGCCACTCCGATTCCCAGATAGCGGGCCGCGCGCACGATGGCTTCGCGTACGGAGCTATCGCCGGCCGCCGCCGCCTGCGCCATCAGCCGCGGGGTTACGCGGTTGGCGTCTCCGGCCACCATGTCGTAAAGGTGCGGCGCGTGGCCGCTATTCATGAGCCGGACTCCCTCGCCCATCAGCGCCGGGCCGCTGGCCAGGGTCTCCAGGCAGCCGTGGTTTCCACATCCGCAAAGCGGCCCGTCCGGCAGTATGGTCTGGTGCCCGATTTCGCCCGCCGCGCCCAGCGGGCCCAGCCGTAGCTTGCGCTCGATCACCACCCCGCCGCCGATGCCCGTCCCCACCGTGATGGCGACCATCGTCTTGGCGTTGCGGCCATGGCCGAACCACAACTCCCCGAGCGCCGCCATGCGCGCATCGTTCAGCAGGAACACGGGGCAGCCCACGCGCGCCGACAGGCGCTCCGCCACCGGCAGATCCCGCCACCCGCCCGGCAGGTTGGGCAGAAACACGGTGCGCCCGCGGTGGAAATCCGCCAGGCCCGGCACGCCCACGCCAAGTGCCAGCACCCGCGCGCCCGCCGTCGCCGCCAGGTCGTTCACCGTCGCGGCGATCCGGTTCAGGACGGATTCCGGCCCTTCGTGCGCCAGCGTAGGGATGGTCCGCTCCGCCAGCATCTGTCCCGCTCCGTTAGCCACCGCGCAACCCGTGAAGGCCGCTCCCACATCCACGCTTGCAAACATCGTGGGGCTACTATAGCGCATCTGGCCCCGCTCGTGCCAATGCGGGGCGGACGGCCAAAACCGATCCTCTCGCGAGCGCCGAGGCCACTGGCCGCGCCGGCTTTGGGCCGTTGGCCGAAATCCACCACAGGCGGTGCATTCCAGCCAGTTTCAATGCTATATAAACAAAATAATATCAATCACTTACGAATGGAAACCTAAATGCATTCCAAGCGGTCGAAGTATTTAGGAGCCGTTATGAAGCCCATTCGAATTCGCATGTTCCCAGCCGTTTTGTCCTGCATCGTTTTGGCGCTCCTGGCGGGGCCCGGTCTTGTCTCGGGGCAGCAGCAAGCCGCGCCGCCCGCGGTGGGCGGCGGATGGAGGCATTTCGGCGAGCCGTCCCAGGCGCAGCCCGCCACGCCCAATGATCCCGAGCCTATGGCCCGCGCCGAGGCTCAAGACCCCGCGCCAGCCGCTGATCCGCCCGCCGTGCCGGCCGCCGATCCGCCCCGCGCCGCTCAGCCGTACCAATTGCCGGCCGAGCTCACCGTCAAGCCGGGAACGTATGTGACCATTCGCGTGAACGAGATGCTTTCCTCCGACCGCAACCACGCGGGCGACTCGTTTTCGGGCGTCCTCACGCAACCGCTGGTGGTGGATGGCATCGTGGTGGCCGAGCATGGGCAAACGGTCTACGGCCGCGTGGCGGAAGCCGAGAAGGCGCACAGCAATACGCCGTCCCGGCTGGCCCTCGAGTTGACCGAACTCAGCCTGGCCGATGGGACGCAGACGCCCATACGCTCTGAAATGACTACTCGCCAGGGTGGCACGGTTCCTGGAGGCGCACAGGCGAACACCGTGGTCGGAACCACCCTGCTGGGCGCGGTCATCGGTTCCGCGGTGGGCTGGGGCACGGGAGCCGCAATCGGCGCGGGAGTCGGCGCCGCCGCCGGCGCCGCCGCGGTTATGCAGACGCGCAATCGCCCGACCTTCATCTATCCGGAGACCGCTCTTACCTTCCGCATCGATTCTCCGGTCCTGGTCTCCACCGTGCGTGCGCCCCAGGCTTTTCGCTTCGCCGGACCCGCCGATTACAACCGTCCTGTGCAGGCTGAACTCACTCCGCGTCCGCCCGCCGGCCGGCCGGTGGGGCCTGTCTGGGGCTCGCCCTACCCCTATCCATCCCCTTACTACGCTAGCCCCTATCCCTATCCGTATATGTATTCGTATCCCCCCTATTGGAGCCCCTACTACGGTCCCGGCTTGGGCGTGGGAATCGCGATCGGACGCGGCGGATACGGCCGCTGGCGCTAGCGCCGCGGCGAACAGAATGAGGAGTATGCAGATAGCTGTGGGGCAGCCAATCCTGGCTGCCGCCGGCTTTCAGCCGGCGTTTGCCGTGTGAGAGGGCTCCGCGGACGCGAAAGAGCCGCCTGGAAAGGCGGCTGCAGGCAAGATTGCCTGCCCCACA
>JBEKPK010000219.1:0-9317 GCA_049520795.1 Bryobacteraceae bacterium
CGCGTGATGCGCTGTGGCGGCATGGCCCTACCAGTATCGCGCCGCCGGCCCGGCGCATCCATCCCCGCAATCGGCTATTTTAGAGGCAAAACCATGGCTATGAGTCTTATTGTGGGGCAGGCGCTTCCGCCTGCCAACCGGCTTGATCCGCAGCCGTCCGGGCCTCGCTTGGATTGATAGGCGGAAGCGCCTGTCCCACAATGCCCGAATTACGCCCGGCCGCAGCGCCGGTTTGCGCGATGATGGTCTCTTAGGGCCTGACAGGAAATAACCAGTCCGGCGCCGATAACCGCTCCCTAACGGGGCGCCCTCTGGGCCCGGCTCGTTATCAGTCTGGCGAGCCGCGACCGTCAGGGAGCGGTTGGAGTGACTGTTTCCTAACAAGCCCTTAGGAGAATTATGAAGATACCGAACACCTCATGCTGCATTTTCATCTGCTCGCTCGGTCTGCTTGCGGTTTCCTCCCAGGCTCAGCCGGACCCGGGCATTCCCCATTTCGCGAAACAGGGAACCGTCATGCAGTTGATTGTGGATGGCAAGCCGTTCGCGGTCGTGACCGGAGAAACCGAGGAAGAGACTTCCACCAGTTTCGACAACATGCGGCCGTTATGGTCCATCTTCAATCAGATGAATCTCAATACCGTGCTTCCGGTGGTCTACTGGGGCCTGTTCGAACCCCAGGAGGGCAAGTACGATTTCACCCTGGTGGACGCCCTGATTCAGGAATGCCGGAGCCACAATCTGCACGCCGGCCTGGTGTGGTTCGCAAGCTGGAAGAACGGTTTGTCCATCTACGCTCCCGAGTGGGTGCAGAAGGATTACAAGCGTTTCCCGCGCATGCAGACCAAGAGCGGCGTGAGTACCGAAATCTTCTCCTCCATCGAGGGCTACGGCGATGCCACGCGGGACGCCGATGCGCGCGCCTTCGCCGCCCTGCTGCGCCACGTCAAGGAAGTGGACGGCCGGCAGCACACCGTAATCATGCTCCAGGTGGAGAACGAAGTGGGCATATCGGGGGACTCGCGCGACCGCTCGCCGGCGGCGGACAAAGCCTTCGCCGGGCCGGTTCCGAAGGACCTGATGGACTACCTTCAGAAGCACAAAGACGCCCTGATTCCGGAGTTTCGCCAGGTCTGGGAGGCGGCCGGCTTCAAAACGTCCGGCACATGGGAAGAGGTGTTCGGCAGGAACGCGGCCACGGATGAAATCTTCGAGGCCTGGCAGTATGCGCGCTACGTCGGCCGGGTGGCCGCCGCGGGCAAGGCCGAATATCCACTGCCCATGTACGTCAACGCGGCTCTGCACCGGTCGGCCACCCTCGCGGAAGTGGCGGCCAAGCCCGCCACGGGCGGGGGGTTCGCTTTCGGCGGCCCCATGGCCGATGTGCTGGACGTCTGGAGGGCCGGCGCGCCGGCCATCGATATGCTCTCGCCCGACGCATACGGCGCCAAGGACTTCGCGTCGTGGTGCGCCAGGTACAGCCGGTCGGGGAATCCGCTGTTCATTGCCGAATCGAGCGGCGGAGGGGCGGGCGCCACCAGGTTGCTGTATGCCCTGGGACAGAACGCCGTCGGCTTGTCGATATATGGGGTGGAGTTCACACCCATGCGGCAAGACCCCACCCGTGAGTTCGACAGGGTCGCCGGGACCCTTTCGCAAATCATGCCCATGATCCTGGAACATCAGGGCAAAGGCACGATGACCAGCGTGCTGCTGACGGACGCCGCGCAGGTTGAGAAAGTCCAGTTGGGCGACTACACCATGAGCGTGGGTTTCGGCAACGACCGCCGGCCGGGCGGGTCCACGCCCGCGCCTCCGCCCAACGCACGCAGCGCCGGAGCGCTCTTTATCATGACCGCGCCCGATGAGATGTACGTGGTCGCGAGCAACGCGGTCGAGGTGGCCGTCAGGTTCACTCCCAACACGCCGGGGCCCCCGCTGGTCGGAGTATCCATGGTCGAGGAGGGCAGTTTTGCCAATGGGCAGTGGGTTCGGGGGCGGAGCTTCGTGGATCACAAAACCAGTTTCAGCGACGCCCCCTTGCTATTGCCCGCCGCTTTCCATCGGGTGGACGCTCACAGCGAGCACGGTATCTTGCGAGTCAAGCTGTACCGCTATCAGTGAGATAGAGAATCGGGTGACTTGTGGGGCAGGCGCTTCCGCCTGCCAACCCTCTCGCAGCCCTGGGATTCGTTATGGGGCAGGCGCTTCCGCCTGCCAACCCTTTCTCACCCATCTTTAAGAATTCTTAACTGCTTCCGCTCCCAATTGGGGCCATCGAGTAGCCTGCGCGGGCTATCGTGTTTCCGGCGCGTTGGCCGCATCATGGAATTGTAAGGCGGAAGGCAGCAGAGAGGCCCCGCCGGGAGAATAGAAAAAATGAAAAAGAGTTTACTCGCAATCGCCCTGGCGGTCGTCATGACGCCATTTGTTTTCGCCGCGCAGACTACCGGCGCCGCCGCCGGACAGCCGGCCGCAACCAAAAACGCCAAAGTGAAAAAGGCCACGAAGGCTACCAAGAAGGCCGCCAAGAAGGGGACGAAAGGCACGAAGGCCGCCGCGGCCAAGCCCGCCCCCACCACGCCCCAGAAGTAAGCGGGAGTGAGAAAGGGGCCATGCCCGGCCTCAAAGGCGCGCCGCGCCGGAGGGGCCGGGCATATTAGTCCCGCGCGATCGAACCGCCGATTCCATCCGCTCAGCCCACCGCAGGTATCGCAGCAACTCCCGCCTCTGGTTCCACGCGAAGCGCCAGAAATCGAGGAAAGAGATCTCATCGGCGCATTGTCCCCAGTAAGTCTCCATGCGCCATCGCAAATACGGGCTGTTCCACGGCCGCAACCGGTATCCGCGCGTCAAACGCCACAGAATCCCGATCCTCATCGCGCTCCCCGGCGGCCGCTGCTCTTATCGGAGGCGGCCCAATATCCGCTGCGCGTCCGCACCACCGGATTTCCGGGCGCATCTACGGTGATTTTGATCTGGCGGTAGGAGCCGTCCATGACCGCGTTGGACGGGGTGTACTCGATGGTGTACTGATTGCGCACGTCGCGGGCCACCTGGTGCGCGATGCGGTCGACATCGGAAACGTCGCTGGGGAAGAAAGCCTCGCCGCCCGTGGCCACCGCCAGTTCGTTGAGAGCGCGCCTGGCCTTGGCCGCCTCGCCCGGCGCTTCCCCGCCGAGCAGGCCGACGCAATAGACCATCACGTCGCTTTGCTGAGCGGCCCGCACCAGGTTTTCCAGCGTGACGAGGCTCTCGTTGTCGTTGCCGTCGGTGACCACCACCAGCACCCGTTTGTCTTTGCGGCCCTTCGATTTCACATAATCGATGGCCAGCCGAATGGCCTCGCGCATGGCCGTGCCGCCGCGCGCATCGATGCTCTTCAGGAGCCGCTCCAACTCCTTGGGGTCGCTGGTGAAATCCTGGCCCGGCGGGGTAACCAGAAAAGCTTCGTCGTTGAAGTTGACGATGAAGGCCTCGTCTTCGGGGTTGGAGTCTTTCACCAGGGCCAGCGCGGCCGCCTCCACACGGGCCCGCTTGTCGCGCATGCTGCCGCTGTTGTCCACGATCAACCCGATGGAAACGGGAACATCCTCGCGTTTGAAGACCTTGATCGCCTGGGGGACGCCGTTCTCGTAAACCTGGAAGGCCTCCCGCGGCAGGCTGGTAATGAGATGGCCTTCTTTGTCCGTGACGGTGGTCTGGCACACCACCAGACGGCTTTCCGCGTGGAATACGGCGCCGGCGTCCGGGACCTTCGGTTGCTGGCCGAAGGCCGCGGCGGTGAGAACGATGGCCGGCGTAAGCATGTGAGTCCAGCGGACTTGTGGGGCAGGCGCTTTCGTCTGCCAACCGTTCTTTTCGCGCGTCATGGCTGTTGGAACGCGGCCCCCCCCGCCGGGACCTGCCTTTCCGGCGTTGCGTAATACCCGCTGCGCGTCCGCACCGTGGGCCGCCCGGGGGCGTTAACCGTGATCTTGATTTTCCGATAGGAGCCATCCATGGCCGCATTGAGCGGCGAGTACTGAATGGCGTACTGACCGCGAATATCGTGCGCCACCAGGTGCGCGATGCGGTCCACCTCCGCCAGTTCCTTCGGGAAGTAGGCTTCGCCGCCGGTGGCGCTGGCCAGGGCTTCGAGCGCCTGTCGCGCGGCGCGGGCGTCGCTGCGCGACTCCGACGCAAGCAGTCCAACCGAGTAGATCAGCACTTCGCTCCGCTGCGCCATTTTCAATAGGTCCGCCAGCGAGATGCTGCTGTAGTTGTCGTTGCCATCGGTGACCACTATCAGGACTTTCTTATCCCGGTGAGCCTTCTTCAGCCAGTCGATGGACTTGGCAATGGCGTCGCGCATGGCCGTGCCGCCCCGCGAATCGATGCGCCGCAAGGCCGCTTCCATTTCCCCGATGTCGCTGGTGAACGCCTTGCCCGGCGGATTATCGAGATAGACCTCGTCGTTGAAGTTGACGATGAAGACTTCGTCTCCGGGGTTGGAGTCCCGCACCAGCGCCAGGGCGGCGGCTTCCACCTGGGCGCGGCGCTCCCGCATGCTGCCGCTGTTATCGATGATGAGGCCCATCGAGACGGGAACGTCCTCGCGCTTGAACCCCGCCACCGTCTGCTTGACGCCATTCTCGTAAACCGTAAAGGCCTGCCGCGGCAGGTTGGTGACGAGGTGGCCTTCCTTGTCCACCACCGCGGTATTGCACACCACCAGCCGCGTGTCCGAGTGAAACACGGCGCCGGGGTCCTCGGTCGAGGGTTTTTGCGCCTGGCCTCCAGCGGCGGCCAGCGCAAGCATAAACGCCATGCCACGCATCACTGTTTGAACGCCGTGCTGCTGGCCGATGCCGCCGGCGCCTCGGGCGTGGCGTAGTAACCGCTTCGCGTGCGGGCGGTGGGGTGGCCGGGGCCGTTCACCGCCACCTTGATCTGGCGGTAGCCGCCGTCCATGGCTATATTCGAAGGCGTGTACTGGATGGTGTACTGGTTGCGGATATCGTGCGCCACCTGGTGGGCGATGCGATCCACCTCCGAGAGATCGTTGGGGAAATACGTCTCCCCGCCGGTGGCCGTGGCGAGCGCTTCCAGGGCGCGCTTGGCGCGCGTGGCTTCGCGACGCTCTTCCTCGCTGAGCAGCCCCACGGAATAAATCAGAACTCCGCTTTGCTGGGCCGCTTTGACCAGGTTCTCCAGGCTGATTTCGCTCGAATTGTCGTTCCCGTCGGTGACCACCACCAGCACCTTCTTGTCCTTATGGGCCTTCTGCTTCAGCCAATCGATCGACATACGGATGGCGTCGCGCATGGCCGTGCCGCCGCGCGAATCGATGCGCGTCAACGCCTCTTCCATTTCCTTGAAATCGCTGGTGAAGTCTTTATTGCCCGGAAGATCCATGTAAGCCACGTCGTTGAAGTTCACGACGAAGACCTCGTCGTCCCGGTTGGAGTCCTTCGCCAGCGCCAGGGCGGCCGCTTCCACCTTAGCCCTTTTGTCCCGCATGCTGCCGCTGTTGTCGATAATCAGTCCCATGGAGACCGGAACGTCCTCGCGCAGGAACTTGCGGATCTGTTGCTGCACGCCGTCCTCGTACACCGCGAAAGCGCTCTGCTGCAGATTGGTGATCAGGTGGCCGCTCTTGTCGACCACCGTGGTGTGAAGCACCACCAGGCGAACATCGCTGCGGATGACCGTGCCGGTGTTCTCCGGCGGCGGAGAATTCCCCGGCCTGCCCTGTTGGCCCCAGACCGCCGCCCCCCCGAGCAGGGCGGCCATCGCGCAGCTAATGAGAATCGGTTTATTGGGACGGCGCATAATAGCCTAATCTCCAGTATGCCCGGAGAGGAGGCAGCCCGTGCGGTTGCACAAGTTTTACCTGCACGCGCCGGAACTTGCCGTCGCGCTCCAGGTTCTTCGGCGAATAGCCCAGCACGTATTCGTTGCGGAGCTCCGCTCCAATCTTCGCTGCTACGTCCGGCAACTCGGTCATATTATCCACGGCGTATTGCCGCCCGCCAGTCTGCTCCGCGATCTCGCTCAGAAGCCCCGGACCTTGCATCTCCTCCGGAGTGCGGGAACGGGCGCCGGTTGGCTCGTATATTCCGATCGCATAGATTTGGACGTCCGCTTCCTTCACCAGGTTCTTGATTTCTCCTTCGGTGTAGCGGCTGTTGTTGTCGCCGCCGTCGGAGATGATCAAAAGGGCCTTGCGGGTGTTCCTGGCCTTCTTCATCTCATGCAGTCCCAGGTAGATAGCGTCGAGGAGCGCCGTCCGGCCCCGGGACTGGGTGAAGGTCAGCCGGTTCTGGATTTCTCCCAGGTTGGTGGTGAACGGCTGGCTGATCTGGGCGCCGTCGCTGAACTGAACCAGGAAAAACTCGTCGTCGGGATTGGAGGTATTGAAGAACTGGGCCACAGCCGTACGGGATTTCTCCAGCTTGGCGCCCATGCTGCCGCTGCAATCGAAGATGACTCCCACGGAAAGCGGGGCATCCTCGCTCGAAAATTGCGTGATCTCCTGCTCCGTCTTTTCCTCGATGATCCGGAAATTCTCCTTCTCGAGACCGGTCACGATCCGGTTCATGGGGTCCATAACGGTTACCGGAATGAGGACCAGCGTACTCTCCACGCGGATGTTGGCCTTAGGCGTCTTTTCCTCGGCAGGCTTGGCGCGCGGAACGATGACTACCGGAGGCCCACCGCCATCCGGCCGCTGCTGGGCTGCCCCGAGGGCCACCGACAGAAGAATCGTTATCGCGCTGAACCCAAACGACTTACGGTAGGAGGGCAGCATCGACGGCAGGCCGACCTTTCTTCTTCCCCAAGTCTAGCATAGGGGTTTTGTGTTATCATCGCCTGTGCCGCGTAAAATCCTGGGCGTTATTCCTGCCCGATTCGCATCCACCCGTTTTCCCGGCAAAGTCCTGGCGCAAATTGGCCCCAAAACCATGCTCCAGCATGTATATGAGCGGGCGTCCCAGGCACGCTATCTCACAAGCACGATTATTGCCACAGATGACCACCGGGTCTTCGAAGTCGCAAGAAGTTTCGGCGCCCGCGTCCGCATGACCCTCACCAGCCACCTTTCGGGAACCGACCGCGTGGCGGAGGTCGCCTCGGCCGAGGATGCGGAACTGGTGGTGAACATTCAGGGAGACGAGCCGCTCATCGACCCCGCCGCCATCGATGCCGCCCTGCTGCCGCTGGCCCACGATTCCGGGATCGTCATGGGCACCCTGAAGAAGAGGATCGAGGACCCGCGCGAAGTGGACGATCCGAACGTGGTCAAGGTGGTCACCAACCGCGCCGGCGATGCGATCTACTTCTCGCGCTGCCCGATTCCCTTTCACCGGGATGGTATGCCCTCCAGGCACGACAAGCACATCGGGCTGTACGTCTACCGGCGGGATTTCCTGTTGAATTATGCGGCGCTGCCAGTGGGGCCGTTGGAACAAGCCGAGCGCCTGGAACAGTTGCGGGCAATCGAGAACGGCTATTCCATCCGGGTGGTGGAAACCGAGTACGAATCGATCGGCGTGGACACGCCGGAGGACCTGGATCGGGTGAGGAGCTTGTTTGCGGCTTCGGCCAGGGGTGGGGCGTGATGCGGGCGCGGGCATATCGAGGGGATATCGGAAATGGCTAAGTACATCTTTGTGACGGGTGGGGTGGTTTCATCGCTGGGGAAAGGCATCGCCGCCGCTTCGATGGGTTGTCTGCTGGAGAGCCGCGGCCTCAAGGTGACCTGCCAGAAATTCGACCCCTATCTGAACGTGGACCCGGGTACCATGAGCCCGTTCCAGCACGGTGAAGTGTTTGTTACCGACGACGGCGCGGAAACCGATCTCGACCTGGGCCACTACGAGCGCTTCACCCACGCCAAGCTTTCCCAGAGCAATAACGTGACCTCCGGGCGCATCTACGAGCAGATCATCGCCCGCGAGCGGCGCGGCGATTATCTGGGCAAGACCGTGCAGGTGATTCCCCACGTCACCAACGAAATCAAGGCGGCCATGAAACGCGTGGCGCATGATGTGGACGTGGTGATTGTGGAGATTGGCGGCACGGTCGGCGACATCGAATCGCTGCCCTTCCTCGAAGCCATCCGCCAGATGCGCCACGAACAGGGCCGTGAGAACTGCCTGTTCATGCACGTCACCCTGGTACCCTGGATCGCCGCCGCCCAGGAGCTCAAGACCAAGCCCACCCAGCACAGCGTTAAGGAACTGCGCGCCATAGGCATCCAGCCGGACATTCTGCTGTGCCGCTCGGAGCGTTTCATCTCCCAGGAAATGAAGGAGAAAATCGCCCTGTTCTGCGATGTGGACGTGCAGGCGGTGATCACCGCCCGCGACGTCGCATCCATCTACCAGGCCCCGGTTATGTTCGCCGCCGAGGGCATGGACGAGATCGCCCTGCGCCACCTGCGCATGGACGACGCCGGCCCGCGCAATATGGACCGCTGGACGGAAATGCTCGAGCGCCTCGAGCACCCCAGGGATGAAGTGACCATCGGGCTGGTGGGCAAGTACACCGAATACGAAGATTCGTATAAGAGCCTCAAGGAGGCCCTTCTGCATGGCGGCCTGGCGCACCGCCTCAAGGTGGATATCCACTGGATTGAAGCCGAAGGCGTGGTGGGGGAAGCCGGCGAGCGGCAACTGGAAGATTACGACGGAATCCTGGTGCCCGGCGGCTTCGGCAAGCGCGGAATCGACGGCATGCTGAACGCCATCCGCTACGCCCGCGAAAGCAAAACGCCCTACTTCGGCATCTGCCTCGGGATGCAGACCATGGTGATGGAATTCGCTCGCAACGTGTGCGGGTTGGAGGGCGCCGATTCCACCGAATTCAACCCGGCCACGCCCTACCGCGTGATCTTCAAGTTGCGCGAGTTGAAGGGCATCGACGAGCTGGGTGGAACCATGCGCCTGGGGAGCTGGCCCTGCCGCCTGGCGGAGGGAAGCTTCGCCCAGCGCGCCTACGGGGTGCGCGAAATCGAGGAGCGCCACCGCCATCGCTACGAGTTCAACCGCGAATACGAGGAGCGCCTGAAGGCCGCCGGCCTGCGTATCACCGGGGAAACTCCGGACCAGACCTACGTGGAGATCTGCGAGTTGGGCGATCACCCGTGGTTCCTGGGCTGCCAGTTCCATCCCGAGTTCAAGTCCAAGCCCATGGAGCCACATCCCCTTTTTAAGGCGTTTATCGGGGCGGCCTACGAGTTCCGGCGCAAGCGGCTGATGCCCCTCATCGGTACGGAGGCGGAGTACTCGCGTGTCCGTTAGCCCGACCTTCTCACAGGCGCTCGGCTGTGA
>JBEKPK010000220.1:0-9301 GCA_049520795.1 Bryobacteraceae bacterium
ATGGACGACAGTGAAACGGCCCTGGATCAGCTCTCGGATCTGGGCAGCCGTTCGGGGACAGGATCCGCGGTCGACGCTCCAGAGAATTCTGCCGGGCCATCGGCGGCGATTCAGGAGCGGCTCGAGAACCAACAGGCGCCCACCGGGTTTCAGCGCCCGCCAGCTCTCCGCCGTCATCTCCCCGAGCTGCTTTTCGTTCAGGTGATGAAACACTGCTATGCAGGCTATCACGTCGACGCTCCGGGAACGCAACGGCATCATTGTGCCATCGGCTAGCAATGCCAAGGGGTGCGCAGCGGTATATAGGTATCTTTGTAGTTTGGGAAGCTCCAGGTCAAGGCAGATGTGCGTACAGCCCGGTGGAAGGACTCGCTGCAAAAATCCGGTGCCCCCACCCACATCGAGGATCAGCAGTCCACTCGGGTAGTCCTTCATCAATGGCTTCAGCCTCGCTCGGACCAGAGGGGCGCCGGCAAGGAACTGGGAACAATCGTATATCCAACCAACCGATACCAGCTTATGTAACAACCGAAGGAACATGTTGAACCTCGGGCTGGTCTGCCCCTGCCGGCCGGCAGCCATACTCCTGAACGGCGTGAACAATGTAAATCTGCTGATCCTGCGTCAAGTCGTTGAAAAATGGCAGCCGTAGCAAGCGGTCGCTGACCAGCTCGGTAACCGGGCACTGCCCGTCATGCCCGCCAAACCGGCGCCCCATCGCGGACAAATGAAGGGGAAGATAGTGAAAAACGCTGAGGATGCCTCGCTCTTTCAGGTGTGCGATCAGCCCTTGACGGGCCTCCGCCGAGGGCATCAGGAGGTAGAACATGTGATAAGGCTGATCGCACCACTCCGGGACAGTGGGCAAGCGTACTCCGCAGCGCTCCGCCCACGGTCTCAGCCCCTCGTAATACCGTGTCCAGATGCTTTTCCGACATTCCTGGATACGTCCGCGCATTTCGAGTTGAGCGTACAAGAAGGCGGCCAAAAGGTCGGACGGGAGAAAACTCGACCCGATATCCACCCACCCATACTTGTCGACTTGGCCTCGGAAAAACCGGCTGCGATCGGTCCCCTTTTCTCGCAGGATCTCCGCGCGGTCCGTATAGCGGGTGTCGTTGATCAGCAGCGCCCCGCCTTCGCCGCAAGTGAAGTTCTTGGTTTCATGGAAACTCTGCGTGGCCAGGGCCCCAAACGTGCCCAGGTACCGCCCCTTGTACCGGCCGAACAGGCCATGCGCGTTGTCCTCTACCACGGAAAGGCCAAACCGCTCCGCTATCGCCAGGATCGCTTCCATTTCGCAGCCGACTCCGGCGTAATGCACGGGTACAATGGCTTTTGTCCGCGATGTCACCAGCCGCTCGATCTGACGCTCGTCGATGTTCAGAGTATCCGGCCGAATGTCGCAGAACACGGGGACAGCTCCCCGGAGCACAAAAGCGTTCAGCGTAGATACGAACGTGAAAGACGGCGCGATGATCTCATCGCCGGGCTGGATGTCCAACAGCAGGGCCGCAAGTTCGAGAGCGTCGGTGCAGGAGGTCGTGAGAAGGACCTTGGCGACCCCGAGTTCGCTTTCGAGAAGCGTCTGGCAGGATCGGGTAAACGCGCCGTCGCCGGAGCAATGCCCATTTGCGACAGCCATGGAAACGTAACGCAGTTCGTTACCGACAAGCCCGAGTCTGTTAAACGGGATCGACGCTGAGGGCATACAGGGAATGTAGCATTACCTCGCAGGCAACGGTATCCCAATTGGGGCCCCTGCGGCCGTTCCGGCCGCTGGATCTTTGAATGAAGAGACGGATCAACCCACCATCGCCGGGACCAGCCCTCAGCCCTTGCCCGCCACCATGCGGAAAGAGTTTCTGTCGGCTACAAGATCGCGCATCAGGAACGGTGGGTGCCTGAGCGGGAAAGGTATTTCCACGGCGGGGATGTCCCCCAGGGTGTGCGAGAGCGCCCGCGGATTTGGGAACGGGCCGAATCCGATATTGGTCACCAGGTTCATGCTGGGGGAAATGTCCAGCCATTCCTGGGCGGCGCTCGAATAATCCCATGTGTTGGCTCCTTGGTAGAGGCAGGCGTCGAACGCGTTGCGGTACATCTGGGCGCCGGCCTCGTCGGGGGCGGTGCCAAGCCCAATGTTATCATGTCCTCCATGCAGCTCACGAACATCGGGCTTGAGTCCCCTCTGGACTCATCACCACGGTACGGACACGGCCGGCCCGCCCATGAAGCGCTCGTGCGCGTGCTCGAACGCCAACGGGAACGCTATGAATTCCTGGTGCGCCAGTTCCCGGCCGTGTCCGCGGGCCTCGCCGCGATTTCCCGCGAGCGCCAGAACGCGCGCGCCCCCAAATTGCAGAACAGGCCGCGTTTTGAAGGGAGCCCACCTACGTGATTCGCATAGCGACGGTCGCCGACGCCCGGTTTAGACAACGGGCTGCCAATCTTTTGAGATCGCTGGAGAACTCGGCAAACGATTTTCGTCTGACCGTCTACTGCGACGATGAGAACGGCTTCCGCGAATTGCGCGGCCGGCGATGTGACATTGTGGAGCTCGCTGAAATGAAACGCTTGGGCGCCAAGCGGGCCAAGCTGACAGCCTATGCGGCAGCGCTTCGCGAGGGCGACGTCATCTACCTGGACGCGGATGCGATCGTTCTGGAGAGCCTCGACGATCTTTGGGGTGGGAGCCGCATCAAGGGCGTCGTCATTAATCTTGAACAGCACCTCGAATTCCTTACCTTCATTCAGGACGCGAATCGGCCATGGCCGGGCAACCCCTCCCTGCTCAACCGCTGTTACATCATGTCTGGCGGGTTTTATGCGCCCGCCGAACTCTTTCCGCTCTTCGATCAAATCCGTCTGGCTAGTCTTGACGATGCGACCTGGCGCCGGTACATAGCGGAAGGCTTTATGTACGACCAGCACTTCTTTAATGCCTTGCTGAGTATGTACGAGGCGCCGATTGAAGTCCTTGACCCGGCTGTCTACGGCTGCGAAGGCTTTGTGAAAAAGGGCGACCTTCAGGTCTATCGTTCGGGTCCGCGCCTCATAAACAAACACACCGGCCAAACCCTGCGTCTCATCCTCTTCGCGGGACTCCAACAGTCGCCGGAGCTGCTCCGGTCCCTCCCGATCGACATTGCGGCCTTGATCTTCGAACGCATCGCTTCAGACAAACCGAGCATGGATGCCGCCTTGGCGCAACTTTACGCCGCGCTGAGCCAGCCATTGGAACAACCATCGGCGGAGCCTTTTGTGAAGGATATTCTGACGCTTCTGATTGCCGAGATCCCCCACCTCGCCAGGGCCTACATGTCGCCTCTCGACGTCACGGGCCGGGCTTCGTACTTTACCAACCCCGATGGAATGAAATGGATCGTCTTTGCCAACCCGCTACCGGAATGCACATGGAATGGGTTGAACTGCGGGGGGGCCTGCCTCGACGCGGACGAATACCGTCACCTACGTGCGATCGTCCGCGGTTTCAATATCCGAAAGGCCCTCGAAATCGGCGCTGGGGAAACCTCGGTCTTGTTGCAGAGCCTGGGCGTAAGAACGTTCTCATTGGAGTACCAGCGGGGGCCGTGGGCGGATCGGGCCGCCGCAAGCGGGGCCACCTGCGTCTTCGTTCCATTTGACCAGGCGCGCCAGCGGTTCTCCGAACCCGAATTGAGGGATCGGCTCGCCGAGCAGGAACTCTCCGACGTCGATCTTGTGTTTATCGATTCGCCGATAGGAACGCGAAACCGGCAGGAGGTGTTGTCGCAGCTTTTGAGATGCGTGAAACCTCGGTTCGTGCTTTACCACGACGCGCTGCGCGATGCCGGAAATCTCTTCCGGGATCAGACGCGGCATGGGTTGAGATTGATTCATTTCCTTGATTCGCTGGGCGGCTTGGCGTTGTTCGCTTTCCCACCCTATGAGGAATCGAAGACGCTGTGGGATTCGTTTGATGCCGCCACTGTGGTTCCCGAACCCCGCGCGCGCATTGCTTTCCTCGATCCTCACATAACCGTTTTCGAGGCCGGGGGCCAATCCCGCGTCCGCGTTGCTGTAACGAATACGGCCGGCGCGATCCTCTCCAGCCGGTACACGCAACCGGTCCACATGACATATCATTGGCGTACCAGGGATGGCAAAATAGTCGTGTGGGATGGAGTGCGCACCGGGCTGCCCTGTGATTTGGAGCCGGGAGACGCGGTTGAGTGCCTGCTCACTGTAGCGGCGCCCGAACAGGAAGGCGAATACGTACTGCAGCTCGCGGTCGTGCAGGATGGAGTTGCCTGGTTCGAAACTACAGATCCTAAGTCCGGCGGTGAACTACTCGCCTGCGTGGTGGCGTCACGCCGCGCTCAAGAGGGTCCTGGAGATTTCCGTCTCGTGACCGGTTTTGAACGGAGGACCGAGGCTAAGGCCGGAGAACCGACGTCATGACTGACCGGGAACGGCTACAAGGCTGGTTCGAAGACTTGCTCCGCCTTTCCATTGGGACGGGCGCTACGGGAGCGCACCTCACACGTTACGCCATGTACCAGCGGCTCCGGAAGATCGCGGCGGAGTTAGCGTTGCCGGCGGCGACGAAAGTCCTTTCAATTAGCCACTCGGAGAAACTGTGCGCGGTCTTGGGTTTGGCCGATGCCTGCGTCACCGCGGCGAACTACCCCGAGGTCGATCTGCTTGCGCTGCCATTCGGCGACGGCGAGTTTCATTGTATTGTGTCGGATCAGGTACTCTCGCATATCGCCGGAAACCCGTACCAGGCTTTCTCCGAGAGCTTTCGTGTGGTCCGCGAGGGTGGTCTGGTGGTGCATACGACTAGCTTCATCAATCCCCTTCTCGCCTGCCCGAGCGATTATTGGCGATTCTCGCCCCTGGCGCTGCGTCTGTTGTGCAACGGGCTCGGCACGGTGATCGATGCGGACGGATGGGGCAATCCATACGTGTGGATCGCGATAGCGCTCGGCCACCGCTTTACTCCGGTGCCGGAAGATCCGGAGCACCCGTTCCACCAATTGGCCGTATACAACGATCCCGGTTGTCCAATTGTGACGTGGCTTGTTGCGCGAAAGAAGCCGGCTGTGGAAAATGCGATCATCCTCGATCGCCGGATCTGGTTAGCGGTGCTGGACGCGCCGGCGCAGGTCCCGTGCGGCGCTCCGTTCACCGTACTTCTGAAACTGTGCAATGAGTGTGAATCGCCACTCTCGAGCGGCTACCGGAATCCCGTGCATGTGAGCTATCACTGGGTGGATCCCGAAGACGGAACGTTGGTACACGACGGCCTGCGGACCGCCCTGCCCTTCGACGTGAGGCCTGGCGAGACTGCCTTGGTCAACGCCCGCGTGCTGGCGCCGAACTCACCGGGCCGCTATCGCTTGGGGCTGACGCTGGTGCAGGAGCTGGTCGCCTGGTTCGAGGATGCCTGTCCGGATCTGCCTGCAATCGAGATGGTGGAAGTCGTGGGCCGCTCTGAGCTGTGACTTCTCAGGCGGCATTAGCGATGGCGCGCGACGTTGGGAAGAAGCGTGCCACTATGTTTTTGACCGAGGATAGCGATCTCAAGGAACGCCTCGGCGTAAGCGCAACCGGAACGTAGACCGTGCAACGCTCCGAGAGTCTTTGCCATTTCAGTCCACCAGGCCGGCCCTTGGCTCTCGTGTGCGCGAAGCGCCGTAAGTTTTGCCTCAAACACGGAGGAGACGTCGATGTACAGTGTCGGTTGGAAGACGCCATCGAGACCTAGCGAGCCGTAGGTGTCGCACGAAAGCAATATCCCTGGAAAGCCTCGATCGATCTTTACTCGGGGCACGGAGCGACAAACCGCGCGGCAGACGGCGGCGTGCTCATAATGGGTATCGCGTTCCCAATGCGTAATAACGACGTCGGGCTCGGTGGTGTCGAGGAATTTCGTTACGCACGTGGTCAGCTCGTGGGATGAAGCCAGGAGCCGGCGATCCTCGATCTGGCACTCTGCTCCCAGGAGGCGGGCGCCAGCTTCCGCTTCGGCCTTACGCCCGCTCGCCTGGTCGGCAAAAGTCAATACATGGATCTGGTCTCCCCGAGTGGAATGCTGGAGCAACGTGCCGCCTGCCCACAGTTCCGCATCGTCGGGGTGGGCGAGTATCGTCGATATACGCATAGGGAGCCTGGCCGGGATTTCCATTTTGGAGCCTCGGGTGCGGTTTATTATACCCCCAGCGGGATGAGGGATTCATCCCCCGATGAAGTCCAGCGGATTCTGTACGATCGGATGTTTCGAAGTCAGTTCCGCGAGCGGAACGTGAAAAGTGCAGTTACGGCAGATCGGCTGCAGACGCGCGGTTTCATGGGCTCGCCAAATCTCGCGGCTCGCCGCGCTATTGAAGATTTCGCTCAAGGACTGTCGGGTTAGATCTCCGAGGTAAAGCTGGCTGCTGGAGTCGTAGTCGCAGCAGGAACACGCCGAGACCCGGCCATCCCAGTAGATCTGCATGGCCAGCGGCAGCATGATGCAGGCGGATTCGTTGGTGCGTTCCGCAACCCACCGGGCCTCGCCTGGGAGTGCGCCGTGCATGGCGTTGCCCCAATTCGCGTAGGTGGTACTGGTGCCATACGGCGGCACGGCGCCGAGGTGTTCGCGGAGGAAAGCGTCCAACTCGTCCGTGGAGCGGGGCCTCAGGAGACGGAAGCCGACCCGGATGTCGCACGGCGCCGCGAGATCCCGCCGCAAACTCAGTAGGCGCCGTGCTTGTGTCAGAAAGCGGTCAAAGGAACGGCGGCGGGTAATCGCCTCGCACTCATCCGCCGTAACACCGTAACAGGAGACGTGGATTCTAGCAAGGACCTGCAACATGTCGGCGACTTCCTGATCCGAATATCGGTCCAGGGCATAGAGATTTGTCGTGACGCTCGGGGTGATGCGCTCCCGCGTTCCCGCCAGCAGGCGAATGCGCTCCATCCATAGGCGGTCCACAAGAGCGTCGCCCACCATCGGAGTCAAGGTCAGATAACCGCCCCCGATTTGGCGGTATTGCGCCAAAACCGTCTCGAACAGCTCAGGTGTCATAAACCCGCGTGGGCGGGTCTGCGCGGAATATGGGCAGAACACGCAGTCCGCATTGCAGATGTTGACGGTTTCGCAGAAGAGCATGATGGGCCGCATTCGACCCGTCTCTCCGCGCATCTTGCTCCATGCTCCGGACAGCTTCAAGATCCGGCGGGTCGCAGGCGACAGAACACGAGACAAAGCTACGCCCCCGGCGTCATCCGCGTCAGGCGTCGGATCCTGATAGGCGCGGCTGGGTTCCATGCTGCCGGGCTCTCTGTGTCGAATTAGCTCCAGGCAAGCTACGGCGCCGGCCGCGAAGCCGCTGGTCCGGTATTCCACATCGCTGAGCGCCGCTCGATCCACGGGACCGGTCCAACCATCGGCGCCGTAAGCATAGTATTCGGCCAGAACCAGTTCGCAGCCGCTGGACTCCACGAGCGCCTGTGTCCGGCGCAGGTCATATTGGACAAACCAGCCATGGTCTTCCAGGCGGCCGAAAGGCAGCGTGATCAGCAGACGCCCTCCCGGACGCAAAAGAGAAGCTAGGCCGGCAGCCGCTTCCAGATCGCCGAATTCTCGCTCCGGCTGTTCCCGGCCGCCATAGATGGAGTTGTCGCGCCCGATGTGCTCGATCGCGGAGATGGCCAGGATTAGATCGAACGCGCCGGGCCGGAAGGGAAGGGCCAGCGCGTCGCCGGCGACGCCGGAAATGTGGGGTTGTGGAACCGCGGCCAAGTCCAGCCCCACCAAGAGGGGAATCTTCAGCGCGTCACGCGCCTCGAGATAGCGGGGTTCGGCATTGGCATAACCAATATCCAGCACCCTTGCCTCCCCGTGGAATCGCGAAAGAACCCACGGAATCTCGATACAGCGCTCCGAATCGTCCAGCCCGTACAGCGGTGTGTTTATCGAGAAGCGGGGGGGGCCCGGCCGGTTCAAGACGAATTGGCGATCCGTAGCGTCGCAATGGAAAAACACGGAGCCATCCGGCCCTCTTTCGGCTTCCAGCGCCAGCGGCGTGTAGCCACGGTCCGATGCCCAGAATCGCAACTCCACCACCGGCTCAATCTGCACGCGGTAGCGTCCCGGCTCCAGCGGAATCGTCAACGGCAGTACCGCAAGTTTGCCTTCGGGGCCGCGGCAGGGAACCGTGCGTGGTCCATCGAAGAGAATCGCGCGGCCGTCGGCGGGGGCTAGAACGTGAGAGGAGAGATGAAGTTCGGCGCCCTCGGCCTCCCGGCGAAGCGCCGCATCGGGGACCCACGACAGAATCGCTTCGATGCGCCCTGTAACCTCGCGCACCGCAAGCAACCGGAGGTTTTCGCCACGTGCGCCTTGGGATAACCCGCTAGACATCAGCGCCGCCGTCGCAAGTCTTGTGGATTAGCCCCAAAACGCACAACGCCCATTCTCTGCAAGCAGAGAATGGGCGCGTCGGTGAGCCAGGATCTCGAAACGACTACTTCTTTCTTCGGAGGGTGAAGCCCAACGCCAACAGTCCACTGCCGATCAAGCCGATGGTGCCGGGTTCCGGGGTGGCATCAACGTCAATGGTGGTCGCATAGCCCCAATCGGTGCCGCCGGTCACATAGTACTCAACGTATTGGTAGTTAGCAGGGGTCGGTAAGGTAAAAGTATCAGTCCAGGCCGTACCACCAGCTTGAAGAGTCTCTGTACCGAGCACCGTGACCGGAGTCGAAGTCAGGCCCCCAAAGAGTTCGAAACTAATGGTATTTCCGGTGTTGCCAACTCCCGAAACGCTGACAAAGTCAACATTATAGACCGCGCCGAGATTAATCAGCACGTAGGGGTTTACCACGGCCCCATTCGCGATCCATTGCGTGGTCGAATTATTGTCAATAGCGTAGTTCGCCACGTCCGAGCCGAGGTTGCAAGGCGAAGTAGCGCCACCGGTACCACAGTACGATTGTGCAGTTGCGCCCAGCGAAGTGAGGGCAACATTGCCCGCGAAGGCTGAGCTTGCCAGGACGACAGCCAGCATTAAAGCCGTTACGAAAATCCGCATCTTCATTCCTCCGATTGGAACTCGGTACTCCGATTTGAAATTCTGTACAAGGATACCGAGTCTCAGTCTACAACTGTTTATCCCCCGAATTCAACAAGTTCTGGCAAGAATTCTCATCTTTTTATTCTGAAAGTACTAGTCCGCCCCTTGACGCCGGGCAATCGCGAAGAGCACTGCTTTTGTTGGGTTACACGCGACCGGAAATGGAGTCGGCGCCCAGAACCTGCATCGGCGCGGAA